>JAJPJT010000065.1 GCA_021324095.1 Gammaproteobacteria bacterium
CCACGCTGCCCAGATATTGCCGGACAAGTTCGCCGTGCTCGCGGATCGCCTCGCTCATCGAGCAGAAGATCACGCCGACCTTTGCGAGCTGCTCGCGCGCGGTGTTGGCAACCGACACGGAATCGAACACCGCGTCGACGGCGACGCCCGCGAGCTTGGCGCGTTCGTGCAGCGGCACGCCGAGCTTGTCGTAGGTTTCGAGCAGCTTCGGATCGACTTCGTCCAGCGACTTCGGCTTCTTCTTCGGCGCCGCGTAATAGCTGATCGCCTGGAAGTCGATCGGCGCGAGTCTCACGTGCGCCCAGTTCGGCTGCTTCATCGTCAGCCAATGCCGGTAGGCCGCGAGCCGCCATTCGGTCATCCATTCCGGCTCTTCCTTGATCGCGGAAAGCGCGCGGATGGTGTCCTCGTCGAGGCCGGGCGGCAGACTGTGGGTTTCGATGTCGGTGACGAAACCGGCATCGTAACGACGCGACAGTGCTGCCTGGACTTCGTCGGGTTGGGTCGCCATGTTCGTTCCCTTCACACCCTGGCAGCGTGCACGCGCGCCGGCTGGCGCCTCAACATGTCGGCCAGGCTCACACCGCGCAACGCGTTGTCGATCGCGGCGCCGATCCCCTGCCAGTCGCGCGACACCGCGCAATACGGCTGGCGCTCGCAACCCGCGTGTCCCAAGCTGCATTCGGTGAGTCCGATCGGTCCATCCAGCGCCTCGACGATTTCGGCCAGCGAAATGTCCTTGGCTGATCGCGCGAGGCGGTAGCCGCCGGCCGCGCCCCGAAAGGATTCCACCAGACCCGCCTGCGCCAGCCGCTTCAGCAGCTTGCTGACCGTCGGTGCCTCGAGCTGGATTTCCGCGCCGACCTGCACCGCAGGCAGCACCTCGCCAGGATGGCGTGCGAGGCAGGCCATCACGACAGAGGCGTAATCGGCAAGGCGGCTGACGCGAAGCATGTGTTCGGTGGCCTTGAATAGGTACCAATATGGTACTGATTCAGGCGCCCACCCGCAAGAACGGCCCGCCTTCGTCGACGCTCGGTTCACGCGTGGTGGAGTGGTCAAACAAACGGGCGCCGAAGCGCCCGCAGTTGTTGCCCGCGATGAACAGCCTGTTGCGCAGCGAATCCGCGAATCCCTCACGCACCCGCGATGACGTGCACCTTGACGGGTGCTTTCACGTCGGCATGCAGCGAGATCTCGACGTCATAATCGCCGAGATTGTGGATCGCGCCTTCCGGCATGATGACTTCGCTCTTTTCCAGCGCGAGGCCCTGCGCAGTGAACGCCTCGGCGATATCGCGCGGACCGATCGAACCGAACAGCTTGCCCTCGGGACTGGCGTTGGCACTGATCGTGGCTTCGGCATTTTCCAACTTCGCGCCGCGCGCCTGAGCATCGGCAAGCAGTTTGTCGGCCTTGGCCTGGTATTCGGCGCGCTTCTGCTCGAAGGCATCGAGGTTGGCCTTGGTGGCAGGCACGGCCTTGCCTTGCGGCACCAGGTAGTTGCGGCCGTAGCCCGGCTTCACCCGGACCTTGTCGCCGAGGGCGCCGAGGTTCTTCACTTTCTCGAGAAGGATGACTTCCATAAAACTCTCCGATTCGTTAGCGCCTCGCGCGAGGCGCAGCCAAAGGACGGGTGTCCGAACGTTCGTCGCGCTTGCGCCCCCATCCGGCCTTCGGCCATCCCCGACCAGAAGCATTTCGGGCACAGGATCTTCCCCGCGAGCGGGGGAAGGAATCCATGGAGGTGCAACGCAACTTCAATCAAACAAAATGGTTGTCGGAATAAGGCAGCAACGCGAGAAACCGTGCGCGCTGCACCGCCTTGGCCAACTGGCGCTGATAGCGCGCCTTGGTGCCGGTGATGCGGCTGGGGACGATCTTGCCGGTTTCGGTGATGTACTGCTTCAGCGTGGCGAGATCCTTGTAGTCGATGTGCTCGACGCCCTCGGCGCTGAAGCGGCAGAACTTGCGGCGGCGGAAAAACTTGGACATGTTCGTGTCTCCGGTCTTCTTTCGAGTCGGGCGCTTCATCAGGCGGCTTCGCGATCGTCGCGGTCGTCGTCTTCATCATCGCGACGGCGGGAAGGTTTGTCTTCCTTGTCCTTGGTCTTCATGATCAGGGACGGCTCGGTCTCGGGGCCGTGCCACTGCATGATCAGGTGACGCAGGACCGCATCATTGAACCGGAAGCCAGACTTCAGCTCGGAGATCGCCTCGGGGCCGCACTCGATGTTGAGCAGCGCGTAGTGGGCCTTGGCGAGATGCTGGATCGGATACGCGAGCGGCCGGCGGCCCCAGTCTTCGACGCGGTGAACCTTGCCACCTGCAGCCTCGACCAGCCCCTTGTAGCGTTCGAGCATGCCGGGCACTTGCTCGCTCTGGTCCGGATGGACCAGGAACACGACTTCATAATGACGCATTGTGATTTCCTCATGGATGTCGCCGCGGCACCTGCCGTGGCGGGGCAGCCTCCCGATCCGGATCCGGCGGTGAGGCGAGGGTCTGCGTTCCGGCCTGGACCGTGAACGCAAGAGACGGAATTCTACGCGGAATGGGGCATTTGACGCAAGGAGAAGCGGGGTCGGGGGGCGGGTGGTGTGGGCGCGCTTGCAGGGCCTCGTGATGGAATGGAGTTGGCGAAGAGCGGTGAAACTGCGCCCCCGCTACCCGCTCCCAATCCCCTGCTCCGCAACGGTGAAACTCTCGCCACACCCGCATTCGCCGGTCGCATTCGGATTGTGGAACACGAACGCGGCGTTGAGGCCTTCACGCGCATAGTCGATCCGCGTACCGTCCACGAACGGCAGCGCCTTGGAATCCACCACCAGTTTGATGCCGTCGACTTCGAATACCTTGTCATCGTCCGTCACGTCGCCGGCGAGATCGACCGTGTAGCCGAATCCGGAACAGCCGGTGCGCTTGATGCCGAAGCGCACGCCGGGCGCCGACGGGTTCTTGCCGAGGAAATCGCGCATGCGCGCGGAAGCGGCGGGGGTAAGTTCTATGGCCATGTCTGCAATGTTACTCGCGTGCAACCAAATGCTGTAGGAGCGACCGTGGTCGCGACTTCCGAGCCGAGCCTTCCTGGTCGCGCTACGAGCGCTCCTGCCAAGACCGGCCTCGGCTATCATCGCCGGTTTCATTTACATGTGGCTCGCACGGCGGGAACGCAACGATGACGGCAACCATGATCACGGTTAAACAGGCACTCGCCGGCGGCGCGCCGGAAGGCGAAACCGTCGAAGTACGAGGTTGGGTGCGCACGCGCCGCGACTCCAAGGCCGGCCTGTCGTTCGTGAACCTCACCGATGGTTCGTGCTTTGCGCCGCTGCAAGTGGTCGCACCCGCCATGTTGCCGAACTACGTCAGCGACGTGCAGAAGCTCTCCGCGGGTTGCGCGATCGTGGCACGCGGCAAGCTGGTGCCGTCGCAGGGCAAGGGTCAGGCGTTCGAGTTGCAAGCCGACGCGATCGAAGTGCCTGGTTTCGTGGACGATCCCGAGACCTACCCGATCCAGCCCAAGCAGCATTCGCCGGAATTCCTGCGCGAAGTCGCGCACTTGAGGCCCCGCACCAACCTGTTCGGCGCGATCTCGCGCGTGCGCCACACCATGATGATGGCGATCCATCGTCATCTGACGTCGGAAGGATTCTTCTGGGTCAACACGCCCATCATCACGACCAGCGACGCCGAAGGCGCGGGCGACATGTTCCGCGTGTCGACGCTCGACTTGGCGAACCTGCCGCGCGACGACAAGGGCGCGATCGACTTCAAGCGCGATTTCTTCGCGCGCGAGGCGTTCCTGACCGTGTCCGGGCAATTGAATGTCGAGGCCTACTGCCTCGCACTCAGCAAGGTATACACCTTCGGCCCGACCTTCCGCGCCGAGAACTCCAATACGCCGCGACACCTCGCCGAGTTCTGGATGATCGAACCCGAGATCGCGTTTGCCGATCTCGCTGCGAATGCCGATTGCGCGGAAGCGTTTCTCAAGGCCATCTTCAGGGCGGTGCTGGACGAGCGCGCCGACGACATGGCTTTCTTCGCCGAACGCGTACAGAAAGATGCCATTTCCCGCCTCGAAAAATTCATCGCTTCGCCCTTCGAGCGTATCGATTACAGCGATGCTATTGCGGCTTTGCAGAATTCCGGACAGAAGTTCGAATTCCCGGTCGAATGGGGCGTGGACCTGCAAACCGAGCACGAACGCTGGCTGGCCGAAACCTACGTCGGGCGGCCCGTAGTCGTGATGAACTACCCCGAGAAGATCAAGGCGTTCTACATGCGCCTCAACGACGACGGGAAAACCGTCGCCGCGATGGACGTGCTGGCGCCCGGCATCGGCGAGATCATCGGCGGTTCGCAGCGCGAGGAACGCCTGGATTACCTGGATCGCCGCATGGCACAGTTCGGCCTCGATCCCGCGCATTACCAGTGGTATCGGGACCTCCGCCGTTACGGAACGGTGCCGCACGCGGGCTTCGGGCTGGGATTCGAGCGCCTGCTGGTCTACGTGTGCGGGCTCGCGAATATCCGCGACGCGATTCCGTATCCGCGCACGCCGGGACACGCCGAGTTCTGAATCGGCGCGGGCGCGAACTCGCGCGCTCGCCGCCGGTCACAGTCGCGTACGGTTTCCGTGCTGCCTCGCACGGCACGAAACCGCGACTTCTGACCCATTTTTGATCGCGCCGCAATCTGTACACTGCATGAATACACCCCGCGCACCAGCGCGGGACCTCACGTCATTGAATACGCCCGTGCTCCGCATTCTTCGACTGACATTTCTCGGCACTGTCGTCTTGCTGGCCGGCTGTTCCCAGGCAGTGGTGAAGCTGCCCGTTTTGGGCGCGGCCCTGGAAGCGACGCCACCGCCCTCGCGGGATTCGGCGATGAAGCGCCTCGACGAGGCGACGCCATGCTGTCACGTGTGGGGCGATTTGCCTTTCCACGACGCGCTGCCCGACCAGCCGCGCGAATTCACGCTCGACAAGTTCAGCCCCGTCGCCGATCTCGACGGAGGACGCACGCACTTCCTGACCTTCATCCTGCCCAAGTACAAAAAGCCGTACCGCGTGGTTTTCCAGGCGCAACCCAGCGCGCGTCACTTGGGCAACAGCTTTCTCCTCGCACCCACGGTCACCGTGCTGAACGCCAACTACCAACCGCTCTCCACCACCAACGTTCCCCTGTGCGTGTACATCAGTTGGCGGCCCAGCATGTCGGGTGGATTCGGCGCCGTGGAAATCGACAATCCCAACGCGCAATATCTCGTCGTCACGACGTCGAAGCAGCAGCTCGCAGCGACGACCTATTGGGCACAATCGCCAACCAGCTTCAGCAATGTCAACGTGCCGTCAGCCTCACCTCTGGCGGGAATCAGATCCGCGGCACCCGTCAGTACCGGTGACTTCCAGGTCGCACACGGACCGGAAGGCACGCTGACCCTGGGCAAGATGACCCCCGCGTATGCCAGTGCGGTGGACAACGGCCTGTGCGGCAAGCCCACGGTCGGCGCAGGGTTGTTGCCAGAGCTGCGCCACGCACTGCAGAATCTGTAAGTGCTGAACTGCGTGTAGGAGCGGCCGATCGCCGCGACAGGATTTCCGTTTCGCGGCAGCGCTCGTCGCGCGCAAAAGGAAGCAGGCATCTCGTGCCGGCGCGCTTCTACATTAGTCGCCTCTGCGACGGAGACATCATGGACCTCGACTTGACCGGCCGTCACGCGCTGGTATGCGGCGCCTCGCAAGGCATCGGCCGCGCCTGTGCGGTGGAACTTGCGCAACTCGGCGCGAACGTCACCGTGCTGGCGCGCCGTGCCGATGTGTTGCAACAACTCGCCGAAGAACTGCCGCGCGTCCAAGCGTCGCAAACGCACGACGTTCTCGTCGCCGACTCCGGCGATACCGAAGGCTTGCGCGCCGCGGTTCAAAGGCTGGTGGGCGCGCATCCCGTGCACATTCTGGTCAACAATTCCGGCGGTCCGCCACCCGGACCCGCGCACGGCGCGAAAGTCGACGCGTTCCTGGACGCCTATCGCAAGCACCTCGTTGCCAATCACGTCCTTGCCGAAGCCGTGATTCCGGGCATGCAAGCCGCAGGCTACGGCCGCATCGTCAACATCATATCGACCTCCGTGAAGGAGCCCATCCGGGGGCTGGGCGTGTCCAACACCACCCGTTGGGCCGTCGCAAGCTGGTCCAAGACGCTCGCGACCGAACTCGCGCCGCTCGGCATCACGGTCAACAACGTGTTGCCGGGTTCCACCAAGACGCCACGCATCGAACAAATCGTGCACGCGCGCGCGCAGAAGGCGGGCGTAGCGATCGCCGCCATGCAGCGCGACATGGAAGCCGAGATTCCGATGAATCGTTTCGCCGATCCCTCCGAAATCGCCGCCGCCGTCGCGTTCCTCGCTTCACCAGCCGCGGGTTACATCACGGGAATCAACCTGCCGGTAGATGGTGGTCGCACGCATTCGCTGTAGCGTCCCCTGCTCCTCACCGTTTGCCCTTCCCGTCAACCGCTGACCTTTGGCACTGGCGCTCGCGCGACCGCAGGCGCCGAATGGTCGGGTTTGTCCATGGGAGCAAAACATGAAAGGCATTCCGATCCTGCTCGCGGCGCTCACGGCTGTCGCGATGCTGGCGTCGTCGGCCCACGCGGCCGAATCATCCAAATCGTCGTCCGACAAGACGCCGGAAAAAATTGCCAACGTGCCCGCTGCGCGCAAGGTCGTGACCCACTCCAGTATCGAGATCGACGGCAAGATGATCCGCTACACCGCAACCGCCGGCACCATCGTGCTGCGCAACGAGAAGAACGAGCCCACGGGCAGCATGTTCTACGTCGCCTACACCGAAGACGGCGTGCGCGATCTTGCCAAGCGGCCGGTGACATTCCTGTACAACGGCGGTCCCGGCGCGTCCTCGAACTGGCTGACGATGAGCGGCTTGGGTCCGTACAAGGTCAATCTCGTGAACGGCGCGGCGATGCCGCCGGCGCCCTATTCCGTGGTGCCGAGTCATGAAAGCATCCTCAACGTCACCGATCTCGTCTTCGTCGACGCGATGGGCACCGGCTTCAGCGAGATCGGCGGCAAGGGCAAGGGCAAGACGTTCTGGGGCGTCGACGAGGATGTGAAATCGTTCGGCCAATTCATCCAGCGGTATCTCACGCAGAACGATCGCTGGAATTCGCCGCTGTTCCTGTACGGCGAAAGCTACGGCACCACGCGCTCGGCGGCGCTCGCGTATTACCTCCAGGACCAGGGCGTTGCCGTGAACGGCGTGATCCTGCAGTCCTCGGTGCTCAATTATTTCGACGGATCGCCCGGCTCGGACGACGGTTACGTCTTCGACCTGCCGACCTTCGCCGCGCTGGCGTGGTACCACGACAAGATTCCGGACAAGCCGGCCAGCCTGCCCGATTTCATCGAACAGGCACGCCGTTTCGCCGATGGTCCTTATGCGCAGGCACTGTGGCAGGGCGACGACCTGCCCCAAGCGCAACTGGACGCGACGGCGGAACAGATGCACCGCTTCACCGGCCTGCCTGTCGAGTACCTCGAACGCGCCAAACTGCGGGTGACGGGTGCCGAGTTCCGCAAGGAACTGATGCTGCCCGAACGCGAGCACATCGGCCGCTATGACGGCCGCTACGTCGCGACCGACGCGAGCGCCATCGCGTCACGCCCGTCGTTCGATCCGTCCGACCAGCAGATCTCCCCTGCGCTCAACCAGGGTTATCTCTGGTACGTGCACCACGTGCTGGGATGGAAGACCGACCACGAGTACGTCGGATTGAGTTTCGATGCATTCAAGAACTGGGACTGGAAGCACAGCCCGCCTGGCGGATTTGGCAGCTTTGGGAGGAAGCAGCAGTTGCCGGACGTTGCACAGGACCTGGCCGCCGCGATGCGCAGGAATCCGTACCTGCACGTGCTGTCGGAGAACGGCTATTTCGATCTTGCCACACCTTTCCACGCGACCGAATACGACCTCGACCACGTGACTCTGAGTCCGAAGTTGCGCAAGCACATCCAGTTCGCGTACTTCGATTCGGGCCATCCCATCTACATCAATCCCGATGCGCTGAAGGCGATGCACTCGACGCTGGACGCGTTTTACCGCAACACGCTCGAGGCCGACGCGGCCGGCGCAGCGCATTGAGCCAACGCAGGATGGAACTTGTAAACCGAGTAGCGTGCGCTCTGCGCACGTTGTTGCTCGTGCAGCGTGAAACCAGCGTGTGCGGAGTGCACGCTGCTGCGCCCGAACGTCCGCGCCCTGACGCTCTTCTCTCTCCCCTTCAAGGGAAGAGCATTTGCCTGCGCTAAGCTTGTGCGATGGGAGTCATTACGCTGGCCAACCTGATCGATGGTGACCTGCGCGCGCATGCCGCCGGTGCGTATCTCGACGTGTTCGAGCCCGCGACTGGGAAGGTCTATGCGCGCTGTCCGGATTCCGAGGCTGACGACGTGGAAGCGGCGGTAAGCGCCGCGGAACGCGCAGCGCCGGCATGGGCGGCGCTGCCGCACGGCGAGCGTGCGAAACATCTGCACAGACTTGCCGACGCCGTCGAAGCGCGGCTGGACGAACTCGCGCGCGAGGAATCCCGCGACAGCGGCAAGCCCGTGAAGCTCGCGCGCAGTGTGGACATTCCCCGCGCGGTCGCCAACCTGCGCTTCTTCGCCGAAGCGATCACGCAATGGCCGGGAGAGTCGCACATCGATACGCGTGCGATCAACCTTACACTGCGCCAGCCGCTCGGCGTGGTCGGCTGCATCTCGCCATGGAACCTGCCGCTGTACCTGTTCACATGGAAGATCGCGCCGGCGCTCGCGGCCGGCAACACGGTGGTGGCGAAACCGTCGGAGATCACACCGTTCACGGCGTTCCGGTTGTCCGAACTCACGATCGAATGCGGATTGCCGCCGGGCGTGTTGAACGTCGTGCACGGACTCGGCCCGAAGGTCGGCCAAGCGCTCGTCGAGCACCCGAAGATCGAGGCGGTTTCGTTCACCGGCAGCACGCGCACCGGCGCGTCCATCGCGTCGGCCGCAGCAGCACGTTTCAAGAAAGTCTCGCTCGAGATGGGTGGCAAGAATCCGGCAATCGTGTTCGCGGACGCGGACCTTTCCGACGCGAATCTCGACACCATCGTGCGTTCGGGTTTTTCCAACCAGGGCGAAATTTGCCTGTGCGGTTCGCGGCTGCTGGTCGAACATTCGACCTATGAGGATTTCAAACGCCGTTACCTGGAGAAGGTGAAGGCGCTGCGCGTGGGTGATCCGAGGGACGATGCCGCTGATCTCGGTGCACTGGTGTCAAAACCGCACTTCGACAAGGTGATGGGCTGCATTGCACGCGCGAAACAGGAGGGCGGCAAGGTTCTGATCGGCGGCGACGCGGTGAAACTTTCCGGGCGCTGCGCCAGTGGCTGGTTCGTCGCGCCCACCGTGATCGAAGGCTTGCCGCAGGATTGCGCGACCAACCGCGAGGAAATCTTCGGGCCGGTGGTGACGCTGATCCCGTTCGATTCCGAGGACGAGGCCGTCGCGATCGCCAACGGCACCGATTACGGGCTTGCGGCGTCGCTGTGGACGTCCGATCTTGCGCGCGCACACCGCGTCGCGGAGCGCATCGATTTCGGGATCGTGTGGGTGAATTGCTGGATGCTGCGCGACCTGCGCACGCCTTTCGGCGGCGTCAAGCATTCCGGGATGGGCCGCGAGGGCGGCGTCGATGCGTTGCGGTTTTTCACCGAACCGAAGAACGTGTGCATCGCGCGCTGAGTCGCGCCTTCGGTGCTGTCTAGAGTAAAAGTCGTCCCGCTTCGCGGGACTGTAAAGGGTGAGGCCGGCGGCACCTGTAAATGCAAAATCGGCCGTCTCCACTTTTGACGCTTTACAGCGAGCGCAGCGAGCGACTTCACCCTTTACACTTACAGCGAACGCAGTGGGCGACTTCACATGACTTCACCGCAACATCTGCTCGACAGCAACCGCCGCTGGTCGGAATCGATCCGCGCGCAGGATCCGGATTTCTTCACGCGCCTGTCGAAGCAACAGACGCCGAAATACCTGTGGATCGGCTGTTCGGATTCGCGGGTACCGGCCAACCAGATCCTCGGCCTCGATCCGGGCGAGGTGTTCGTGCACCGGAACATTTCCAACCTGGTGCTGCATTCGGACATGAACTGCCTCTCGGTGATGCAGTTCGCGGTCGACGTCTTGAAAGTGGAACACATCATGGTGGTCGGCCACTACGGCTGCGGTGGCGTCGCGGCGGCGCTGCACGGCAAGCGGCTCGGACTGATCGACAACTGGCTGCGCTACATCGGTGACACGCTGGAACGGCATCAGGCGACGATCGACGCCTTGCCGCCCGCGCGGCGCCATGACCGGTTGTGCGAATTGAACGTGATCGAGCAGGTCGGCAACGCCTGCCACACCACGATCGTGCGTGACGCATGGGAGCGTGGCCAGCCGCTGACCGTGCACGGCTGGTGCTACGGCTTGTCGGACGGCCGGATCCACGAACTCGGCATGGACGTCGCGCGGTTCGAATCGCTGGAGTCGGGCTACGCCGGCGCGCTGGCCCGGCTGGACGCCCTGCCCGCATGAAACTTTGATGGACAGCGAAGCTTTGGACCTGCCCGTGACATAGGATCGTCCCACCCTCCGGAATCGCGTGGACGCCATGAAAAGCTTGCGCACGTTCAGCCTGATCGCGTTGCTCGTGCTCGGTTGCGTAGAAGTGTCGTTCGCGCAACTGCCGTCGGTCTGGCGCGAGGAACAATTCGAGGCGATCGACCAGTCCAACGCCATCATGAAGCGCGCGGACGGTCAAAAGGATCTGCTCGCGCAGTATCAGGTGATGCGCCGCGCGTATGCGGCGGACGGCAAGCCCGCGTTTCGCGCGATCTTCGGCCAATACCTGTCGTGGTACCAGAGCTTCATCGGCGACTACAAGGACGCCGAGCTGAGCTTTTCGATCCAGCAGAAGCCGCTCGCGGACGACGCACCCTCGCCGCTGACGCAACCCGGATGGCATCCGCTTCCCGCGCTGGAATACATCCCGCAACTGGCGAAGAACTACCGCGCCGTCTTCCTCAATGAAGCGCACAACATTGCCCTGACGCGCACGCTCACCGTGCGGCTGCTGAAGCCGCTGCGCGAGGAAGGCTTCAACGTGTTCGCGGTGGAGACTTTGTACCACCAGGACATCGACGCCTTGAACAGGCGCGGCTACCCGACCGCGGCCAGCGGCTTCTACACCCGCGAACCGATCTACGCGGAAATGGTGCGCACCGCGCTGAAGCTCGGTTACAGGGTCGTCGCGTACGAGGCCGATGCCAGCCACACCGGCGATGCGCGCGAGGCGCAGCAGGCCGACAATCTCTGGAAGATCCTGAAGGACGATCCCAACGCGAAGCTGGTGGTGAACGCGGGTTACGCGCACATCCAGAAGACCGGCAAGTTCCTCGGCGCGCAGTCGATGGCCGAGCACTTCGTCAAGGACAGCGGCATCAATCCCCTGTCGGTCGAACAGACGATCCTGATTCCGCACCAGGACCGCTCGATGAACCACCCCGACTACGACGCCATCGTCGCCGCCGTACACCCGACGCAGCCCACCGTGTTCGTCGACAAGGACGGCAAGCCATGGTCGCTCCGGCCCGGCTACGATGTCAGCGTGATCTTTCCGGAAGAGCATTTCGTCGTTGGCCGGCCGACCTGGCTGGCGCTCTGGGGCGCGCGCGTCCCGGTTACCGTCAACGGCGACGTCTGCCAGCGCCACTGGCCATGCATGGTCGCCGCGCGCTACGCGAATGAACCCGATGACGCGATCCCTGCCGACCGGATGGTCCTCGACCCCGTGCCACTGACCACGATCGATGACATCAAGATCACCCGCGGCGACTACAGCACGCCGCTGGGACAGTTGTATCTTCGCCCCGACCACCGGTACCGGCTGACGATCAGCGATGAATACGGCCACCGCATCGGCAGCACGTTCATAACCGTCGATGCGTCGACGGATTCCACGAAGGAAGCGAGGCAGCCGCAGCCCGGCTCCGACTGCAGCGCTCCCGGGTCGCAGAATCCTTCTTTGCCGTCCCTGTCCTGCCCGTCCAGATCGCCCCAGCCATGAACAACACGATCCGCACCCCATCCGCCCCGGCACCCGTGGGCGCTTACCCGCACGCGCGCCGCGTCGGCGACCTGCTGTTCCTTTCCGGCATCGGCCCGCGCTTGCCCGACAGCGACAAGATTCCCGGCAACATGTTCAACCCGCGCGGCACGCTGGTCGCCCACGACATCGACAAGCAGACGCGGCAGGTGTTTGCCAACGTGCGCGCCGTGCTGGAAGCCGCGGGCGCGCGTTGGGAGGACCTGGTCGACGTGACCGTATTCCTCACGGACATGGACCTGGATTTCAAGACCTACAACGCGGTGTGGGCGGAATACTTCCCCGATCCTGCGACCGCGCCGTGCCGCACGACGCTCGGCATTACCGCGCTGCCGACGCCGATCGCGATCGAACTGAAATGCATCGCGCATATCGGCCAAACCCGGGTACGGGCAACTAACCCAGAGCGGCGTCGAACGCCGCCAGCAGCACGCCGATGATCATCACCGCCACGGCCACGACGAACCAGCGCACCGTGACGCGATAGACGGCAGGCTGTACGTCCCGGAGCCGCAACGAACGGAACAGCGCGCCCAGTTGCAGCAACACCGAGGCTGCCATCACGCACGCCGAGACCACCGAATACCAGCGCCATCGGCCCGGTGCCTCGAAGCCCCAATAGCGCAGGAAGGCCAGCGAGAACGCAAGGAACACCGTGATCGCGGTGATGATGCCGGGGCGATAGCCCCAAGGCACCACGTCCGGCAGCGGCGGATCCTCGGAGGAAGGCCGCGACATCACGTTCGGATCGCGTTCGCTCATGACTGCACGCTCTCGCCTGGTCACGGTGTGGCAACAGCCTACCGCACTCCGCTGGCTGCGGGTCGGAACTCCGGCTACATCGGGCCGCCGAACGACTATGCTTGGCCGCCACAAGCGATAGCGGGAAAGAAACGTGCGGTCGAACTTTTCCAAAGGAGAGCAATCCATGTTCCGCAAATTCACGTCGGTGCTGCTTGCCGTGACCGGGCTGCTGATCGGCCTCGGCGCGTTCGGCCACAGCTTCATGGGTCGCAAGGCGCTCGATTCGGGGCTCGCGTCGCTGCCGATCGATGCGCACACGGACAAGCTGATTTACCTGGTGTGGTACTTCTGCGGCGGCTGCATGCTGGTGTTCGGCGTGCTGGTGATCTGGGCGGCGTGGAAGGCGGCGCGCGGCGGTCGGAACGCGCTGTTCGCATCCGGGCTGATCGGCATCTTCTATCTGCTGACCGGCGCGGTGTCACTCGCATACATGCGCGAACCGTTCTGGAGCGTGTTCGTGGTGCTGGGCGGACTGGCGCTGGTGCTGTCGGCCCTGCTCGGCGTGGCCGCCGCCGGGCCGCGCGTCGCTGCGAGCCTGGATCAGCCCGCAGCGTAGTCGATGCAGGTGCGCAGAAGGGCGCGGATCACGTCCTGTACCGGTGCCGCACGGCCCGGCCGATATTCGAAAGTGTCTTCGTCCATGTAGGTGTACTGGGCCAGTTCCAGTTGCACCGCTTCGACGCCGCTCCCGGGCCGACCGTAATGCCGGGTGATGTAGCCACCCTTGAATCGGCCGTTGACGACGTGGCCGAACCCTCCCGAGGCGCCGCCGGCGCGTTCGCGCAACACGTGGGCCAACGCGTCCTGCAATGCCTGCGAGCAGCTCGCGCCGCTCGCGGTACCGAGGTTGAAATCCGGCAGCTTGCCGTCAAAGAACATCGGCACCCGGCTCTTGATCGAATGCCCGTCCCACAGCACCACGCGCGGGTATCGGCTGCGCATACGCGCGAGTTCGCCCGCCAGCGCATCGTGGTAGGGCTGCCAGTACATCTCGCGGCGCAACGCGATTTCCTGCGCGCCGGGTTCGTCACCGGCCGGATAAATCGTCTCGCCTGCGAACGTCGTCACCGGAACCAGCGCGGTTTCGCTGCGGCCGGGGTAAAGGGCGTGACCCTCCGGGTCGCGGTTCAGATCGGCGACATAACGCGACCAGCGCGGCACGATCACCGAAGCGCCGAGTTCCCGCGCGAATGCATACAGTCTGGCCACGTGCCAATCCGTGTCCGGCACCCGTTTGCCGGCAGGGGTGGCGCGCGCGGCGATCGCTTCCGGCAGCGCCGTCCCGTCGTGCGGCAGGCTGACCAGCAACGGAGCAGTTCCCTTATGGAGCGTGAAATCCGGCATCGCGCCATTCTATCCGTACGCTACCCACGTTCTTCCATACGAAGCGGCTGTTGCGGAAGGTCAGGCCGTGGACGACCGTGGTGACGGCCCGCGTCCCGAAGTGCCTCACGTTGGACGGTGGCTCGGCAGCGCAGCGATCAGGACGATCGCATACAAGACTATTTGCAAAATCTTCAGGCGATCGCCCTTACCCTTGCTCGTTCGCGCACCACTGATCTGACCGGGAGAATCTTGGGCCAACCACTCGCCATCGACGCACGCCCACGGCGTGCGCGCGCAATTGTCATGGCCGTGCTGCTGGCGTTGCTGGTGGCGGCGTTGAACTTTGCGCTGTGGGCCGCGGCCGATCGGCCGACCCATGTGGTGCCCTGGAACGGTCAGACCGCCGGCTTCGCCTACAGCCCGTACCAGCGCTACCAGAGCCCCCTGGCCGGTGACGTTCCGACCGACGCGGAAATCGACCGCGACCTTGCGCTGATGGCCAAGCACACCCGCCGCATCCGCGTCTATTCCTCGCTGCAGTATCCCGACATTCCGCGCCTGGCCATGAAGTACCACCTCGACGTGATGCTGGGTGCATGGCTGGACCGCCGCAGCGACAACAACGAGAAGGAGATCGACGCGCTGATCGCGCAGGCGCGGCGCTGGCCGGACATCAAGCGCGTCGAGGTCGGCAACGAGGTGCTGCTGGACAACAACATGTCGCCGGAGAAACTCGTGGCCTACATCGACCGCGTGCGTGCAGCGGTCCGCCAGCCGGTTTCGACCGCCGAGCCGTGGCACATCTGGGAAAAGTACCCGGAACTCGCGCAGCACGTGGATTTCATTACCGTGCACCTGCTGCCCTACTGGGAGAAGGTGCCGCGCAAGGACGCCGTCGGCGACGTGCTGATGCGTTACCGGCACCTGCAGCAATTGTTTCCGAACAAGCACATCGTGATTGGCGAGGTCGGCTGGCCGTCCAATGGCGATCGTTTCGGATATGCCAAGCCCTCCATTGCCAACGAGGCGATCTTCCTGCGCGACTGGTTCACCGCCGCGCGTGCCGAGCACATCGATGACTACTACATCATGGAGGCCATCGACCAGCCGTGGAAGGAAGGCCTGGGCGAAGGCCGGACCGGCGCGTACTGGGGTGTGTTCAATTCCGCGCGGCAACTGAAGTTCCCGCTGGCCGGACCGGTGCTGGAGGATTCGACCTGGCCGTGGAAGGCACTCGCTTCCGGACTGCTGGCGCTGATCCCGATGATCTGGTTCGCCTGGAAATTCGCGCGCTTCAGGCTGGCCGGGCGCTTCGTGTACCTGTGCCTGATCCAGCTCGCGGCGGGGCTGATCGTATGGTCGGCAACGGTGCCGTTCCAGTTCTACTTGAGCGTCGTCGACTGGGGCATGCTGATCATCCTGTTCCCGGCCCAGCTCGCGATCCTCGCGATCCTGCTGATCAACGGCTTCGAGTTCGTCGAGGTGCTGTGGCGCCGGAGATGGCTGCGTCACTTCGGACTGCTGTCACCCGATTCGCCCGACGAGCAACCGTTCGTGTCGATCCACCTCGCCTGCTACAACGAACCGCCGGACATGGTGATCGCGACGCTGGATTCGCTGGCGGAGCTGGACTATCACAACTATGAAGTGCTGGTGATCGACAACAACACCAAACGCGAGGACGTGTGGAAACCGGTGGAGCAACGCTGCGCGGAACTGGGCGAACGTTTCCGCTTCTTCCATCTCGATCCATGGCCGGGATTCAAGGCCGGCGCACTTAACTATGGACTGAAGCAGACCGATCCACGCGCCGACATCATCGCCGTGGTCGATGCCGATTACGTCGTGCGCCCGGACTGGCTGGCGTCACTGACCGGCTATTTCCATACCCGCAACGTCGCCGTGGTGCAGTGCCCGCAGGCGCATCGTGACTACGCCAGCAACGCGTTCCGGCGCATGACCAACTGGGAATTCGACGGTTTCTTCCGGATCGGCATGCACCATCGCAATGAACGCAATGCGATCATCCAGCACGGCACGATGACGATGGTGCGACGCGTCGCGCTGGAAGGCACCGGCGGCTGGTCGGAGTGGACCATCTGCGAAGATGCCGAGCTCGGCCTGCGCCTGATGCACGCCGGGTACGAGACCGTTTACGTCGACGAGTTGCTGGGCAAGGGACTCACACCCGCCGACTTCCGCGCCTACAAGAGCCAGCGCTACCGCTGGGCGTTCGGCGCGATGCAGATCCTGAAGGGCCGCTGGAACTGGATGGTCAACAAGGGTCCGCTCACCGCCGGCCAGCGCTTCCACTTCCTCACCGGCTGGTTCTCCTGGTTCGCCGACGCGCTGCACATGGTGTTCACGCTGATGGCGCTGGGCTGGACCGCCGGCATGCTGCTGGCACCCACCGTCTTCAGCCTGCCGATGCGGCTGTTCCTGATCCCGGTGATGGGCTTTTTCTTCGCGAAGGCCGTGTTCGGCGTCATCCTGTACCGCGCACGCGTTCCGTGCAGTTGGCGCGACACGCTGATGGCGTCGATCGCGAGCATGGGCCTTTCGCACGCCATCGCGCGCGGCATCTGGATGGGCCTCATCAAGAGGAAGACCGAATTCGTGCGCACGGCCAAGAGCCGGCGCCTCGCCGGCGGCGCGGCCGGCGCACTCGGTCCCGTGCGCGAGGAACTGCTGATGACGATCGCGCTCGTGCTGGCGATCATCGGCATGGCGCTCGACTTCGGATCGCGCTATGTCGAAGGCGAGTTGTGGATGGTCATCCTGGGTGCGCAGGCCATTCCGTATCTCTCTGCGCTCATCGGTGCCCTGGTTGCGCACTACTCGCGCGAGCAGCCGGACGAAACTGCGCAGGCGGTGCTGCCCGCACCTGCGCAAACAACCGCCGCAATCCGCGCGCCCGAGGCGGTCGAGGCCAGAACCGCGGCGACCTGAGGTTCGACGTGCCAGCGCGCTGCACATGCACCGATGCACCATCGCCGCGTGACATGCACTGCACTTCGCGTGGTGTCCCGAGGGTCAGGCTCTCCAAGCGGTCTGCAACGACGTCCATGTCCTTTTCCGTCCGCCTCACCAAAGAGCGGTTTCGTCCGCTTCGCGGCCGAGCTACTTTTGTTTCGGCAAAAGTAGCCAAAACCATTGCGCCGAGCACGCCGGTTTCGGCAACGTCGTGTCGCCGAAACTTCCCTGCGCTTCTCGCGCCAAGCGGGCCGGCGCGAACTCGCACGTCCCTGTGCTCGAACATCCGCGCCTTGCTCCCGCTTGGCGCTGCGATGCTCGGCGTCGTGCAAAGGCGCGTTGATCGCTCTAACGACGGCCATCCATGGCCTCGCACAAAGCGAGAGTCCGCAACTCGCTTCGCACCGTCACGCGCACAGGATGTGCGCCAAACGGGGCCCCTCGAACACGGTGAGCGGACGACGGACAAGTCCGCAGGATGGCGCACAGGAAGTGCGCCAGTTCGCCGCAGGCACAGGGATGTGCCGTCGGCGAACCCCGGCGGCCGCGAGCGAATCCGGAGCACAAGGACGTGCGGAGGACGTGTTCGCGGGGTGGCCTTTCTCTTGGTGACTTCTCTTTGGCCAAGCAAAGAGAAGTCACCCGCGCGCGCGGGAGGCGCGCGGAAAAAGACAGGGATGTCATCCCATGCACGTTGGTGAGAGCACATGAGTGCGCCGCGCATGAAGTGCGCGTGCGCCTTCGCCGCGCTGGCGGCACTCGCCATTGCTCACAGCGCGTACGCGGACACATTGAAGGTCACGATCACCGGCGTCGACCAGGAACTTGCCGCCGCCGTGCGCGCGCAACTCACCGCGACCCAATACGCCAACCGCAATGACGTCAGCGAAACGCAGGCGCAAGTGTTTGCGCAAGATGCGAGCAGGCAGGCGACGACGGCGCTGCAGCCCTACGGGTACTACAACGCCACGGCCGAGGGCCGGCTCGAACATGTCGGCAACGCGTGGGAAATCCGGTTGAAAGTGGCGCCGGGTCCCGCGACCACGGTCGATGCATTGGATCTCGAGGTACCGGATGTCGCCATGAAACTGGGCCCCGTGCGCCACGCCGTCCGCACATTCCAGCCGCGTGTCGGCCAGCAGATGAATGATTCCGAATACGAAGCGTCCAAAGGCGCGATCGCCAATGCATTCCTCGAAACCGGCTGGCTGGATGCGAAGGCGACGGTCCATCGTGTGGACGTGACGCGCGCCGACAACCGCGCGGCGATCCACCTTCATTACACGGTCGGGGAACGCTACAAACTCGGCGCTGTCACTTTCGAAGGTTCACAGTTCAGTCCCGGTTTCCTGCAACGCTACGTGCCGTGGACGCCCGGTGCCTGGTACTCGCAATCGGATCTCCTGTCGCTGCAGCAGGCGCTCACTGACGCCGACTACTTTTCGATCGTGAATGTCCAGCCGGAAGCCACGGAAGCGAAAGGTCACGTCGTCCCAGTGAAAGTGGAAGTCGCGCCCGCCAAACGCACGGTGTATACCGCAGGCGTGTTCTACGGCACCGACACCGGCCCGGGCGTGCGCGGCGGCATCCGGCGGCGCTGGATCAACAACCTCGGCCATACCCTCGATACCCAGGCCGTGCTGGCGACGCGTCTCAAGACCTTGCAGGTCGTGTATGGCATTCCGCGGCCGGGGCACGAACATGCGAGTTTCAATTTCGGCGTCGGCTATCGCGACGAAAACACCACGACGACGAAGTCGCGCATCTTTTCGGTCGCCGCGAATGCGGTCCGCGATTGGCACGGCTTCGTGCGCACGATCGGTCTGCACGCCCTGACCGGTACCTTCACCGTCGGCAACCAGGGCCGACAAAACGTGGGCATCCCCGGCATCGAGCATGGCAAGACCACCCTGGTCTATCCCGAACTCGACTTGACGAAAAAGGTCGCGGACAACCCGCTGTTCGTCCGCAAGGGCTATTCGATCAACCTGGTCGCGCGCGCGGGTCCCGGCATCGACACGCGGTTCGCCCAGGCACTCGCGCATGCGGTCTGGATCCATGCGCTGGGGCCGAGCAACCGGCTGATCCTGAATGGCGACGCCGGCATCACCACGGTCCAGGATTTCAGCAAGCTGCCGCCGCAATTGCGCTTCTTCGCGGGCGGCGAACTCTCCATGCGCGGCTACGGCTACCAGGCGGTCGGACCGCGCAACAGCTACGGCTTCGTGATCGGAGGCACGCGATTGCTGGTCGTGGGCGCCACCGTCGAACACTACTTCACCAGGGATTGGGGTATTGCGGCGTTCGTGGATTCCGGCGACGCGTTCGACGGCACCGATTTCCATGATCGCAACGACGCCGGCCTCGGCGTTCGCTGGCGCTCGCCGGTCGGACTCGTACGCGTCGATCTTGGCGTGCCGATCAACAATCCGTATCACCACGGCGTGCAACTGAACATAAGGATCGGGCCCGACTTGTGATACGCGCGCGTAAATGGTTGCTTGGCGCCGGAATCACGATCGGTGTGCTGATCGTCGCGTGCGTGGCGCTGCTCGCGTGGCTCCTCTACACAACTTCGGGATTGCATTTCGCGCTGGATCGCGGGGTCGCGATGATGCACGGACGGCTCGTCTATGCGAACGCAAGCGGCACCCTGGCGGGTACGACGACGATCGACGGCCTCCGATACCGTGAAACAAGCGGCACGACCGTCCGGATCGAACACGCCAGCGTGGACTTGCGCCCGTGGGCGCTGTTGGGCCGTCGCCTGCACATCGCGCGTGCGCGGATCGACGGCATCGACGTCGACATCGCGCCTCCGACGCAGCCCGCCCAATCGTCCAGCTTCTGGCTGAAACCACCACTGGCCATCGAACTCGATGACGCCTTGCTGACGCACATCACCGTCGGCGAAGGCGGCAAGCAGGTTTTCGCCGCCGACAGCCTTGCGATCGCGGGCCAGTGGAGCAGCCAGCGCGTGGTGATCCGGCAACTGGCGCTGCGTGCGCCGGCAGGCACGGTCGAGCTCGAAGGCACGCTGGTAGTTGCGAAGGGATACGCGGGCCATGGCACCGCGAGATTCGATTGGACGCAGCACGGCACGCGTTACACGGGCAACGTGACCTCCCGGTCCGACGGCAAGACGGCGCAGATCGCTGCAACATTTTCGTCGCCCCTGCGCGCCGACGCGGATGCGTCATTGAAACTGGACGCATCGCATGCGTGGACGTTGGCGCTGGACGCGCCGCCCTTCGACACACGCACATTGCCGATCGCCCTGCCCTCGTCGTTGAAGACACTGGCATTGAACCTCCATGGCACCGGCGACGCCCATGGCGGCAAGCTGGAAGGTCGTGTCGTCGCCAACGACGCCACGCTGTTGCTCGATCCCGCCGCATTCCGATACGACGGCAAGACGCTCACGCTCGATCCGCTGCGGCTGCGATCGCCGCAATTCCCGGGCGTCGCGACCGTGACCGGCATCGTGCATCCCACTGCGACGCCCGTGGACTTCGCGCTGGATGCGAACTGGAAAGACGTGCAACTCCCAGCCGAACTGGTTCGCCGGACGCTCGCGACGCACGGTGAGGTCCACCTCGACGGAAGCACGGAACGTTACGCGATCAAGGGCATGCTCGCGATCGGGCCGCCCGGTCGCCTTTCGAACCTGCAGGTCGATCTCGCCGGCACGCCGCAAACCATCGATCTGCATGCTTTGAAGCTCGTCCAGAAGAACGGAGGGGTGGATGCACGCGGCACGATCGGCCTCGAACCCCGCGTGTCGTGGAAGCTCGATGCCGTTGCCAAGCGCTTCGATCCAGGCGCGATCCTCGCAGGCTGGAACGGCGCGCTGGACTTCACGTTGGCTACGCAGGGTGCGCTGACGCCGCGAGGCCCGGAGGCTACGCTGAAGCTGGAGAAGACAGGCGGCACGCTGCGCGGACGCAACATCGCCGGCAGCAGGGCGGACCTGAAAATCGCGCCCGGCAACCTGCTGGAAGGATCGCTGCTGCTGGTCTCGGGCAAAAGCCGGGTCGAAGCGGTCGGCAAGAGTGGCAAGCAGACCGATGCGACGGTGACGCTGGACGTCGCGTCGCTCGGTGATTGGTTGCCGAGTGCATCCGGCGCGCTGCAAGGCCGATTCACCGTCAAGGGCGACTGGCCGAAGCTGGCGATTGCGGGAGGGCTCCAAGGCAATCACCTGGGCGAAGGCGGGCGCAGCATCGATGCGCTGGAACTCGCCGCATCGATTCCGGACATCGCGCAACCCGGCGGCAATCTCGACCTCGCGCTGCACGGCGTGCACGCGTCGGGACTCGATTTCGACAGCGTGCAGGTGCAGGGCAACGGCAACGCGGCATCGCATCATGTGCATTTGAACGCGCGCGGCAAACAGCTCAGCGTGTCGCTGGCAATCGCTGGGAATTTCCAGCCCAGGACGAAGCGTTGGACCGGCACCTTGAGCGGCCTCGAACTCGCGCTGCAAGGCATGCCGGTCTGGCGCCAACAACAGGCGAGCGACGTTTCCTGGCAACGCGGCGCGCTGGCGCTGTCGCAACTCTGCCTTTCTGCCGGAACTCCGCGCCTTTGCCTTTCGGCGAATCGCAGCGCACAAGGCGCGATCACCGCGAAATATTCACTGCAACACCTGCCGCTGCAAATGCTGGCGACACTCGCCGGCGGCGCCAGCCCCTTCGAGGCGAGCGGCGAACTTTCCGGCGAGGGCCAGATGGCGTTGGCTGCCGGCGGTGTAATGACGGGTCATGCCGAACTCGTGGCCAGCGCAGGCCGCATCGCGTACGCGGCCAATCCCGCCACGCCGCTGCTCGCGTGGTCCAGCCTCGCCGTCAACGCGGACGCATCGGGGCAGAACCAGCACCTCCGCCTGCGCGGTGCACTGGGCAACGGCGGACATATCAATGGCGATGTCACCATCAGTGGCGCGCAGCATGCACTGGCGGGCAGTATCGATGCGGACCTGCGCAGCCTCGCCTCGCTCGAAGCACTATCGCCCGAAATCGCCAATGTGCGCGGCACGCTGGCCGGCAAGCTCGACCTTTCCGGAACATTGGCGGCACCCCGTTTCCAGGGCCGGATCGAAACCCGGAACTTCGCCGCGGAAATCCCGCGGGCCGGCCTCAAGCTGCACGATGGCAGCTTCGCGATCGCGGGCGACGCCTCGGGCCGCCTCGCCATCACCGGCCAGATCACGTCCGGCAAGGGCATCCTGCACGTCGATGGCCGCACCGGCTTTGCGGCCAACGCGCCGCTGAGCCTCAGCCTCAAGGGCAACGACGTGCTGGTCGCGGACATCCCGGCGGCGCACGTCATCGCTTCGCCCGACCTGCACATTGCGCGCGCGAACGGCGTGTTCGCGGTGACGGGCAGCGTCACGATCCCGAGCGCGAAAGTCGTGATCGAAAAGTTGCCGGGGCAGGGACCGGTGCACGCCTCGCCCGACGTGGTGATCGTCGACGAGCCCGAACAGGCGCGCGCGGCGCCGCTTGCGATGAGCGCCGACATCCAGGTGAAGCTCGGCAACGACGTCAAGATCACGGGCTACGGATTCGACGGCAAGGTGCACGGACAGCTCGCCGTGCAGGTGCGCCCCGGGCAGGTCGCTACCGGACGCGGCGAGATCGGCGTCACCGGCAAATACCAGGCCTACGGACAGGACCTCGCCATCGAGAACGGGCGCGTGCTGTTCGCCGGCACGCGACTCGACAATCCTGGCCTCGACATCCGCGCCGTCCGCAAGATCCGCAGCGCGGATGTCACCGCGGGCCTGAACATCCGCGGCACCGCGCAGCAGCCCATCCTCACCGTGTTCTCCGACCCGGCGATGGAGCAGACCCAGGCACTCTCGTATCTCGTCACCGGACGTCCGCTGGACCAGTTGAGGAGCGGCGAGAGCAGCACGCTCGACACTGCCGCGCAGGCGCTGGGCGGATTGGCCGGGAACCGGCTGGGCAAGGCGATCGGCTCGCGGATCGGCATCGAGGCCGGCGTGTCCAGCAGTGAGGCTCTGGGCGGTTCCGCATTCACGGCGGGCAAATATCTTTCGCCGCGGCTGTTCATCAGCTACGGCGTCGGCTTGTTCACGCCGGGCCAGGTCATCACGCTGCGCTACACGCTCAATCGGTTCCTGCAGTTCGAAGCGGAAAACGCGACGACCGGCAACCGCGCGAGCCTCAATTACCGGATCGAGAAGTAGCCGTGTGGCACGCCGCCCTGCGCACTGGCAAGGCGCGCTTGCGATCGATAAAGTGCCACTTTAGTATCACTCGATGCGCACCGAACTTGTCACGACCCTGAAACGCCAGGCCACCGAACTGCTCGCGGACATCGAGCGCGACCGCGAGCCGATCCTGATTACCCAGCACGGGCTTCCCAGCGCCTATCTGGTGGACGTGGAAAGCTACGACGCCATGCAGCAGCGCATGGCGTTGCTTGAAGGCATCGCGCGCGGCGAACGGGCTGTGGCCGAAAGCCGCAGCGTGACGCATGCACAGGCGAGAAAGCGCATGGCCCGATGGCTGAAATAATCTGGTCGGAACCGGCGCTCGCGGACCTCGACGCAATCGCCGATTACATCGCACTGGGCAATCGTTCTGCCGCCATGGCACTGGTGCAGCGCGTATTTGGGCACGTGGAGCAACTCGCGGTATATCCCGAGAGCGGCAGCAGGCAGCCGGAACTCAAGCGGTCGCGTTATCGTCAGGTCGTCGAACCGCCTTGCCGTGTGTTTTACGCCTTCGACGGCTCTCGCGTATTCATCCTGCACGTCATGCGCTCGGAGCGGCGGCTGCGCCCGCGGGCATTGCGGACCCGCACACCGAGAGGCTGAAGCATGCCTCATGCGCGCTGCTAGAGTGCGCGTTGATTTGCCACAGCGTGACGAAATCCGCATGGACCTGCCCCGCCCAATTCCCATTTCTGCCGGGGACGCCAGCATGAGCGAGCCACCCAGGCAACCGGGCGTGTGGAGCGGACTCGGCACGGTCGTGCTGTACTTTCTGCTGCAGTTCGGCTTGAGCATCCTCGTCGGCGCGCTGATCGGCTTCGCGTTGGCGGTCAAGATCGGCGTCGCGGCGGGCCTGCGCCACGCAAGGCCGGATACGACGGCGATCAAACACCTGATGCAGGCCAGCCCGGACATCCGGCTCATCGTGGCGGTGGCCACGATCGCCGCAGCGGCTGCCGTAATGACTGCCATCGTGCGCAGGACATGGCCGGCACAGTGGTCACGTGCCGATCTTCCGGGTTTCGGCCTGGTCCAGCCACTGCACAAGGGCTTTTACATTCTCGCCGTGCTGTTGGGAGTGCTCCTGCTGTTACTGGGAGGGCTGCTCACGCATTTGCTTGCCGGCAGTCATCAGGTGCATCAGGACGTCGCGCTGATGGCCGGCAAGGTGCCGCTGGACCTGCGCATCCTGCTCGCCTTGCTGGTGGTATGCGTCGCGCCGTTCGTCGAGGAACTGGTGTTCCGAGGCGTATTGCTTTCCGGCCTGGCCAGCCGTATGCACGTCGGCTGGGCGATCGTCGTGACGGCGATCATCTTCGGCTGCGCGCACCTGCCCGACTTCAAGTTTATGTGGTACCCGGTGCCGGCCCTGGTCCTCCTGGGGCTCGTGCTGGGCTGGCTGCGCGTCCGCACACGCTCGCTGTGGCCATCCATCACGCTGCACGCCACCAATAATTTCGTCGCGGTCATCGGCTGGTTCCTGATCACCCACCACTGAACACAAGCCGGGCGGCGGCCCGCCACGCGCTTGCAACGAGTCAAGCCCCGAGCAGTTCCAGGAATGCCGCAGCCGTCAGGATGCGGACACCCTGCCATGGATGCATCGCAAGCAGGTCGGCATCACTGCTGACCAGCACATCGGCATGGCAACCGCGGACCAGAGCGAGAAATTTGTTGTCCTGCGGATCACGGCACGGCGGTTCCACCATAGATTCATCAGAGGCCGAAACATCGAACAGGCGCGAATTTGCGCGCATCACCGCGAGGAATCCCCGCCGGATATCCGGCGCCTGATAGCGATCGAACTTGCGGCGCGTAATCACCCGTTCCAGCTCGCGCAGCGTCGCGGGCGAGGCGCAGAGCTGTGTCGATGCGAGCGCCAGCTCCAGCGCCCGATGCGGCACCGACCCCACTTGGAGCATGGCGCCCACCAGCGTGCTCGTGTCGAACACGACCCGCGCAACGCGGTTCACCGGGCTTCACGCACAAGCTCGTTGATCTGCTCTTGCGTCAGCTTGTTCGCCGCAGGCTTTGCATGTTTGCGCGCCTGCACGCTCCAAGCTTCGAACTCGGCCACGGCCTTGCTGCGCTGGTTGCGCGCGTCAAGCACTTCGCGCATGTCCTGCGGCGATACCACGAACGCGACCGGCCGGCCACGGCGGGTGACGGTCACCGGCTCGCGTTGTGCGGCATCCAGCAGTTCACCGAAGCGGTTCTGGGCTTCTACCGAGGTCAGTGTTCTCACGGCGTCACCTGTGGCTGATACACCTATTATAGCCAGTTTCGCGAACTCGCAGCGTGGCCAGCCTGGCGATTTTCAGATATGCGCATCTGCCGGATTCCAGGTTCGCGTGGTGTCCCGTGCCCGCTCTGATCCTGCTGGGCATCGTGCTCCGATGGCTGCACGTGCGCACGCGCTCGCTGTCGCCGTCGATCACGCTGCACGCCACCAACAATTTCGTGGCGGTGCTGGCCTGGTTCCTGGTATCGCACCGTTGATGCGCGATACCAGTTGAGCCGCGCAGGTTGGAATGAGCCCGAGCTCCCTCGGGTGAACCTCAGCGACGGACAGCAACCGTGACGTTGGGGTTCGCTAAAGACGTTCAGCCCACCCTACGGCACGGGAAGTACCACTTACGCACGCCCGGTGCCGTCCGCACCGGCGTTGGCGCGCAACATCGAACTCAGCGGCGACAGTATTTGTCGAGGAATGGAGCGAAAAACGCCCAACCGCGCGTTGGATGAAGAGGATTGGAATTTGTAGGGACCTGCATCAGCGCTCAAGCCTTGTGTGAAAAGCGGAGCAAGTCGCGCGAACGCCTCGTTGTTGAGGAGACCCGGAGCGCTGCCATGGTTGTACAGCACTGTCCGGAACGGTCCAGGGCCACGTGGTTTATAAAGCAAACCATGTAGCGTCTTGTCACCCGATGGAAACGAAACGACTTCAGGTGCGGTTGCATGCAGAGCGGGCGTCACCAATGAAAGCATCGCTACGCTCGCCACGAAAACGCCGGCTGCCCTCTCACCGTATGCTCCTTCCGCCAGATCATCGCGGCTCTTCGGGATAATGGGTCAATACCCCGCCGCCTCACCCGCCGGATAACGCGGATCGTTGACGCTTTCGAGTAATCCAGTCTTCGGGTTCACCACGATCGCGGCGATGTCGCCCATCGAGTGCACGTCGCGGATCCTGTAACCCATTGCCTCGAGTGCCGACTGCACGGAGGGCGTGAACGCGCCCGGCTCGGCGAAGATTTCGTCCGGGTACCACTGCATGTGGATGCGCGGAGCGTCGATCGCCTGCTTCACGTTCATGCCGTACTCGACCACGTTGAGGATGCTTTCCATGGTGGTGGAAATGATGGTCGAACCGCCCGGGCTGCCCGTCACCATGAACAACTTGCCATCGTGCAGCACGATGGTCGGGCTCATCGAACTCAGGGGGCGCTTGCCGGGCTGGATCCGGTTGGCCTCGCCCTGCACCAGCCCGAATTGGTTCGGCACACCCGGTTTGGACGTAAAGTCGTCCATTTCGTTGTTGAGGAAGAAGCCGGTGTCGCCGGCGATCTGCTTGATGCCGAAATAACTGTTGACGGTGTACGTGACCGCGACCGCATCGCCCTTGTCATCCACCACGGAATAATGCGTGGTGTTGGTCGATTCGTACGGCCCGAGGCTGCCCTTCACTTCCGACGACGGCGTGGCCTTGTCGGGCTCGATGCTGGCGCGCAGCTTGGCAGCATGCGCCGCGGAAAGAAGCTTCTTGATCGGGTTGTGCACGAACGCCGGATCTCCGAGATACGTGTTGCGGTCGGCGAACGCGCGCCGTTCGGCCTCAACGAAGTAATGCACGCTCTTCGTGGAATGGAAGCCCCACTTCGCCAGCGGATATGGCGCGATGATCTGCAGGGTTTCGCAGATCGTCGCGGCCGAACTCGGCGGCGGCGCGGTGACGATCGTGTAACCGTGGTATTCGCACTCGATCGGCTTCGCCCATTGCGCGGTATAGTCCTTGAAATCCTTCAGGCTCAGCAGACCATGGTTGGCCTTGCTGGCCTTCACCACGGCCGCGGCGATCGGACCGTCGTAGAACGCGCGGGTGCCTTTTTTCGCGATCAGTTCCAGGGTGCGCGCGAGTTCGGGCTGCTTCAGCACCTGCCCCGCCTGCCACGGCTGGCCGTGGTCGAGGAAGATCGCGGCGACGTTCGGGTGCTGCCTGAAATGGTCCGTCGACGTGTCGAGGATGCGCACATCGCCCGGCTGCAGCACGAAGCCGTCCTTCGCGAGCTTGATTGCCGGCGCCATCACCTGCGCGAGGCTCATCGTGCCGTACGCCTTCAACGCCGTGTCGAGACCCATCACGGTGCCCGGCACCCCGACGCCGAGATACGTGCGCGTGCTGCGGCCCTTCACCACCTCGCCGGCGAGGTTCTGCATCATGTCGGGTGTCGCCGCCAGCGGCGCCTTTTCGCGGAAATCGAGGAACACATCCTTGCCGTCGGCGAGGTGCAAGGTCATGAAGCCGCCGCCGCCGATGTTGCCGCAGCACGGATGCACCACTGCCAGCGCATAACCGACCGCCACCGCCGCATCGACGGCGTTGCCGCCCTTTTTCAGAATGTCCAGACCGACCTGCGTCGCGAGGTGCTGCGCGGTGGCCACCATGCCATGTCTGGCGGTGACCAGCGGCTCGTCCGGCCAAGGGCGTTTGTTGTTGCCTTCTACCTTCGGCTGGAGCGGGCCGTCCTGGGCGGTGCTGTGGTCCTGGAGTGCGGCGAACGCCGGCGTGGTCTGGGAGCCGACGACGAGTGAAAATGCAAGAACGATGATTGCAGCCAGTCGCTTGTGCATCACAATCCTCTTCGAGTCAGTACGAGCCATAAATTGTTTCTGATTTACGGGAGCTTCCGCCGGCCTTCCCTTCTCCCTCCGGGAGAAGGGGCGCAACGCGCTGCTTTGGCTTTTGCGCGAAGCGCCGGATGAGGGTCCGGCCTCGCGCAAAGCAACTCTGCGCAGGCGTCAGCACGACGCGCGGGCCCGTACCCTCACCCGCCCCTAGCGGGGCACCCTCTCCCGGAGGGAGAGGGATTCATCGCGCAGCGCCTCGATCACCGGCGCCACCTGCGACTCGCGACCCAATGCACGGCCGACCTGTTGCAGGCGCTCCGCCAGCGTCGCGGCTTCGGGCGCGCACACGGTGGCATGGCCGACCTTGCGACCCGGTCGCGGTGACTTGCCGTAGTCGTGCCAGTGCACGCCGGGAATCGCGAGCAGCTTGTCGCGATCCGGCAATTCGCCGACCCAGTTGAGCATGCATGACGGAAAACACGCCGACGTGTCGCCGAGCGGAAATCCCAACACCGCGCGCACGTGATTTTCGAATTGCGAGGTCACGGCACCTTCGATCGTCCAGTGCCCCGAGTTGTGCACGCGCGGCGCCATCTCGTTGCCGAGCAATTCGCCGTCTTTCACGAACAGCTCCAGCGCGAACACCCCGACATAATCGAGCCGTTCCGCGATCGCACGCGCATGTGCGAACGCCTGGATGTCGATCTCGCCGTCGCGCACCGCGGGCGCGAGACTCGCGGAAAGAATTCCGTCGACGTGCCAGTTGCGCGTCACGGGCCATGCGCGGAACTCGCCGTCGGAAGCGCGCACGGCGACCACGGATGCCTCGTAATCGAACGGGACGAAGCCTTCCAGGATCAGTCCGCGCGCTGCGGCCTGTGCGCCCAATGCCTGCCATGCGGCATCGGCATCATCCCGCGTTCGGATGCGGAACTGCCCTTTGCCGTCGTAACCCTCGCGACGGGTTTTCAGGATCGCAGGCGCGCCGATGCGCGCAAGCGTGGCATCCAGATCGGCGCGCGTCGCGACGTCAGTGAATTCCGTCGTGGGCAAACCGCACTCGCGGAACAGCGTCTTTTCCAGCACGCGGTCCTGCGCTGTCCTGAGCGACAAGGCATTGGGCGCGACGCGGGTGCGGGAAGCCAGCCATTCGGCGGTTTCCGCCGGCACGTTTTCGAAATCGAAAGTCGCGGCGTCGATCCCGCGCGCGAACGATTCCAGTTCACCGAACGCGTCCCAGCCTGTCACCAGCAACGGCGCGATCTGCCCCGCGCAGGCATCGGCGACCGGGTCGACGATGCGGAACCGCACACCCAGCGGCGTGCCGGCCAGCACCATCATCCGCGCGAGCTGGCCGCCACCCAGGACGCCGAGTGTCGTCATCGACCCGCGCCTTGCGTGCCCGTCCTGGCCCGCGCCGCACGCGGTCGCGCTGCCGCCGGCCGCGGTGGCTCGAGGCGCGGATCGGAATGCTCCAGCACCTGTGTGGTCTGTTCGCCCCGAAAACGGTCGAGCGCCTGCGCGACGTGATCGTCATGCAGCGCCACGATCGCCGCGGCGAGCAGGCCCGCGTTCCTGGCGCCGGATTCACCGATCGCCAGCGTGCCCACGGGAACCCCGGCCGGCATCTGCGCGATCGACAACAGCGAGTCCAGTCCCTTCAGCGCGCGCGTTTGCACGGGTACGCCCAGCACCGGAAGTCGCGTCTTGGCCGCGAGCATTCCCGGCAGATGCGCCGCGCCGCCGGCCCCGGCGATGATCACTTCGATGCCGCGTGCGGCGGCGCCCTCGGCGTAGGCGAAGAGCTTGTCGGGCGTGCGGTGCGCGGAGACGATTTCGACTTCATGCGCGACGCCCAAGGCTGCCAGCATCTCGGCGGCGTGCCGCATGGTCTCCCAATCCGAACGCGAACCCATCACCACCCCGACGCGGGGCGCGATCGTCGATTTCCGCATGGTCTCACTGCCGCAAAACGGCTATTGTACGCGGCATGGACAAACGTTTGCTCGACATCCTCTGCGATCCCGTCACCAAGACGCCGGTACGCCCGCTGCGCCGCGACGAGCTGGATGCGCTGAACCGCGCGATCGCCGGCGGCACGCTCGACACGGTGGCCGGACAGAAGGTCGCGACGCCGCTCACGGCCGGGCTCATCACCACCGACCGCAAGGTCGTCTACCGCATCGAAGACGACATCCCGGTGATGCTGGCCGAGGAAGGGATCGGCACCCTGCAGTTGATCGATTTTCCGGGACGCTGACTCTCAGCTTCGAATCGGGCGCAGGCGTTCGCGAGGCCGAGATGGCTGATCCGCTCGGGTCATGGAAAATGGTCATTCCGGGCCGACGCCGACTTCAGCGGCGGCGGAGCCCGAATGACGCAGCAGGTGATGAACGGCATGGTTCGCAAGCCGCGTTTGCGGCGGGTATCGGCGCTGTGAACGGATTCACGTTCCCGTTACGGCGAAACGGCATACTGAAGAACCCCGGTTCAGCTTCCTGAAGTCAGGTTTTTCGTCATGGCGCACATCCCGCCCGACCAGCATGGCGAAACCAGTCCGAAGGTGATCGACATCGCGTCGCGCATAGCCGACGCGGATCACGGCCACGTCGGCGGGCTGCTGGTGGCGGTGCGCGAAATGACCCTGAAGGCCACCGGGAATCTCGTGGCCGCATTGCTCGACAACGTCGACGACACCTTGTTCGACCTCGCCGAAAAGGCCGAGAGCAACGCCAGCCAGACCGAATACTTCGACGGCATGCGCGAGACCCGCAAGCGGCGCCCGCGCATCGAACGCATGTTCGGCGAGCACGTATCACGCGGTTTCGCCGATTTCGCGGCGGGCCGCACCACGCGCACCAGCGAAGCGCAGCGCGCATTCTCGGCCAGCGGCGAACTGAGCCTCGTCGACGACCGCGAACTCGAGGAATCGCTCGCGGTTTCCAGCATGGTCGCGAAGGCCGAAGGCCGATTGTCCGCCGCGTTGATGGCGCTCAACCAGCGGCTCTCGGTGCTGAGCGGCGGCCGCGCCACGACGAACGCCAACAATCCGCTGGGTCCCTACGCGCTGACCGAATCCTTCCGCGAAGCGCTGGACGAGCTCAGCGAAGTCAACATCCGCGTCCGGTTGATCATCCTCAAGATGTTCGAGCGCTATGTGTTGAACGCGCTCGACACCCTGTATCACGACGCCAACGTGCGTCTGGTGCAGGCCGGCGTGCTGCCGCAATTGCAGCACCCAAGGCTCACGCGCCGGCCGGGATCGACCGGCACCGCGGCGTCCGCATCCGCCGCGACCGGCGACATCGTCGGGCTGCCCGACTATGCCGCCGAAACCGCGGACCAGTTGCACAACGAACTGATGCAGCGATTGACCGCACTGCTCGCGGCGCGCCGGCAAGCGACCTATCCAGCGGGAACCAACTTCACTGGCGGCGGCTCCGTTGCATCGTTGACCCCGGCGGAACTGCTGGGCGCGCTCACCCTGTTGCAGGGCGACAGTCGCCCGTTGCCGGCGCAGCCCATCGCGATCGACACGACGTCCGCGGTCGACATGGTCCAGCACCTCAAGGATGAGTTGATGGAGCAGATACGGCGCCTGTCGGGTGCGGCGCACGTGAACGTTTCCGGCAGCGACGAGGACACCATCGACCTCGTCGGGATGCTGTTCGAATACATCCTGCAGGACCACACCATCCCCGCGCCGATGCAGGTGCTGCTGGCGCGCCTGCAGATCCCCTACCTCAAGGTGGCCATCCTCGACCGGCGCATGTTCGCGCACTCGTCGCATCCGGCGCGCAGGCTGCTCGACCAGCTTGCCGACGCGGCCAAGGGCTGGTCGGAGGAATCCGACCGCGACCATCGCCTGTTCGACAAGGTCAAGAGCGTCGTCGAATCCCTGCTGCAGGATTTCGACGACGACATCGGCGTGTTCGAACGCCAGATCACCGAATTCGCCCGCTTCGTCGAGCAGAACCGCAAGCGCGCGGAACTCGCCGAAAGCCGCGCGACCGAAGCCGCACGCGGACGCGAACGCCTTCAGGACGCGCGCCGCCGCGCCGCCCAGGAAATCCTCTCGCGCATCAACGACCGCAACCTCCCTACGCTGCTGCGCGGTGTGCTGACGCGTCCCTGGGCCAACTACCTGGTGCTGATCGTGCTGCGCCAGGGCATAGAGTCGGCGGAATTCCGCTCGGCGGTGCACTTCGTCGACGACTTCATCGCGACGGCCGATGTTCCGCGCGGCGAACCCGCGCACGAGCAATACAAGAGCGCCCTGCCCTCGATCGAAAAGCACCTGCGCGAAGGCCTCGCGACCGTCGCGTTCCAGGAACCGGACATCGAGCGGCTGCTGGACGAGTTGCGGAAGTTCTGGCGCCAGCAACTCGGTGAGCCCGCACCCGTCCAGCAAGCAAGCGCACCGCTCGCGAACCCCGAAGCGGTGCTCGGTGTTTCCGAGGACGCCCAGCCCGCGATCACCGACACGCCGGACGTCGACGAAGACTTCGGAGCCGACGACATGGCCGTGGACGTCGACGCCGACACGCTGCAGGCCGTGCGCGACCTCAAGGTCGGCGACTGGGTCGAGTTCGTCGACGATACCGGCACGCGCGAACGCGCCAAGTTGTCCTGGATCAGCCCCATCAGCGGCAAATACCTGTTCGTCAACCGCCGTGGCCTGAAGGTGGCCGACCGCACGGCCGTGCAACTCGCCAGCGAGCTGATGAGCGGGCGCGCAATGATCCTGGAAGAAGTGCCGCTGTTCGACCGCGCGCTCGATGCGATCGTCGACCGCCTGCGCAACGCGCAGCCGGCGCCGCAAGCCGGCGCATGAGCGGCGACGAAGCGACGCCCCAACCGCCACCGGCGGAAACCATTCGTGCCGATGTCGCGCGCGCGCTGGCCGAAGACATCGGCAAGGGCGATCTGACCGCCGCGCTGATCGATCCCGACGCGCATGCCCGCGCGCACATCGTTAGCCGAGAGGACGCCGTACTGGCCGGCAGCCCGTGGGCCGAAGAATGCTTCCGGCAGTTCGATCCCGTGGTGCGCATCGACTGGCATTACGCCGATGGCGATCGTGTCCACGCCGACGCGGTGCTATGCGAGATCGAGGGCAACGCGCGCGCGCTGGTCGCGGGCGAACGCAACGCGCTCAATTTCCTCCAGACGCTTTCGGGCACTGCCACGGTCACGCGCAGCTACGTGGACGCGATTGCCGGCACGAAAACGAAAATCCTCGACACGCGCAAGACGATTCCCGGCCTGCGCCTCGCCCAGAAATACGCGGTGCGCTGCGGCGGCGGGCACAACCATCGGATCGGCCTGTTCGACGCGATCCTCATCAAGGAAAACCACGTCACTGCCGCGGGCGGGATCGCGAGTGCCATCCGTGCGGCGCGCGCCGCGCATCCGGAAGTTTTGCTCGAATGCGAAGTCGAGTCGGTGGACGAACTGCGCGACGCGATCGCCGCGGGCGCCGATCGCGTGCTGCTGGACGAATTCAGCGATTCCATGCTGCGCGACGCCGTCGCCCTCGCCGCCGGCCGTGTGCCGCTGGAAGTATCCGGAAGCGTCAATCTCGAACGCGTCCGCGCCATCGCCGAAACCGGCGTCGATTACATCTCCATCGGCGCGCTGACCAAACATGTTCACGCGATCGATTTGTCGATGCGCTTCGACAAGAGCTGACCGCGACGGCGGGCGCCCACAGCTGTTTCCCTCTCCCTCCGGGAGAGGCGGCCGCAGGCCGAGCGCGTAGCGCTCGCGCAGCGCCGGATGAGGATCCGGTCTCGCAACCAGTCCCGATTCGACATCCCTGTCCTTTTCCGCGCCGTCCAACGGCGCGGGCTACTTTCGTTACGGCGAAAGTAGCCAAAGTCAGGCGCCTGCACGACGGTTTCGGCAACATCGTGTTGCCTCAACTTCCCTGCGCTTCTCGCGCCAAGCGGGCCGGCGCGAACTCGCCCGTCCATGGGCTCGAACATCCGCGCCTTGCTCCCGCTTGGCGCTGCGATGCTTGGCGTCGTGCAAAGGCGCGTAAAAAGCTCCACTTCGCCGACGGCCGTCCATGGCCTGCTTCGAAAGACCCGCGGACGACCGTCTCATTGACAGTCCTTGTGACAAAGCGGACGATCGCGCCATCGCCCCTGGTCCGGGGCAGAATGAGCGTGAGCACTCACAGATGGATCGTGACGATATTCTGCAGCAACTTGTTCCCCACAGCCTCGCCGCTGTTAGTGCGCTGGCACTTGCGCTCAAGTACCGCACGGCGTGGGATGCACCGAAGCGAATGGAGATTTACTTTGACGGGAAGCTGTCGGTTGAGGGAAATTCCAATGCGTTTGTTAATCCGGCAATCGAGGCCGGCCTAATCCACTGCCGGGCGCTCTTGGAATTCCTGGGACTCTGCGCTCACGATGGCCGCCTAGAAAATATCAAATTGCCTCGCTGTCGAAAGGATGATGTAGGCATTGAGTCATTCTCAAACTCGCTTGGACCGTTGCCCCTGCTTACCCCAACCGCGGCCGTTTCGCATTACACCGGTCCCGCTTTGGAGGCGGAGAGGGCATTACCGGCCGTGTTCCACGCGGCAAACAAAGGCTTTGCGCATTTCACCACCGGTTTGACGCTGCTCTGGTCGATGGCGATGCTATCGAGGTTGCGAGTCGCGGCCACTTGTGATCAGCCATCTCTACACGCCGCTAGGTCTGCCGCCCCCCAATTTCGAGATTAAAGGTCGGCCTCGCAGTAACGTAGCCCGGATGGAGCACAGCGCAATCCGGGATCAGCACGCATGACGCGCCCCGGATTCCGCTGCAACGCGGCTGCATCCGGGCTACTCGCTGAAAATTCAAAGGCAACTGGATTCCGGGTGCCGCCGCGATGGAGCCGTGGCGGCCCCGGAATGGCGAGCAAAATCAGAGCTTCTCCAACCGTTCTAGACGGGCGGATCGCGCGGCACCACTCCACTCAGGCTCTCAGACCGCGCAGCGTCTCCGCCATCCTCTTCCCCGACACCGGCTCGGCGGTCTTGAGTTCCTGAGCGAACACGGAGACGCGCCATTCCTCGACCAGCCAGCGCAAGGTGTCCAGCGCTTCGGAATCGTCGCCCGACACGCGCGCATCCAGCACCGCGCGCCAGTAGGGCAGCACTTGCTGCATGCGCGAGAAATCACGCGCGGGGTCGCTGCGCAGTTTTTCCGCGCGCAGCCGCATGGCCCTGAGATAGCGCGGCAGATGCGCAAGCCGCGTGCGCGGCAACTCGCGCAGGAATCCCGACGCAAGCAATGCATCCAGTTGTCCGCGCAAATCGGCGTAGCTCGCCTGTGCCTGACCCGTGACCATGGGCTTGAGCCACGGCTGCAGTTCGGCCAACGCGGCAAGGATCGGCTCGGCGAGCTTCAAGCGCTCCATCGCCTCGCCGAACAGTTCGCGCGCCACCGCGTCATGCAATGCCTGCCATGCAGCGCGATCCCGCACGTCCAGGTCGTGCCCGCGCAGCACGTCGGCAAACGCACCTTCGACGATGTCACCGCGCAAGGCGTCTGCGCGGCCGTGCGGTGCGAAGGCCACCGCCAGCTTCGGTTTCAACGGCAACTGTTTGCGCGCGCGCTTGAACTCCGCCGTCAGCGCAAGCCGCAGCAGACGTTCGACGCCGCCGCGATGCGCCTGCGCCGCCTCGTCCGGATTCTCGAAGACGCGCAGTGCCACCGCCTCGCCCAGATCGACCAGCGCCGGGTATGCGACCATGCGGTCGCGCGCGCGCGTCTGCTCCGGAATCGCATCAAAATCCCAGTCGCGCACGGCCTCGCGGGTGACGTCCGCTTCTGCATGACGCGAGAAGGCTTCGCGCGCACGCGAGCCGAATCGTGCACGCAGCTCATCGAGATCGCGGCCTTGCGCGATGGAGCGTCTGCGTTCGTCACGCAGGTCGAAGCGCATCAGCAGGTGCGCCGGCAGCGCGCTCACATCGAATGCCGCTGCGTCCAGTTCGATACCCGTAACCCGCTTGAGGAACGCCGCCAGCACCGTAGCCAAAGATTCGTCGCGCGGCGCCTCGGCTTCAGAAAACGCACGTGCAAATTCAGGCGCGGGCACGAAGTTTCGACGCAGCGACTTGGGCAACGTGCGGATCAGCGCGGCGACTTTCTCGCGCAGCAATCCCGGTACCAACCATTCGCAACGCGCCGCGGGGACCGCGTTCAACAGCGGCAGCGGCACGCGCAGCGTGACGCCGTCGGCTTCATCGCCAGGCACGAAACGGTATTCGAAGGCGAGCTTTTGATTGCCGACCTCGATCGCCTCGGGAAATGCGCCGGCGTCGCCATGCGCGCCGGCCTCCAGCACGTCGCGCAGCGACCAGCGCAGGGCCGCGCGTTCCGCCGAGGACGCGCGCTTGTACCAGGCGTCCAGCGCCGCGGCTGTCGAGATGTCCTCCGGCAGCTTGCCGGCAAAGAACGTTGCAAGGTCTTCCTCCGATCTTACCAAGCCTTCGCGGCGCTGCTGCGCCTCGACCTTACGCGCTTCGTCCAACACCCGCGCATTGGCGCGAACGAAATCAGCGCGGCAGTCAATGTCGCAGCGCGCCAGGGCCTCGCGCAGGAAGATCGCGTGCGCGGCCGCCGGATCCTGTTTCGCAAACGTCACCGGGCGCCGCTCGACGAGAATCAACCCGTAAAGCAACACCTGCTCGTATGCCTGCACCGCGCCACGCGCACGCGACCAGTGCGGATCGCTGCAGATACGCTTCAGCAGGTGCGCCGCCTGGTGCTCGATCCATTCCGGTTCGATGCGCGCGCATTGCATGCCCCACACCTTGCCGCCGAGATCGAGGATCTGCGCGACAAACAGCCACGCGGGTGACTTCTTCGCCAGCGCGGAGCCCGGAAACACTTTGAACTTGCGCTCGCGCGTCCCCCGGTAGACGCCATCCTCGTCCTTGCGCGCCACGTTGGTCGGGAGGCCGGAGAGGAGTGAGAGGTGGATCGGTTGGTAAAAGTCGGGGCTGGGGGCTGGAGGCTGGGGGCTCGGAGGAGCCGATCGCAACGCGGCTTTCGTCCCACGACCGGCTTTGAGCACGGGTTGCAGGTCATGCTTCTGGGTTTGCTGTGGGCTTTCCCCAGTCCCCAGTCCCCAGTCCCGCGCCCCGCCTTCAAGCAGTAGCTGTCGATGTAATTCGCGCCACTCGCGCATCCGCATGAACGAGACGAAATGCCGCGCGCACCAGTCGCGCAATTTCGACTGGGTCAACTCCTCATGCGCGTCGCGATACGCGTTCCACAAATTCAGTACGCCCATGAAATCCGACTGCGGATCGGCAAATCCGGCGTGGGCGGCATCGGCCTGCTGCTGCTTGTCAGCCGGGCGCTCGCGCGGATCCTGGGTTCCGAGAAATGCAACGATCGGCAGCACCGCTTCGGACACGCCCAGCGTCCGTGCCTCGACGAGCATCCGTGCCAGTTGCGCATCGATCGGGATGCGCGCGAGTTGCTTGCCCAGCGGCGTCAACCGGCGTGCGCCATCGGCCGCGCCGATTTCCGCCAGCCGGCGCCAGCCGTCGTTGACCGCACGGGGATAGGGTGGGTCGATGAACGGGAACGACTCCGCGTCGCCGAGGCCGAGGTCGAGCATACGCAGGATCACGTCGGACAATGCACTGCGCAGGATTTCCGGGTCGCTGTACGGCGCTCGCGAAACGAAGTCCGCTTCATCGTAAAGCCGCACGCAGATGCCCGGTCCGATGCGCCCGCAACGACCTGCGCGCTGGTTGGCTGCGGCCTGCGAAATCGGCTCGATGTGCAGGCGTTCGATCTGGCTGCGCCGCGAATAGCGTTTCACGCGTGCGTCGCCGGAATCCACCACCCAGCGGATGCGCGGCACGGTCAGCGATGTCTCGGCGACATTCGTGGCCAGCACGATGCGCCGCTCAGGCCCCGGCTTGAACACGCGATCCTGCTCCTTCGCCGACAAGCGCGCGTACAGCGGGAGCACCTCGGTGTGGCGGTATTGCCGCCGTGCCAGCGCGAGGTGCGCGTCGCGGATCTCGCGTTCGCCGGGCAGAAAGACCAGCACGTCGCCGCGAGGATCTTCGCGGGTGATGTCGTCGAGGGCCGAGACGACTCGTTCTGTCAGCCCGGATTCCCGATCTGGCGGCTGGTAGCGGATCTCCACCGGATACGCGCGGCCCTCGACCGTCACCACCGGGGCGTTGTCGAAATGTTCGGCGAAACGCGCGGTGTCGATGGTGGCCGAGGTGACGATCAGCTTGAGGTCGCGCCGTCTGCGCAGCAGCCCTTTCAGATAACCGAGCAGGAAATCGATGTTGAGGCTGCGTTCGTGCGCTTCGTCGACGATCAGCGTGTCGTAGTCGGAAAGCCAACGGTCGTGCGCCATCTCCGCCAGCAGGATGCCGTCGGTCATGAACTTGACGAGTGTGTCGTCGCCGAGCTGTTTGGCGAAGCGCACCTCATACCCGACGATTCCGCCAGGCTCGCCGCCGAGTTCGTTGGCGACGCGACGTGCCATCGCGCGCGCGGCGAGTCGGCGCGGTTGCGTACAGCCGATCATCCCGGCCACGCCGCGCCCGGCCGCAAGGCACAATTTCGGCAACTGGGTGGTCTTGCCGGAACCGGTTTCGCCCGCGATCACCAGCACCTGGTGCTTGCGGATCAGGCGCGTGATTTCGTCCGCGCGCTGGGTGATCGGGAGCGATTTGTCGAGGCTAATCGGCGGGATCCGTGCGGCGCGTGCTTCGCGCTGCGCGATCGATCCGGCGATGTCATGCGCGAGCTTTTGCAGCGCTCCCGGCGGGGGTACGCGCTTCCGTTCGATGCCGCGCAAGCGCGCGCGCAACTTTCCTGCGTCCCGCGTCAGCGCGCGAACCAGCAGGCGTTCCAGTTCGCGCGGCGTGGGCGCTCTTTCGTCGCGCGGGCGGTGTTTGGATTCCATCGCGACAATGGTATTCGACATCGCCGCGTTTCTCGGCACGAGTGCATTCCCAGCCACGCGAAAGTTCCGCCCCCTCACCCGCCAAGCGCTTCGCGCTTGTCTCCCTCTCCCCCGCAAGCGGTGGCGAGGGGTCTGACAGGCGCGACCTGAAAATTCCGCGTGAACGGTGCATCATGCGGGCTTTCCAGCCATGGGATCGAACCATGCCACGCACGACCATGATCCTCGCCGCCGCCGCCGTCGCCTGCACCTGTGCGGCATGCTCTCACCAGTCGTCCATCTCGAGCTCCGCGCCGCCCACGGCCGCGACCGCGGCTTCAACGGCCAGGGCTGCGACGGCCGCCACGCCGGCGCCGGCCAGCACCGTACCCGATATCGGCATCAACGTGTCGTACATCGATCACGCCGTGAAGCCCGGCGACAATTTCTTCGAGTATGCGAACGGTGCGTGGCTGAAGACCGCGACGATACCTGCGGATCGCTCCAGCACCGGCGCGTTCTACGACATCTTCGAGGTCACCGAGAAGCACACGGCGGACCTGATCAGGAATGTCGGCGCCGAGAATCCTGCCGCCGGCAGCAACGCGCGCAAGATTGCCGACTACTACGCCGCCTACATGGATACCAGCGCCATCGACAAGGCCGGCCTGACGCCGCTCAAATCCGAACTCGATGCGATCGATGCGATCAAGAGCCGCGCCGATCTCGCACACGTACTCGGTTCGCGCCTGCGAGCCGACGTGGATCCGATCAACGCCACCAATTTCCACACGCAGCATCTGTTCGGCTTGTTCGTCACCAAGGGTCTGGAAGAGGCCTCGATGCAGATTCCGTACCTGTTGCAGGGCGGCCTCGGGATGCCCAGCCGCGACTATTACTTGTCGAAAGATCCGCACATGGTGCAGGCGCGGGACGCGTACAAGACCTACATCGCCGCGCTGCTGAAGCAGGCCGGCATCGCCGATGCAGACAAGAAGGCCGACGCGGTGTTCGCGCTTGAAACGAAGATCGCGCAGGCGCAGGAGAGCCTGGTAGATAGCGAGGACATCCACAAGGCCAACAATCTCTGGACCATGGCCGAGTTGTCGCGCAAGGCGCCGGGCCTCGATTGGAACCAATACTTCAAGGCCGCAGGACTCGACGATGTCAAACAGATCGACATATGGCAGCCGACCGCGATCATCGGCGAAGCGAAGCTGGTCGGCAGTCAACCGATCGATGCCTGGAAAGACCTGCTGGTCTTCCACACGTTGAATGCCGCGGCGCCACTGCTGCCCAAACCGTACGAACAACTGAATTTCGATTTCTACGGCAAGACCCTGCAGGGCACGCCCGAGCAGCGCGAGCGCTGGAAGCGCGCGGTCAGCGCGACCAGCACCGATCTCGGTGACGCGGTCGGGCAACTGTACGTCCAGAAATATTTCCCCGCTTCGTCCAAGGCCGCGGCGGAAGCGATGGTGAAGAACCTGATCGCGGCGTTCCGCAGCGGCATCCAGAATCTCACATGGATGTCGCCCGCGACCAAGCAGAAGGCGGAGGCGAAACTCGACACGCTCAAGGTCGGCGTCGGCTATCCCGACACTTGGCGCGATTATTCGTCGTTGGTGATCAAGCCCGACGATGCGCTCGGCAACCACCTGCGCGCTGTGAAGTTCGAATACGAACTCGCCAAGGCCAAGATCGGCAAGCCCATCGACGACAACGAGTGGTGGATGACGCCGCAGACGGTCAACGCGGTGAACCTGCCGCTACAGAACGCGCTCAACTTCCCCGCCGCGATCCTGCAGCCGCCGTTCTTCGATCCGAAGGCCGACCCGGCGGCGAACTACGGCGCGATCGGGGCGATCATCGGCCACGAGATCAGCCACAGTTTCGACAACACGGGCGCCGATTTCGACGCGCAGGGGCGGCTGAAGAACTGGTGGACGCCCGCCGACCTCAGGCACTTCGAGGCCGCGACCAACGCGCTCGCTGCGCAGTACAGCAAGTACGAGGCGTTGCCGGGCCTGTACGTGAATGGCAAGCAGACGCTGGGCGAGGATATCGCCGACGTATCGGGGCTGACCGCGTCGTACCGCGCCTATCACCTGTCGCTGGACGGCAAACCCGCGCCGACGATCGACGGCCTCACCGGCGACCAGCGCTTCTTCATCGCGTTCGGGCAGGCGTGGCGCAGCAAGATCCGCGACGCGGCACTGCGCCAGCGGCTCGCCACGGACGTCCACGCGCCCGCCGAGTTCCGCGCCGAAACGGTGCGCAATCTCGACCCCTGGTACAAGGCGTTCGACGTGCAACCGGGCCAGAAGCTTTACCTGCAACCGGACCAGCGCGTGAAGATCTGGTAACGGTCGCCCACGTCGGGCTCTCGATCCTCAACCTAGCGCATGAGCAAGAGATAAGGCGGCCTGAAGGGCGAGCGCCATGGATGGCGCGAGTCTATCCAGTGCCCTTCCCGCCCAGGAGCGAAGGCGCTGATGTCGCATCCATTACTGGTGTGACTGGTGCGAACTGTGCTGACGAAGCAGACGGAGAAGCACAATGTCAAGTATCGACGCATCCGGCACGTTCAAGCTCGGCACACGCAGCGTCAAGCGGATGGGCTACGGTGCGATGCAGCTCGCGGGACCTCGGGTTTTCGGGCCGCCCGGGGATCCCGACGCGGCACGTGCGGTGCTGCGCGAAGCCGTCGCGAACGGCGTGAATCACATCGACACCAGCGACTTCTACGGCCCGCACGTCACCAACCGACTTATCCGCGAAGCGCTGCACCCCTACCCCGACGACCTCGTCATCGTGACCAAGATCGGCGCGCGTCGCGGCGATGACGCATCGTGGCTGCCGGCCTCATCCGCGGAAGAGTTGAAGCAGGCCGTGCACGACAACCTGCGCAATCTGGGGCTGGACGTGCTCGAAGTGGTCAACCTGCGGGTGCACGGACTCGCGCTCACTGAAGGTTCCATCGAAGCGCCGCTCACGGTGCTGGCCGAACTCCAGCACAAAGGGCTGGTGCGCCACATCGGCCTCAGCAACGTCACGCCGACGCAGTTGGCCGAAGGCCGGCGAATCGCCGAAATCGTGTGCGTGCAGAACCACTACAACGTGATCCATCGCGATGACGACGCGCTGATCGACGATCTGGCGCGCGAAGGCATCGCCTACGTGCCGTTCTTTCCGCTCGGCGGATTCACTCCCCTGCAATCGACAACGTTGTCGGGCGTCGCCGAACGGCTGGGTGCCACGCCCATGCAGGTCGCGCTCGCGTGGCTGCTGCAGCGTGCGCCCAACATCCTGCTGATTCCCGGCACTTCGTCGATGGCGCACCTGCACGAAAACCTGGCCGCCGCCGCGCTGTCGTTGCCGGACACCGCGCTCGCGGAACTCGGCAGCCTGGACAAGGCCGGCGCGGCCTGAAGTCTGCGCCGACCAATCGGCGACGTGCTACCTTGCAACCCGCTTCCACCACAACGCTTCCACCCACACCTGGAGTGAATCCCATGATTGCTCGACTGCTTGTCTGTGCGTTGTTGATCGGCGTCGCCTCCGCGGCTGGCGCCCAGGACAAACCTGCGCAGCAGCAAACCGCTGCGAAGCAGATGACGCCGGAACAGCGCGCCGCCATCCAGAAACAAAACCAGGTGCTGGTGAAGTACGCCGACTCCATCATCGCGATGATCGACAACGGGCAGGTGGGGCAAGTCTGGGACGAAGCTTCGGAGGTCGCCAAGAAGACGGTTTCGCGCGCCGATTTCGTCAAAGCCGTCGAAGCGCAGCGGGCAAAATTCGGGAGCGTGACGTCGCGGAAGGTGGCCAACGTCACCCGCACCGTGTCCAAAGGCGAAAGAAAGCTCCCGGCGGGTTACTACGTGAACGTGAACTACGCGACCAGGTTCAGCAAGGAAACAAAACCCGTCCTGGAAAAAGTGTCCTTCCACCTGGACAGCGACAAGAAATGGCGGCTGTCCGGGTACACCATCCTGTGACCGGCTGACGCCATTGCCCGCGCGGGCGAGCCGCGATGTATCGACCGTCGCGGTGATGCAACCCAAATACGCGCCGCCGACCTTTGCCATCGGCGGCGTTTGCGTTTGTGTCCGTCGACGGCGGCCGAAGCGAACAAAGGCGTGATTGCAAGGTGAACATGAATGCTCAACATGAATGTCACTGCAATGGCGTGGCAGCGCTCCGGCCATGAAGCTGTGCGCCTGAGGTAGGGTAAAACGCGCAGCGCGACGGTTTCCCGCGATCGCTCCGGGCGCTGCCCTGAACGGTGCGACCGATCCGGAAAAGGAGACAACCGCGTGTCCAACAAGGTTTACCGAACTCTCTGCCTGTCCGTCGTGGTCGCGGCCGCCGTAGCCTCCACAGGCTGCACGAACTATGTCAAGCGCAGCGAATTCGACGCCGCGATCACCAAACTCCAGAACACCGATCAGGGTCTTCAGCAGCAGATCGACTCGCTGTCGCAGGACATGAAAACGCATTTCGCCCAATACGACACTGAGATAACCGCGATGCAGGGCCGCATCCAGGTGGACGACGTGGCGCACTTCGCGTTCAATCAGGCCACCCTGCAGGATCAGGACAAGGCCAAGCTGGACGAGTTTGCGAAAATCATGCGCGCGCACCATTCCGATGCGCTTGTCACGGTGGAAGGGTTTGCCGATCCGGCAGGCTCGGCGGCATACAACAAACGATTGGGCATGGAACGCGCCAAGGCCGTGCGCAACTACCTGGTCGATCAGGACGGCATGGCGGCCAGCCAGGTGCGCGCCGTCAGTTACGGCGAAGCGCGGAACAGACAGGTGAAACCCGGCGCCACGCGCGCTGCCGGCGCGCCCAACCGTCGCGCCACGCTGGTGATCGACTTCGCCGGCAACGCGAGCTGACGATCCCGCAAGACGCGATTCTCCTGCCACTGACTGCGGGGCTCGGGTCATGCCAAGCCCCGCAGTCACCGATCGACGTCGGCCGCGGCGATCAACGATTGCCGCCTCGCGAACCCGTATATCGCCACTCGTGCCAGATCAGCGCGATCACGATGACGTCGATCACGGTGACCGCCACGAGCACCCATGACACCGTGACGGACAGCCGGTAAAGCTGGTACGCGACGAACCCGGTCAACACCGCGAGCGCCACCGGGAATACCCAACGCAGCCCACGCAGCAAGCCTGCAACGAGGACCAGCTTGATGGCGCCGTGACCAAACAGATAGATGACGGCGAAATGCTGCGTGCCGCCATTGAAATGATGTGCCGCATGCGCGAGATGGCCCGCGAGCGAATTTGCGAGGCCACCGCCGAGCTCCTGCTGCTCCAGCATGTTGGCCCATTGGTCGATTCGGGAACGGGTGATGAAAAGCAGGGCGATTGCGCCGAGCAGCTCCAGCAAACCATCGATTGCCTTGAACACCATGCCTACGACGAAGGCAAGATGCGCGTACCGCTCTGGGATTGCCATGTCGACTGAGTATCGGGCGGTTCCTTCCATGCCCGATCTTAGGGACAGGTGCCTGAATGACGCGCGGCGACTCAGGACAGGCTGTGCGGCGAAGTCCTAGCGCGAACACGGGAGATCGGCCCACACCTTCATGCCCATATCGGAGCCACCCGCGCCGCTACAGGATCGGACCGAAGATCGTCGCGATGTTGTCTCCGATCCGCCGCAGCAGCGGCCGGTGCAGGACCGATGCAGGCGCGATCTCATTGGAGTCGGAGAGCCACGCTTGCTGCCGCCGCCCCACTTCCATGCAAATCTCCCGCGAACAGAACAGGATGTTGTTCTCGAAGTTGAGTTCGAGGCTCCTGCGGTCCATGTTCGCCGAGCCGACCAGCGCCACCGTGCCGTCCACCACCACCGTTTTGGCGTGCAGCAGGCCGCCGCGAAATTCGAACAGCCTGACCCCGGATTCGGCAAGCTGCACGTAATGCGCCTTGCTGATGGCGCCGACCACCCACGAATCGTTGCGCGCCGGCAGGATCAGCGTGGTCCGCACGCCGCGCCGCGCACAATCCACGATCGCCGCCAGCAGGGGCGGATCCGGGACGAAGTACGGATTCGAGATCACCACCTCGCGCTCGGCGCAATACATCAGGTTGACGAATACATCCGACATCGCCCCCTTGGGCGAGATCGGCCCGGTGCCGAACGCGATGGCCGGAAAGCCCGCGGCAATCGGATCCGGTGTCGCAGTCGTCATCAACGCGGAAAGATCCTCGCCGGCCTCCACCATCCAGTCGCTCGCGAACAGCAACTGGTTCTGCAACGCAACCGGCCCCTCGAACCTGAGCATGATGTCGACCCAGGGCGCGTACTTCGCCTTGATGCGGAATTCCGGGTCCGCGCAATTCTGGCTCCCGCACCAGGTGACGCGGTTGTCCACGACCACGATCTTGCGGTGGTTCCGAAGGTCGACGCGATTGCCCAGGACCAGTTCGAGTCCGTGCGAAATCTTCATGGACGTGCACAGCCGGACGCCCGCGCCGCGCATCGACTTCCAGTGTTGAGAGCGGATCAGCGCGCGCGAACCGATCCCGTCCGCGATCACGCGGCACGTCACGCCACGCTGCGCAGCGCGTTCGAGCGCCTGGACGACCTTGACCCCATTGTGGTCGGAAAGCCAGATGTAGAACGAAATGTGGATCGTTTCATGCGCAGCATCGAAGTCCTCCACCATCGATTCGATCGCGGCATTGGAGTCGGCCGCCAGCGTCGCGGTGTTGTGACCGGCGGCGGGACAACCGGCGAGTTTCTCGCAAGTGCGGAACGCGGACCGGAACCGATCGGGCACCGCTTCCAGTGCCGAGGCGTCAAGGGTGGCGCAGACCTTGCCGGCCAGTTCGGCGGTGACCTTGCCCGCCCTGCGCCGCGACCGGCGCGCAACCCAGGGTTCGCCGAACAACAGATAGGCCGCAATGCCGATGCCGGGAAGGAACACGAGAACCAGCACCCACGCGGCCCTTGATACGGGCTCCTTGCCTTCGACCGAGAGCGCGCGAACGAGCACCGCCGCGTGGAGGATGGCGTAGACGATCAGCCAGATCACATATGCCGACATGACTCGCGCTCCGCCGCCGCTCCGGCCAACCGTCCAGTCCGGACCGCAGTTTGGCAGCACCGCGGATCATTCGTCACAGCGAAAACATCGGACCTTGACTGCGGCCTGGCAAGACGGGCCGCTCAAGCAATTCCCAATCCGCTGATTTCGCCGATCGCATCGCCTTCGAAACCCGCAAGTCGGGCGAAGGCCCGGCCGCGCTCGGCGTAATCCTTGAACTGATCGAAACTGGGTGCCCCGGGCGAAAGCAGCACGACGCCACCGCCTGGCGTGGCTTTCCGGGCAAGCGCGATGGCGGCAGCAAGCTCGTCAGTCTGTTCCAGCGGGCAACACACTTTGGCACCGCGCAAGACGCGCACGATGCGCGACCCCGCGGCACCCTGCGCGATGACGGCGTGCGGTGGCCGCGCGTGCAGCGCACGCGCGAAGCCGCGCCAGTCGAGACCACGGTCGTAACCACCCACGATCAAGGTCACGGCGCAGCCGGACAGACTTTCCAGCGCCGCGAGTGCGGCATCCGGCGTGGTGCTGATCGAATCGTCGATCCATTCGACGCCGTCACGTCGTCCGAGCGACGTCAGCCGATGCGGCAGGGGTTTGAATTCGGAAAGCGACGGCGCGGCCGCGCGTGCATCGAAGCCGAGCAATTCGATGGCCGCCAGCGCGGCGCAGACGTTGCGCGCGTTGTGCGCCCCGTGCAGCGGCAATAGGGTGAAATCGAGCACGTGCTCACCGTGCCGCAGGATTGCACCGTCGACGACATGCCAGCCTCCTGCATCGCCGAAGGTGGCGCGACGCGGATGCGACGTCGTCCGCTCCATCAGCAACGGTGTCCCGGCGTCCACCAGCAGCGTGCGCGAGACATCCGCGAGCTTCAACTTGTCGGCGACGTAGCGCTCGCGTGTTCCGTGCCAGTCGAGGTGCTCCTCGGCAAGAGTCACGATCACACCGAGTTCGACCGGACCCGCGTCGCCGGTCTGGAAACTGGAAAGCTCGATCGTCCACAAATCCGCGTGGCGGCCGTCCAGATCGAGCAGCGGCAGGCCAATGTTTCCGGCGAGCGCGGTACGCACATTCAGCGCCCGCGCAAGACGTGCGATCAATGCGGTCGTGGTGCTCTTGCCCTTGGTGCCGGTGACCGCGACCACGCGCGCATTCGGGTTCTCTCCAAACCATAAACTGGTACCCGAGGTGAAGCGCGTGCCGCGCTCCCGCGCCGCAAGGATCTCCGGCTTGTACGCGCTGATGCCGGGCGACTTGATGACGAAGTCGTGTGCGGAGAGTTCCTTCTCACCGGGCGATTCGGTGCGGACGATCAGGTTCCGTGTGTCGACATCATTTCCACCCTGCCCTCTCCTTGCGAGTGAGGGTGCGGCCACTTCGCTCAACGCGGCCACTTCTGCGGGCTTGCAATACAACGTCAACAGCTTGTCCGGGAACCGCCGTCGCAGCGCCGCCAGCACGCTGCGCCCTTCGCGGCCATAGCCCCAGATCGCGACGTCGGCGTTGGCAAGTGCTTCAAAACGCATCAATGTGCTCTCCCGCAAAGTCCCCCCTCACCCGCCAAGCGCTTCGCGCTTGGCTCCCTCTCCCCGATGGGGAGAGGGTAAGGACCAGAGCGACGCTATGGTCCTCCCGTCTCCTCGGCGAGGGGATGGGAGAAACACGGGCCCAAGCTTGGCCCCCTCTCCCCGATGGGGAGAGGGTAAGGACCAGAGCGACGCTACGGTCCTCCCGTCTCCTCGGCGAGGGGATGGGAGAAACACGGGCCCAAGCTTGGCCCCCTCTCCCC
>JAJPJT010000088.1 GCA_021324095.1 Gammaproteobacteria bacterium
AACATCGCGCGATCGCCGATGTCCAGACGGTACAGATGCGCAAGCAGGGCGGTGACCGCGGCGCGGCCGCGGATCGGGGTTAGCGCCGGCGCGGGGACCGCCGCGCGGTCTAACAGGTAAATCCGCGCAAGCGGGCACGGCGTGTCCGGAAACCTGTCCTGCGCCAGCACGACGCGCCGTTTACTGGAGTAATGGGCCACTGCCAGCGAGGGTTGCGCGGGGATGCGCAGGGCCGCGAAGGAATCGGCCTCCAGCCGCAGACCCGGATACGCGGGCACCGCGGCCACGCCCGCGGCGGCGGTCTGGATCACCAGGCAATCATCGGCCAGTACCGGGTAGCCGGCCGCAAGAAAGCTCGCCGCCAGGGTCGATTTGCCGCTTCCCGAAGCTCCGGCGAAGGCGCAGACGCCATCGGCGGTCAGCACGGCGGTGGCGTGCAGCGCGTCGCGTCCACGCAGGTTGAGCACCATGGGCAACACGTGATCGATCAGCAGATGACGGATCGTCTCTTCGGCGACTCCGGCAACTGCGCCGCAGCACACGATCTCGCTACCGGCCTGATCGACCACGAAGGCCGCACAGGCGGGAAAATTGAGCACATAGCCGTCTTCGCTGCGCGAACAAATCAGCCAGCGAAGACCGTCGGAGGGTGCGGATGCGGCAAACCAGCCCGGCTGAACCGGCGCGGGCCCGGCCGAAACCCTGAATTTCACATCGGCCCCGAGCGCCGCAATCCGCGGCGTGCCCAATTCGGGCAACGGCACGGTGCTGTGCAGCACCAGGCCGAAGATCCGGTAGCAATAGTCGCGACCCGTTACCTTGAACACGATCGCTTCATCGTGCGTAAGCCATCAGCACCTCGCCAACGAATGCGGCGGCGTCCTCCAGAGCCGCGAAGAGGTCAGGATGGCGTTCCAACAAAGCGGCGCTGATCGCTGCGGTACTGCGCTGGCCGTCACACAGGTTGAGCGCGGTGCGGCGAGCCTGCCCCCAGCGATCGAGCGCCGGCGCATAGTCGGGGTTGATGCGGCGCAGGTCGGCGCGCGAGATCAGCAGACCATCGAGCGTGGCATGCCGGAGCCGGGCGCTCGTCGCGCCAGTAACCTCAATCTGCCATGCAATCATGCCCTGAGCCGGAATCAGGTCGAGCTGGACCTCGACCCGATCGCCGGCCGCAACAGCAACCGCTTCCGCCACCGGCAGGAACGCACAGGCCGATGCGACATGGGACGCATGGGAAGGGCAATTGGTCAGGCTGATCTGCGGCGACAAGCGCGCGGCAAACCATCCCGCCACACCGTGCAAGGTTCCCTCGCGGCGCACTTCGAAGCATTTGCGCCCGCGCACTACCATTCGCGGCGAGGCCAGGACGAGGTCGGCCGCCGCCACGACCGCAGGCTCGGCGAGGAACTGTTCGACCTCGAACATTTCCGCATAAGCGGTATTGGCGGCGTTGCGCGCGGCGGCATTCAGGTTGAAACCCGCCGCGCGTCCACGCCAGAAATCCATTCGCTGCCAGGCGCGGACCGCCTCCACCGGCGCGATGGCGAACTCCATGCGCGCCGGGATGATGTTTCCGCCTGGACGCAACAGGCGCCGGGCCTGGGCGCAGATCGCGAATATTCCTGCCTCGTAGCCCATCCGTCCCATCAGGTCGGCAACTATCACGTCAACCTGCTCGGGCAGCCGCAGACGTTGGGGCTGACCCTCGACCGCCTCAACGCGGCCGGCAAAGCCATTATCCCGCGCGATTTCAACCGCGACCCCGGCCATGCCATTGTCATTGAGCACGTAAACCCGGCGTGCACCCGCCTGGCAGGCGAAGAGCCCCAGCAAACCGCTGCCGCATCGAACATCGAACACGACATCACCGGCTCTGACCACGTCGGCAATCGCTGCCTTGAAAGCCGCGACCCGCGCCTGGTCATTGAGGTAGGCAAGTTCGCTATCGAGCAGCAGCGACATGGCGAAGCTAACCCTCCGGCGGCGCGATGCCGAACACTTCCGGATCCTCAAGCGGCTCGCGACCCGGCGTCAAGGCCGCGAACCCGTGATAGACGCGCAGGCGCGGCGCAACGTAGCGCTGACTGCCTCGTGCATCATCGCCGGCGGGAGGCAGCAGGCCATATCTGGTCACCACTTCGGCGACAAAGACCGACGCCTGCTCCAGGCTGGCAAAAAGATCCGGGTAGCGCCGATGGATTTCGGCGTCGATCTCGCTCACAGCGTGCGCGCCGTCGCACAGGTTGACCACGGCGCGCCGCGCTTCGCCCCAGCGATTCAGGCGTGGCACGTAGTCGGACTTGAGGCGGTTCAGGCCGGCACCGCTCAGCAGCATTCCGCGCAGCGTGGAATGGGAGGAGCGCGCTCTCAGCGCGCCGTCACGGCCGCGCACCTCGACGCGCCAGGCAACAATCAGGTTGGCGGGCATGATTTTCATTTCCACCCGCACCACGTCGCCGTTCTCCACCGGTGTGGTCCGCGCGATGGGAAAAAAGACGTTGCGACGGTTGATCGCGCACGCCGACAGCGGCGAATTGGTCAAACTCACCGCTGGCGACAGCCGTGCGGTGAACCAACCACCGATTCCGTCGAGCACACCCCGCGTTTCGATCGGCATGCTCACGCTGCCCGAGATGGCGGCACGGTCCTCCACCAGGTTCAGCCGCGCGAGCAGCGCAGGTGCGCCGAGCAAATCATCGCGCCGGAAAGTAATCGGATATCCCGTGTTGAGCGCAACTTCCTGGGCGGCGCGGTAGCTGAAGCCGCCGGGACGCGAATCCGAGAAAAGCAGGCGCGACGCGACGGGGGCGCATTTCACCGGCGCGATTTGCAGATCTATCGCGGCCGGAACCGTGACGCCGCCGGGCTTCAGAAAGCGTTGGCGCGCGTCGGCCAGCAACTGGACCAAGCCGGCTTCGAACCCGAAGCGGCCCATCTGATCGGTGATTGCCAGATCGACTCGCTGCGGCAGGCTGGCGCGAAACGCATTGCCGCGGATAACTTCGATCCGCTCGCCAAAACCGTTGGCGCGGGCGAGGTCTCGCGCGAGATCGGCCATCCCGCTCTCATCGACGGCATAGACCCGGCCCGCGCCCGCCTCGCACGCCAGCAGGCCGAGGATCCCCGTGCCGGCGGCCAGATCCACAACCGTCTGACCGGGGCGAACAGTCGCTTTAATCGCAGCGCGATAGGCTGCAAGCCGCACTCGGTCCTGCAGGTAGAGGCGGTGTTCTTCGAGATTCAGGGCCAAGGATTGCGCCTGCCGGCATCCTGCCCGGACGCTGGCTCCAAAGCCGCGGCCGCCCGCTCAGAGACAGGTATGACGCGCTCCGCCGTCGTGAAGGGTCGATGATTTTGCGGTCAGTTTTGCCAGGCCTTGGTATTCGATCAGCTTGGGTGCGGCGTAGGGCCGCTTACCCGGCTTCGCACTGTTCTTGTCGCTTCCGGGACGGTCTTTGAGCATAGCCATGAACTGATTTTACGCCTCGCTTACTCCAGGCAATCTATCTGAACCTGGCGAACCCGACAACGGGCGCGGTGACGCGGGTTTCGCGCGTCACCGCGCCTCAGCTTCTATTGCACCGGCGTGACCGGGCTGTAGATCTCGCCGCTGGGGCACCCGGTGTTATCAAGGCATCCGACCACGAAGGGGATGCCGGCCGAATTATTCTGCGGGTTTTGCGTGTTGGGGCCGTCCAGCAACGCGTCCTCGGCATTCGCGCCGCCAGCCACCAACACTTCCCACTGCGAATTGGCCAGCGGGATCAGGGTGGCGGTGTGGAATGCGCGCGACTCCACCATCGCGCCGGCGGACACGAAACCACCCATGCATTCGTTGTACAGTTCCGCTCCCGCGCTGCCGTCGACGTAAACGTTTCCGACCTGCCAGTCACCGCCCGTCACCAGCACGTCGCCGGTTGGCAGGGCGGTGGCGGTGAAATCACCGCGCGAAGCCTGCATGCTACCGGTCAGCGAGAACGTGCGCGTCGTGGGATCGTAGATCTCGGCGG
>JAJPJT010000119.1 GCA_021324095.1 Gammaproteobacteria bacterium
CGATTCCTGCATCACATCCACACCGCGCATGCCTGGCTCCCATCACCGGTATCGTCCGCAAAGCCTACCCACGCCGCGCTGTAGCAGGGGTGAATTTCAACAACCTGTTAGGCCTCAAATCGAGTACCTCGCATGCCATTTGTGCATATCGGCAAAATTGTTACGTTCACACCTAATTACGGCGTCCAAGTCAACGAGGCGGCGTTGGGCGTCACCCCAGAAGAGCTCTTTAACGCGGTAAGTTTGGCATTCGCGCACTACCTAGACAGTCTCCTTCAGGACGCCACTGCGGGCGAAGGACCGCTAGCACACATCTCAAACATGTCATTTGAGCAATATTTGGAGGCGCTAAAGCAATACGAGATCGCCGAAGCAGGGCGTAAAGCGAAGCGCCACCACACGCGGCAACGGCGGGTTGCTTTCAACAGCAGTCGGTCTCGGTTGGTCTTGGCGCTACTCGATTCCGGCGTGCCGTACGTTTGCTGCATCGATGGTTGCGGGTGCACGTCCGAGCTAACGGTAGATCACATCGATCCACTTTCAAAAGGCGGCACCGATGAGTTGTCCAACCTTCGCTTCATGTGTCGGTCGCACAATAGCGCCAAGAGTGATCGGCGAGAGGCCTAACATCTCCGTAAGAGACTCCTCGTCAACCCAGTGAACATAATCGTCTTGCCTTGAGCTTTTCGGCCATGCTGGCTGCTGGGTTGTACGGCGCGTTGCATCAATGCGCGGCGGTGACGAACGATTGTCAGACTGCATTTCCGTAAACGGTCTTGTTGCACCGGTGGTGCTGGCGCGGACCAGGGTATAAACCGCACCCGGCGACCTCTTTCGTTCAACGGTGTCGCCGATGTCCGGGGATCAGCCGAGACATCCGGATGGCGTCCGCCTGGTTAGTCAGGTTCTCGCTGGGTGGGTCTGACCCGTTGTCTGCCGCTACGCGCTGACTGGGAATCGAGCTGTTGCTACACCGATGCTTGCTGATGCAGCGGATGGTGGACGTGCGCATGCGGGTCGTAGTCGACGTCGTGCGCGAGCATGGCCCAGAGTTGCCGGGCGTGTTTGTTGGCGATGGCGACGATGATTTTGCCGAACGGCATGCGACAGGCGAGGGATCGGATCCAGATTTGCTCGGGTGTGGCCTTGTCCAGGCCGACCCGTTTGGCACGTTCGAGACTTGAGCGCGCGCCTTGGATCAGCAGGGTGCGCAGGTAGCCATCGCCGCGGCAACTGATGGCGCCAAGGCGGGCATGCCCGCCGCTGGAATGCTGGGTGGGGACGAGGCCAAGCCATGCTGCAAGCTGTCGTCCGTTCTTGAACTCGCGGGCGTTGCCGATGCTGGCGACCATGGCGTCGGCCGTGAGCGGACCCACGCCGACGACAGCGCGCAGGCGGAGGCAACGATCATCTTGGCGCGCATGGCGATCGATGCGAGCGTCGCACGCCGCCATGGCTGCACGCAGTTGCACCCAGTGCTCAGTCAGCGAGCGCAGCAGTTCCTTGAACTCGCCAGGCGAGCAGACCGCGCAATCGATTGCCGATCGCAAAGGGGTTCGGCCTTGTAGCCTTCGCGCACTCGATGCCAGGACAGCCGCGCCTGCTGGTCGATGTCCTTGACCGGCACGAAACGCATGTTGCCTTGGCGCGCCGCCGTGGCAATCGCCTCGGCATCGTTGGGGTCATTCTTGGCGACCGGGTTCTTGCGGAAAGGGCGCACGAACTGGGCCGCCATCAGGCGCGGAACCAGGCCGTATTCGCGACAACGACGCGCCCAGTGATGCGCGCCGCTGCACGCTTCCATCGCCACCACCGTACCCGCCGGCAACTGCGCGAGATACATGGCGAACGCATCACGCTTGAACTCCCGCCGTCGCACCACCCGGCCCGCCGCATCTATCTCGCAAACCGCGAACACGCACTTTGCCAAGTCCACACCGAGGGATATAGTGCCCATGGAGACTTCCTCCTCTGCTGACGGTTACGACCATCATGGCCCTCGAGGCCGAATGACGAGGAAGTCTCTTTTTACTCGCTTAAGCGGACGCAAATCCGCTACGCCGGTTGCGCCGCCAAATTCAGGCGTTACGCAGCCGGCCCGCAATACTCGCAACCCTCTCCATTCTGCGCACGTTTGACGACCACGCGCTGCAGTTGCGGCAGGTCTCCCAATTTTTCCCACACGAAGCGCGCGATGTTTTCCATCGTGGGGATGCCCAGGCCTTCCACGTCGTTGAGCAGGCGGTGGTCGAGGGCGTCGCGCGCGATTTCGATGCGGCGCTCGAGATCGCCCATGTCCACCACCCAGCCGCGCTCGGTGAGCGGGCCGCGCACCCATACTTCCACCTGGTACGAATGGCCGTGCATGCGCCGGTAGCGCGGATCGCCCTCCGGGCCGGCGTCGAGCTGGTGGGCGGCGTCGAAACGGAATTCCTTCCAGACGGTGAAGAGTTGTTCGCTCATGGAATGCCGAGGTATTTGTGGGTCTGCAGGCTCAGCCGCCAGTGCGGATGCGCCTTGCAATAATCGACTGCGGCGCGGGTATTTTCCGCGACGCGCGGTCCGTCCATCGGTTGCAGGAAGAAGTGTGCCGCCGCGAATTCCGCAAAGCGCTCAGGCATCGCGCTGGGCTGCGGATAGACCAGTTTCAATTCGCTCGCGCGCTTGAGCTTCACCGGTGCCGTGCTCTTGGGGCTGACCGTGATCCAGTCCAGCCCCTCCGGCGCTTCGATAGTGCCATTGGTTTCCACCGCACACTCGAAGCCGCGTGCGTGCATCGCTTCCAGCAGCGGCGTGTCGAGCTGCAGCAGCGGCTCGCCGCCGGTGAACACCACGAAGCGGTTTTCGGCTTGGTGCTTAGGCCACAGGCTGGCGATCCTGTCCGCGGCCGCCGCGGCATCGGGGTACTTGCCGCCGTTCTCGCCGTCGGTCCCGACGAAATCGGTGTCGCAGAAGTTGCACACCGCAGTCGCCCGATCCTGCTCGCGACCCGACCACAGGTTGCAGCCGGCGAAACGGCAGAACACGGCCGGCCGGCCGGCGTGGAAGCCCTCGCCTTGCAACGTGTAGAAGATTTCCTTGATGGCGTACATGCGGGCAGACGGATTGCGAACACGCTATTTTGCCAGCGCGTGCGGCTGCGTGCCCTTCAGCCTGCCGACCGGATGCCGACGCGCCGAGTACTTGCAGATGGATTTACTAGCGCCGGCGTGGTTCCCGCCGCGCTAGCCTGCGGCGGCCGTCGGTGACAAACTGTTGCCCATTGCGGCGAGCGGGGCACAGGCGCGTGGCGGAAAGCGAAGACGAGAGGGTGCTCGAAACCTTCCGGCAGATGGCCGCGCTGCAGGCCCGCGTGTGCTACATGAACGTGGACCGCACGCTGGCGACATGGACGCGCACCGCGCTGGCATTGATCGTGTTCGGCACGGTCGTGGACCGCTACGGCCTGTTGCTGTTGCGGCCTCATTTCCAGCACGTGGGTACGCGGCTGGCCCCGAATCCCGTGTCGAGCGTCGGCGGCATCTGCCTTGTCGCCATCGGCATCCTGATCGCGGCAACCGCGGCCGTCCGCCACCAGCGCTACATGGGGGCGTGGAACCGGAGTCAGGGTCGCGACGACTCGTTCGGGCCGTGGCTGGCGTTCGCATTCGCGGTCGGGGTCGTGGTGCTCGGCGCCGCGATGCTCGCGGTACTGCTGGCGTTCGCGTGAGCATGTCGCGCGCGACGCACACGGAGACGCCGGATGGCCGATGACGCCCACAGCCTGCAGGTCGAGGTCGCGCGCGAACTGGTGGAGCTGTCGCTGCAGCGTTCGTACATGAACACCGAACGCACGCTGGCGGTGTGGACGCGCACCGCGCTGTCGCTGATGATCTTCGGGATCGCGGTCGATCGGTTCGGGCTGTTGATGAACCACCCGCCGTGGCACGTGACGGACATCCACCTGTTGCTGCCGAATCCGCTCTCCACACTGGGCGGCATCGTGCTGGTGGCAATGGGCGTGGCGATCCTGCTGGCAGCTGGATTCCGCTTCCTCGCCTACGGCCTCAGGTGGTACCGCGTCAATCCGCGCAAGGTGGCATACCACACGCCTTGGCTCGCGTTCTCGTTCGCGATGCTGATGGCGGCATTCGGGATCGCGTTGCTGGTCGTGTTGTGCGTGTTCCGGCAGTGACCCGGCGATAGCCCTCGGAAAACGCTCTCTTGAAAAGTCAGGGCATGGAAGCCCGTTCTGATGCGCAAATCCTTCGAGCATTCAAGCTCGCCAGCATGGCCGGTGATGCGGTGATCAGGGATGATCACATACGTACAGGCCCCGCCTTGTGGCACGCATCGCGCGCCGCGCGGGCGGACTGGACGACGGCCTGGTCGTTCTTCGACTGGGCGATTTCCAGCACGGTCTGCCAGTTGCTCGCGCACAGGCCGCCGAGCTTGGAACCCAGTGCATACGACCGCCGCGCGTCGGCGTCGGCGGCCGCATAGTTCTCCAGCAGGATCTCGATTTCGGCGCGGAACTGCAGGATGTCCGGCGCATCCGGGGAGAGCTTCAGCGCCTCGTCGACCTTGTTCAATGCTTGCTGGTACTTGCCGACGTTCTCGTCGGCATGCGCGCCGTCCAGGAGTCCATCCACGCCGGGGTTGCGCAACGGCGTCACCTCGACCACGGACTTGTCGTCGACGCGCGCGGCGCGGATCGCCTCCACCATCGCCGCCGGTGAGATGCGCGGCGCCTTCGGCGCCGGCGGCAACGGCGGATGCGAACACCCGGCGAGGAACAGGGCGAATCCGGCCGCGCCGAGCGCGGTCCAGGTCACGTTGCGATTCATCGACTACTCCGGAAGGGTCTGCGGATGCGTTCCGTCTGGCGGCTGCGCCGCCGCGCCATTGGAGTTCCCGCCGCCGAAGAAGTTCTCGAGCCGCTGCAGATAGCAGTGGTTCTGCACCGGCGGCGCGTAGCCGTCGATGAAGGGGAACTGCTGCGCGCCGTCGCACTGCGGCAGGCTGCCCTGCCCGGTGGACGGATCGACCCAGGCGTACTGGATGCCGTCGCCGGGCGACGTGCCGAGCGGCGCGGTCGGCAATTTGTCGAACAGGTCCATCCAGACCCGCAACGCGCCGGTCGCACCCCACAGGTGCGTGGGCTTGTTGTCGTCGCGGCCCATCCATGCGACCGCGAGGCGATCACCCGTAAAGCCGGAGAACCAGGAATCGCGCTGGTGATCGGAAGTGCCGGTCTTCCCCGCGACGTGCAGGTCGGCGAGGCCCGATTTGCCGATTGCCGCTGCGGTGCCGTATTGCGTGACCTGCTGCATCATCCAGCGCACCAGCGCGACGGCCTGCTGGTACTGACCCTTGCCGGGCTCCACCGCGTACTGCTTGATGACGTGGCCCTTCGCGTCCAGCACGCCGCGCAGCGTCATCAGCGGCAGCGCGTGGCCGTCATCGGCGATGAACTCGTACAACTGCGCCAACTGGAACGGCGACATGTCGACCGCGCCCAGCAGCAGCGAGGGGTTGTCCTGCACGTCGGTCAATCCGAACGAGCGCAGGAACGCGGCGACGCGGTCCACGCCGAGCTGCAATCCCAGATGCACGCTCGCGAGGTTGTACGACTGCGCCAGCGCCTGGACCATCGGCACTTCGCCGTGCGATTTGTGATCGTCGTTCTGCGGCGTCCACAGCTTGCCGGTCGGCAGCTTCAGCGCGATCGGTGAATCGTCCAGCAGCGATGCGACGTTCCAGCGCGAAGGGTTGGTGAGCGCCATCAGGTAGTAGAACGGCTTCAGGCTGGAGCCGACCGGCCGGCGCGCGTCGTACGCGCGGTTGAAGCCGTGCCGGTCGGACTTGCGGCCGCCCACCATTGCCAGCACGTCGCCGTCGGAAGGATCGACGACAACCACCGCGCCTTCCAGACCTTCGCTGCGCTTGCCGAGGCCATGCAGCGCTTGGTCCAGGGCCTGTTCCGCATAGGTCTGCGCCGCGGGATCGAGCGTGGTGTAAACCTTGAGGCCGCCATTGCGGAGCTGCTGGTCGCTGAAGTCCTGCTTCAACTGCTTGCGCACCACGTCCATGAACGCGGGGAAACGATCGACGACCAGTTGCGGATTGGACGTGACGTCGAGCGGAGCGGCACGCGCACTGTTCCATTGCGCAGTGTTCAACAGGCCGGTGGCGTGGAAGGCATCCAGCGCCTGGTTGCGACGTGCCAGCGCGCGTTCGGGCCAGCGGCGCGGATCGTAATAACTCGGCCCGCGCACCATCCCGACCAGCAGCGCGATTTCCTGCGGGCGCAACGTCTGCACCGGGCGGCCGAAGTAGTACCAACTCGCCGCGGCGAAACCGTGCACCGCCTGTCCGCCCTGCTGGCCGAGGAAGACTTCGTTGCAGTACGCGTCGAGGATCTGGCCCTTGCTGTAGTGCGCATCCAGCAGGATCGACAGCAACGCTTCGTTGAACTTGCGGATCAGCGTCTGGTTGCGGTCGAGGAACAGGTTGCGTACCAGTTGCTGGGTAATCGTCGAACCGCCCTGCACCACGCGGCCGGCGCGCAGGTCGGCCAGCGCCGCACGCGCTATCGACGAGAAGTCGATGCCGTGGTTGTTCTTGAAGTCGCGGTCCTCGACGGCCTGCACCCCCTCGACCAGCAGCGGTGGCAGTTCGGACAGCTTCACGATGATGCGCTCTTCCTGCTCCGCGCCGTACATCGTCGCGATGCGCGCGGGGTCGAGATGGGTCTTGTGCAGCAGCTTGTCAGAGGTCAGGTCGAACACCGACTGGATCTGGCCCGAAACGAGGGTCACGCGCACCCGGCGCGGCAGTTCGCCGCTCACCGGGTCCATGTAGCCGCGCGAGGCGATCACGAACTGGTCGCCGTCGATGCTGTACGTGCCGGGCACCTCTGCGACGTGCGCGGCTTCGCTGTAGCCGGCGAGCTGCAGTTCCAGAGTGAGCGTCGCCTTGTTCATCGGCACGCCGGCTTCCAGCAGTTGCGGGCGCGCGTAGACGCGGGTCGGCTGGGTGAAGTCGATTTCGGTGACGCGCGTCTTCACGCGATGGTCGAGGACCAGCGTGTACGGCACCACGAAACCGATCGCGAAACCGATCCCGATCAGGATGGGCCAGCGTGCGAATGGCCAGACGCGGGCGACAAACCCGCGCACGCGCTCGAACCAGGACAAGGTGTTCCATCTATGCAGCAAGGCGTGGGCGGATTTTAGCGGATCGGTGCGGCGGCTTTTGCTTCCCACCGTCCCGATTCAGCAACGATTGCCCATGCGCGGGTCGCGTGGCTCGAAAAATTCAGTCTCCCGCCGCCTTGGCGGGCTTGTCGACCGTGGCCGCCTTGGCCGGCTTCTCGGCGGTCGCCGGTTTGGTGGCTTCGGCGGGCTTGGGCGATTCCGCAGGCTTGTCGCCGGAAGGCTCTTTCGGCTTGGCCGCCTCGCCGGCGAGGTTGTGCTTCTTTTCCTTGTCGGATTTGAAATCGGTTTCGTACCAGCCGCTGCCGGCAAGCCGGAACGCAGGCGCCGTCACCTGCCGGTGCACGGTGTCGTGCTTGCCGCAATTCGGGCAAACGTCGGGATCGGGGTCGGACAGCTTCTGCAGGCGTTCGAATTTTTCCCCGCAGTCGTCGCATCGGAATACGTAGATGGGCATCGCTAGCAAAACGGCAAAATGATCCGGCAATGATACCGCCGCGAGGGATCCACGTGATGCATCGTTGTGCACGCGGTCGGGCGGGCCGCTTATCATGCGGCGGCTCATACCTCGTACTTTTGCAAGGAACACCGATGCCGTTTGTCCGCACCACCAGCCTGGTCCTCGCGCTCGCCGCGGGTTTGCCGATCGCTTCCGTCGCAGCCGCGGCGGCTCCCGCCGCGGATGTCCTGTGCCCCGCCATGCCGCCGCCGCAACCCGCGGCCTGGGTCGCGCATATCGAGGAAGTCAATCGAGGGCTCGGCATACCGCCGGATTACGCAGCCAGGCACGACCTGCGTCCGGAACCGGAGGCCAGGGACCTGGTGCAGGTGCCGCGCGACGTGTACGGACGCAAGGTCGAGATGGTGGCACCGGCCGCCGCCGCGCTGAAGCGCATGTTCGCAGCCGCGGCGCGGGACGGGGTGAAACTCGAAACGGTATCGGGCTTCCGCAGCATGGCGTACCAGACGCACCTCGTCCGCCTGAAACTGAAACGCGGCATGACGATCCAGCAAGCGCTCAAGATCAATGCGGTGCCGGGTTACAGCGAACACCAGACCGGCTGCGCGATCGACCTCACGACGCCGGGCGTCCCGGCCGCTGACAGCAGTTTCGCGAAGAGCAAGGCCTTCACGTGGTTGCAGCAGCACGGCGCCGAGTTCGGATTCCATCTGTCGTTTCCGCCCGGCAATCCGTACGGCTACGAATACGAACCATGGCATTGGCGGTATATCGCCGGCAGCGCCAGTGTGACGGCATCACACGTACATTGATGAGTCGTTGCTCATCTCCCCGGCGGGTACCGCGCGATCACTCACCCCTTCGTCATTCCGGGGGCTGCGCCGTGGAGCCGGCGCAGCCCGGAATGACGAGCCTATTGGCACGCACATTGTGATAACCGCGACTGGAGGGCTGGCGCGAAGCAGGATCTACGATCCTGCATTCATCCGGCCGGCTGCCAGCGCAACGTCAGCATGAAGTTGCGGCCGGGCTGGTTGTAGAAGTACGCGGTTTCGTAGTCCTTGTCGAACACGTTGTTGAGCGCAAGCTGCATTTTCCAGTCGCGGTTGAACGACCAGCCTGCGCGCAGGTTGGTGAGTGCGTAACCACCCAGCCGGTTCTGGTTGGCGATGTCGTCCCAGGTGCGTCCCGCGAGATACCAGCTTGCGCCGATGCTGAAGCGGCCGAAGCTGCGGTCGGCGTCGAAGCGCGCGCTCTGACGCGGCCGGCGCGGCAACTCGTTGCGCTCGTAAGGTCCGCCCGTGGCATTGTCGCGCGCGTTCAGCAGCGTCGCGGTCGCGCGCACGTTCCAGCCGGCAAGTTTTCCGTCGACCACGCCTTCGAGTCCGGTGATGCGCGCACGATCGATGTTCGCGGGCAGGTTGGTGGCCGCGTCGAACGTGATCACGTCTCGAATGTCGTTCCGATAAACCGACAAGGACCAGTGCCCCCAGGCCGGCGTGCCGCGCAAACCGACTTCGAGATTGCGCGAGCTTTCGGGTCGGAGATCCGGATTGCCGAATCCGGGGTAGTACAGGTCATTGAACGTCGGCGCGCGGAACGCGGTACCCCAGCTCGCCGTGACGCGCAGGTCCTTCGCGAAATCCCAACCCCACAACGCGCTGCCCGTGGTTTTGCCGCCGAACTGGCTGTTGTCGTCGTGGCGCACGTTGGCCTGCCACGACTGCGATCCGAACGTCCGCTGCCATTGCGCGAATAGCCCGCGATTGGTGCGGGAGTCGACCGCAAATGCGTAGTTGCTCGCGATCGATTCGCGCTGCCAATCCACGCCGGTGGTCAGCAGTCCGCCGGCCAGGGCGAGGTCGGACTGGAAGGATCCCAGCCTGCGCCGCGTATCGAAATTGTCGACGTAGCTGTTACCGAGGTAATCGGTATCGAAATCGTCGCTGGACCCGGCGCGCAACGTGAGATTCAACCAGTCGTTCGGGCGGAAGTGCAACTGGCCGCCGGCGACCTGGGTCGCGTAATCGTCCGAATCGCTGAAGGTGCCGTCGTACTTGTTGAAGCCCTGCGTGCGCATCGCCAGCGCATCGGCGCTCCAGCGCTCGTCGAACGTGTACGCGCCGTGGATCGTCAACGTGTTGTCGTGGAAACCATCGCGGTCCGGCTGGTCGGCGAAACACCCGGCGAACGCTTCGGCCGCGCCGAGCCGGCATGCATTGATGCCCTTGGTCTGGTCGTGGGTCGCCTGCACCGCGATCCAGCCCTTGTCGCCGGCGGCGGAAAATCCCGAGGACGCCTTCCAGTGCGACCAGCTGCCGATACCGACGCTGGCATTCGGCGTAAACGTGCCGGGCGCGTGGCGCAGAAAGATCTGGATCACGCCGCCGATCGCCTCGGAACCGTAGAGGCTCGAGAACGGACCGCGCACGATTTCGATGCGCTGGATCTGGTCGACCGGAATGTCCTGGATCGGCGTGGTGCCCGCGGTCGCGGAGCCGACCCGTATGCCGTCGACCAGCACCAGCACCTGGTCCGCGTCGGTGCCGCGCAGGAACAGGCCCGTCACCTTGCCGGGACCGCCCTGGTTGCTGATCGACATGCCCGGCGTGTCGTTCAACAGGTCCTGCAACGACGACGGTTGCAGCAGTTCGATTTCGGCGCGCGTGATCACGGTGACCGGCGCGAGCGTCTGGTCCTCGGTCTGCGCGGTGCGCGTCGCGGTGACGACGACCTGGTCCAGGGTGGTGGGCGCGGATTGGCCAAACGCCGCGATGGACGAAAACGACAACGCGGCCAGCACGCTGCCGGCCAGCAAACGACGATGCGGTTCCACGAGACTCTCCTGTCCGCGCCTGCCCGCGCGGTGTCGATGGGTCGGGGACAGGGGAAGGAGTGCGGCGCCATGCGCGATGTCGCATGACCCCGAGACACGAGCCCGCCGCTTGTCCGGTTCTCGCCGAAAGGCCGGTCTCCGGGCTCGCGAGCGAAGGCTTGCGCCTCCCTCGATCCGCGCCTTCCCGGGTTTTACCCAGTGGCGTCGTGCGGATCGTTGCTCGCCTACCGTTGCGGGGGCAGCTCCGGAATGGACGTCCATACGCATCGACGTCGGCACCGGATTCCCGTTTCAACCGCCGGATTGCGCCGACGGTCACCTCAGGCGACGGCCATGGTAGCCGATCGTCGAAGCGCGCGTCATGGATTAGTCCATGCCGAAACAATCAGCGGTGCAAAGCGCGACGCGCATCACGACTGGATCGATCGTGCGCCGCAGTTCGGCACCGGTTCGGATAACGCCGGTTACAGTGAACCCCCTTTTTGCATCCAGAGGCCATGCTCCGCACGCTGCGCCCTGTCGCTTCGCTGCTGGCCGGCACCGCGCTGCTGCTGGTCGGCGTGGGGCTGCTGAATACGTTGATCCCGCTGCGCGGAATGAGCGCAGGATTTTCCGGCACGCTGCTGGGCGGCCTCACCTCTGCGTATTACGCGGGCTATTTCGTCGGCACCCTCGCGATGCCGCCGCTGGTGCGCCGGGTCGGCCACATCCGTGCATTCGCGTTCTGCGCCGCGTGCGCCGCCTGCGTGGTGCTGCTGCACGCGCTCGGGACCAATCCGGTCGCGTGGCTGGTGCTGCGGTTGCTGACCGGCATCGTGCTGGTCGGCCTGTACGCGATCATCGAAAGCTGGCTCAACGCACAGTCGAGCAGCGGCCAGCGCGGCACGGTATTCGCCGCGTACATGGTGGTCAACCTGTGCTCGCTGGCGCTGGCGCAACAGTTGCTGCGGATCGGCGGCCAGCCGTTCGTGCTGTTCACCGTGATCGCGCTGGCGGTGTGCGCCGCGACTTTGCCCGTGCTGCTGACCCGCCAGGCCCAGCCGCAGCCGCAGGCGACACCCAAATTGCAACTGCGCCTGTTGTTCGACGTTGCACCGAGCGCGGGCGTGGGCGCGTTGCTGTCCGGACTTGCGATGGGCGCGTTCTGGGGCTTGCTGCCGGTGTACGCGCGCAGGGTGGGATTCGACACGACGACCGTTGGCACCTACATGAGCATCGCGATCCTCGGCGGTGCCGCGCTGCAGTGGCCGTTGGGCCGACTGTCCGACCGGAGCGACCGCCGCATCGTGCTGACCTGGGTGGCGGCCTCAGCCGCGTTGCTGGCATTGGCGGCGCTGGTGGCGGGCGGACGGCTGTGGCCCGCGATGGTGCTGATATTCCTGTTCGGCGGGACGGCGTTCGCGATCTACCCGATCGTCGTCGCGCATCTCGTCGAAAACGTCACGCCGGAGAACCTGCTGGCGGCAAGCAGCAGCGTGCTGCTGGTGTACGGGGTCGGCTCGGCACTGGGTCCGCTCATTGCCGGCGCGCTGATCTCCAGTGTCGGCGCGTGGTCGCTGTTTGCGTGGTTCGCCGGAACCCATACGGCGCTCGCGGGGTACGCCGCGTATCGTTATGGCGTGCTGCGCCGCGCGCCGTTGCGCGAACGGAAATTCCACCCGATGCTGCGCACCACGCCGGCCGCGTTGCGGCTGCTGCGCGGCGCGCGGCCGGGCCGCGAGACCTGAACTCGATCAATCGTTGGGCAAACCGCCGCGGCGCTTGGCGATCCACAAAGCTCCCAACGTGCCGGCCGCGCCCGAAAGCAGGTACAGGCCGACGTAGTCGAGTCCCACGAACTGCGCCAATGCCAAGCCCACCAGCGGGGCGAAACCCGCGCCGATCAGCCAGCCCAAGTCGGACGTGATCATCGCACCGGTGTAGCGGAACTCGCTGCGGAAATTCGAGTTGACCGCGCCGGCGGCCTGCGCGTGCGAGAAGCCGAGCAGCGCAAAGCCAATGAGGATGAACAGATAACCCTGCACGATGCCGCCGGACAACATCAGCGCCGTCCAGCCGCTGTAGATGGCGATCAGCACGCCGCACACCGCCAGCGTGGTGCGACGGCCGAAACGATCGGCGAACCAGGCCGACAGGAACATGCACGGAATCGCCACGAGCGCGCCGACGATTTCCACCAGCAGGAAACCCGTCGGCGACTGCGTCGTGAACATCAGCGCCCACGACAACCCGAAGATCGTCACCAGATAGAACAGCGCGTAGCTGGCCAGCGGAGCGAAGGCGCCCAGCCCGACATTGATGCCCTGCGTGCGAAACAGCTCGCGCATCGACGAGGGCTCGAGATCGCGATGCGCCATTTGCGCAGCGTAGCGCGGGGCCACGACCATGCGCAGCCGCGCGAACAACGCGACGACGTTGACGGCGAACGCCACGAAGAACGGATAGCGCCATCCCCATTCGAAGAAATCCGCCGGCGTCAGGCTGGACCAGATGTAGGCGAACAGCCCCGCGGCAAGGATGAAGCCGATCGGTTCGCCGAGTTGCGCGAGCATGGCGAACCAGCCGCGGCGCTCCCGTGGCGCCATCAAGGCCGTGAGCGAAGCCAGGCCGTTCCAGCTTCCTCCCAGTCCGAATCCCTGGCCGAAGCGCAGCACGGCCAGCGCCAGGATGGACCACCAACCCAGCGTCGAATAGCCCGGCATGAACGCGATGCCGGCGGTCGCCATGCCAAGCATGAACAGCGCGATGGTGAGCTTGGTGGCGATACCAAACCAGCGATGCAGCACCAGGAAAAACATCGAGCCCAGCGGCCGCGCGATGAAGCCGAGCGCGAAAATCGCGAAGGCATAGAACATGCCGTCCAGTGGGCTCGCGAACGGGAAAAACGCTTTCGGGAATGCCAGCACGCAGCCCAACCCGAACACGAACACGTCGAACGATTGGGAAATGCGTCCGACGATCACGCCGACGGCGAGATCGCCCGGGGTGACGTGCCCCGCTTCGGGAGTGCCTGGGTGCGCGCGTGGAGGCGCGGGCGGATGGTTCATGGTGTCGCTGGATGACATGGTGTTTGCGGGGTACGAAATGGTGCAGTTTGAATCAAGCTTTGAATCAAGCAGTTCGCGCTGAGCAGCACTGCGTCAGTCCGGAATGGCTGACGAAAATCCCCCTCACCCGGCAAGCGCTACGCGCTTGTCTCCCTCTCCCCAAAGGGGAGAGGGGAAGAGCACGACAAGCTGAGTAGCTGATTGCTTTTCTCCCTCTCCCCTGTGGGGAGAGGGCTGGGGTGAGGGGGCGCGAAACTCGATCAAGAATGCCGTGGATTCTGCAACGAAACGGAGCAACGGAGTATCATAAGCCGTTTTTGCATCCCGCCCAAGCCCGATCATGCTCGTCAAACGTCTCCGCGGCCTGCTGCTGCTTCCCCTTCTGCTGCTCGGCGGTTGCAACCTGGTGCTGCTGGACCCCTCCGGCGATGTCGCGCGCCAGCAGAGCGACATCATGATCACCACCACGATCATCATCGCGATCATCATCGTGCCGGTACTGATCGCGATCGCGATCGTCGCGTGGCGTTATCGCGCCTCGAACAAGCGCGCGAAGTACGACCCCGAGTGGGACCATTCGCCGCAACTGGAACTGCTGGTGTGGTCGGGCCCGCTGCTGATCATCATCGCGGTCGGCGCGATCAGCTGGATCGGCACGCACGTGGTCGATCCGTACCGGTCGCTCGACCGGATCGCGCCGGGCCAGCCCGTGCCGGCCGACACGAAGCCGCTCGACGTCGAAGTGGTGTCGTTGCGCTGGAAATGGCTGTTCCTGTATCCGCAATACGGCATCGCCACGGTGAACGAACTCGCCGCGCCGGTCGACCGGCCGATCCGGTTCAAGCTGACTTCGGACGCCATGATGGATTCGTTCTTCGTGCCGGCGCTCGCGGGCCAGATCTACACGATGCCCGGCATGCAGACGGTCCTGCACGGCGTCATCAACAAGCCCGGCGAGTACCGCGGCTTCTCGGCGAACTTCAGCGGTTCGGGTTTCACGGACATGCGCTTCAAGTTCTACGGCATGGACAAGGCCGACTTCGATCACTGGGTCGCCAAGGTCCGCGCGGCAGGCGGCGACCTGGATCTTGCGGCGTACGACAAGTTGCGCCAGCCGACCCGCGCCGCGCCGGTGCAGTACTTCGCGAAGTTCGACGCCGACCTGTACCGGCGCACGCTCAATCTCTGCATCGACCCCGGCAAGGAATGCAAGAGCCAGATGATGGCCGCCGACGCCGGACACGGCGCGGCCGCGCACGCGATGCAGGATCACGCCGGCGGCGACTCGATGGCGATGGGTCCAGACGCGCCGCAGCCCGCCGCCGCGCCGGCCGCGGCGACGCACTGATTTTTTGCAGGTATCCCGTTCATGCTTGAAGCCATGCCCCACCGCGCCGCCATCTGGAACTTCGTGTTCGGACGGCTGACGTACCACTCCTTCCCGTTCCTCAATCCCGACACCGAAGGCCGCATCCTCCTCGTCACCTTCTTCGTGGTGTTCATCGTCGGTCTCGCGATCCTCGGCGCCGTCACCAGGGCGCGCAAGTGGGGTTACCTGTGGCGCGAATGGTTCACCAGCGTGGACCACAAGAAGCTCGGGATCATGTACATGATCCTGGGCACGGTGATGCTGCTGCGCGGCTTTTCCGACGCGATCATGATGCGCGCCCAGCAGGCCTACGCCTTCGGCCCGCACATGGGTTACCTGCCGCCCGACCATTACGACCAGATCTTCTCGGCGCACGGGTCGATCATGATCTTCTTCGTCGGGATGACCTACATCGTCGGCCTGATGAACTACGTGATGCCGCTGCAGATCGGCTCGCGCGACGTGGCGTTTCCGTTCCTCAACAACCTGAGTTTCTGGTTCACGTTCGGCGGCGCCATCATGTTCATGGTGTCGCTGTTCCTCGGTGATTTCTCCATGGCGGGGTGGCTGGGCTATCCGCCCGTTTCGGAACTGCAGCAGGGGCCGGGCGTCGATTATTACATCTGGGGATTGCAACTGTCGGGCGTGGGCACGCTGCTGACCGGCATCAATTTCGTCGTCACGATCCTGAAGATGCGCGCGCCCGGCATGACGCTGATGAAGATGCCGGTGTTCACGTGGACGACGCTGTGCACCAGCGGATTGATCATCGCGATCTTCCCGGTGCTCACCGCGACGCTGTTCCTGCTGGCGCTGGATCGTTACGTCGGAACGCATTTCTTCACCGCCGGCTTCGGCGGCAACCTGATGATGTACATCAACCTGATCTGGGTGTGGGGCCACCCGGAGGTGTACGTATTGATCCTGCCGCTGTTCGGCGTGTATTCGGAAATCGTCCCGACGTTTTCCGGCAAGCCGCTGTTCGCATACTCGTCGATGGTATACGCCACCGTCGCGATCATGATCCTGTCATACCTCGTGTGGCTGCACCACTTCTTCACGATGGGTTCGGGCGCCGACGTCAACTCGTTCTTCTCGTTGACGACGATGATGATCTCGATCCCCACCGGCGTGAAGATTTTCAACTGGCTGTTCACGATGTACCGCGGACGCGTGCGCTTCACCGTGCCGATGCTGTGGACGATGGGTTTCCTCTTCACCTTCACCATCGGCGGCATGACCGGTGTGATGCTGTCCGTCGCACCGGCGGATTTCCTGCTGCACAACAGCCTGTTCCTGGTGGCGCACTTCCACAACGTGATCATCGGCGGCGTGGTATTCGGCGTGTTCGCGGGCGTCAATTACTGGTTCCCCAAGGCGTTCGGATTCAAGCTCGACGAGTTCTGGGGCAAGGCCACGTTCTGGTTCTGGCTGGTCGGTTTCTGGGTCGCGTTCGGCCCGCTGTACATACTCGGCCTGATGGGCGTGACGCGCCGCCTCAGCCACTTCGACGATCCGAGCCTGCAGATCTGGTTCGTGATCGCCGCGGTCGGCGCGTTCCTGATCGCGCTCGGGATCCTGTCCTTCATCATCCAGATCTACGTCAGCATCCGCCGGCGCAGGGAATACGCGGTCGGCCACGACCCCTGGGACGGGCGCACGCTGGAATGGTCGACGTCGTCGCCGCCGCCGGACTACAACTACGCCTTCATCCCGATCGTGCACGCGCGCGACGCGTGGGCCGACATGAAGGCGCACGGCTACGAGCGCCCGCGCGAGGGCTTCAACGCGATCCACATGCCGAAGAACACCGCGTCGGGCGTGCTGATCGGCGCGCTAGCCTTCGGCTGCGCATTCGGCCTCGTCTGGTACATCTGGTGGCTGGCCGTGGCCTCCCTTGTCGGCGTGATCGCCGTCGCCATTGCCCACACCTTCAACTATCACCGCGACTACCACATTCCCGAGGATGAGGTACGCCAGTCCGAACGCAGCGGCAACTGGCAACAAGCACAGGGTGCCAACGCATGAGTACCACCGCCATCGACGCCGCCGGCACCACGCCGCCGGAGTTCTACTGCCGAGAAGAGGCGCCGCCGCGCAACGGAACCCTGCTCGGGTTCTGGATTTACCTGATGAGCGACTGCTTCATCTTCGCGTCGCTGTTCGCATGCAACGCGGTGCTCGGCAACCAATATGCGGGTGGTCCCACGGGTGCCGAAGTGCTGGACCTCCCGGGGCTCGCGCTCAACACCGCGTTGCTGCTGGTGTCGTCCGTGGTCTTCGGCTTCGCGATGCTCGAGATGGCGCGCCGGCGGAAGGGCGCGATGCTCGGCTGGCTGGCGCTGGCCGGCGTGCTGGCCGCGGCGTTCGTCGGACTCGAGATCCACGAGTTCCTCGGCATGATCGCGGAAGGCGCCGGCCCCGGCCGCAGCGCGTTCCTGTCCTCGTTCTTCACGCTGGTCGCGACGCACGGCCTGCACGTCACGCTCGGCGTGCTGTGGCTGATCGTGCTGATGGTGCAGTCGATCCGGTTCGGCCTGAACGAGGACAACGTGCGGCGCCTGCGTTGCCTCAGCATGTTCTGGCATTTCCTCGACCTGGTGTGGGTCGGCGTCTTCAGCTATGTGTATCTGATCGGAGTGCTGCGATGAGCCAGCCGAATCCATCCGGCCACGCTGCGGCCGGCAACGACGACGCGATGCACGAACATCACGGCAGCCTTCGCGGCTACCTGACCGGGTTCGTGCTGGCCGCGATCCTGACCATCATCCCGTTCTGGCTGGTGATGGACAACGTGATCCACAACCGCCCGCTGCTCGTGTTCATCATCCTCGCGCTGGCGGTCGTGCAGATCTTCGTGCACATCGTCTATTTCCTGCACCTCGACACCCGCTCCGAGAGCGGCTGGAACATGATGGCGTTCATCTTCACGGCCGTGCTGGTGATCATCGTGCTGGGCGCGTCGATCTGGGTCATGTACAACGAGAACGTGAACATGATGCCGATGTCGCCGCAATACCAGCACCATCCGATCGGCGGCCCCTCCGCAAAGTGAGCCGCATTCGGCCGCTGCATCAGTTTGACGCAATCGTGAGCTTCGCACCCCCTCACCCCAACCCTCTCCCCACCGGGGAGAGGGAGACAAGCGCGAAGCGCTTGGCGGGTGAGGGGAAGGCTTGATGGCCGTACGTGTTAGCTTGGCGAATCGTGCAAATGCTTACACGCCGAGGCAAACCCAAGTTCATCGTCGGGATGGTGCTGCTGGCGATCGCGTTCGTCGGCTTCATCCTGCTGGGCAACTGGCAGGTGCACCGGTATCACCTGAAGGTGAAAATTGCGCATGACGTCGCGACACGTGTTCATGCGCCGCCGGTACCCGCGCCCGGTCCTGCACAGTGGGCGAGCATCGCCGCGGGCCACGACCAATACCTTCACGTCAGCCTGCATGGCCGATTCATCGGCAGCATGCAGACGCTGGTGCACGGACCTAGCAGCAAGGGTTACGGGTATTGGGTGATGGCGCCGCTGCGCACCGATCGCGGCTTCATCGTGCTGGTCAATCGGGGCTATATCCCTTCCGACCTGCCCGGCACTGCCGCGTTTGCCAAGATCGCTCCGTCCGACGGCGAAGTCGCGCTGACCGGCCTGCTGCGCCTCAGCGAACCCGGCGGCAGCATTCTCCGGCACAACGACCCGGCGAAAAACGAGTGGTTCTCGCGCGATGTCGCCGCCATCGCGGCGACGCACCATTTGCCGGCCAGACAAGTCGCTCCGTATTTCGTCGACGCCGACGCAGCCGCAAGCGGCAGGCCATGGCCCGCCGCCGGACTGACTAACATCCATTTCTACAACCACAGCTTCGGCTATGCCGTCACGTGGTACCTGCTCGCAGTGGGCACGCTGCTGGCCGCAGCCATCGTGGTCCACAACGAATGGCGGACCCGCGACTGAGGTTCGAACCGGTGCGGCGGTGCACGTGGTCGCAGCGACTTGGCTCCGAGCCGCGATGGTGATCGACCGCGATCGGGCCGGAACGGCGAGCCCTCAATGTGCCGGCAGCCCCATCCTTGTGCGCAATTGCGCGAAACGCGGATCGGCGTGCCACCCCGCGCTGCGGTCTGCCATCACGGGTTGCATCAAGGGGTCGTGGTCCCGCTCGGCAAGCGACAGGCGCGCAAACACCTGGTCGGTCTGGCCGAGCTGCGCGCCGAGGAAGGCCAGCGAAACTTCCGATACATAGTGGTTCCGGCTCCGCGCCTCCAGTGCGGCGAGTTGCGCACGCGCACCGGCTTCGTCGCCCGTCTGGCTGAGCGCCACGCCGAGCATCGCCATGTAACTGGAAGGCACCGGCGAAGGCGACATCGCGATGGCGGCGCGCGTTTCCTGCAGCGCCTGCGCATTCCGGTTCTGCGCCATGTACGACTCGGCAAGAAAGATGTGCGCGAGCGGAAACCGCGGATCCAGGGCGATCGCCTCCCGATACTGCGCCACCGCCTGATCCGGATGGCCCGCGTACAGCAGCGCGCGGCCCAGGTCCGCGTTGATGATCGGCGACAGCGGATCGAGCCGGTGCGCGAACCGCATTTGCGCCAACGCGCCGGCCATGTCGCCCATGTACCACAGATACATCGCGTACCACTGGTGCGCGGACGCATCGCTGGGATCCAGTTGCAATGCACGCTGGTACTCGCCCACCGCTTGCGGCCACTGCCAGTGGTGCATGTACAGCAAACCGAGCACGGCGTGCGCGTGCGCCAGTCCGTGGTCCAGCGCCACCGCGCGCGCAGCCGCGGCCCGCGCATCCTGGTAGTGCTTGTCCGGCGGGTCGTCGCTGTCGTAATCGCTCCATACCGCGTAGGCGACCGCCAGCCCTACCCAAGCCCGCGCATAGGTGGCGTCGGCGGCGGCCGCGCGCTGGAAATACGCGATCGCCTGTTCCAGGTCGGGTTGCGTGCGCCGGTTGAGGTATTCCATCCCGACGAGGTACGCATCGTGGGCCGCCGTATCGACATGCGCTTCCCTTGCCTCGACGGCCGCGGAAACCTGCACCAGTTTCGGGTACAGCGTGGCGACCACGTCGCGCGCGATGTGGTCCTCCATATTGAGCAGGTCGCCCTCGCCGGCATCGTATTCGTCGGTCCATAGCTCATAGCCGTTGCGCGCATCGACCAGCGCCACCCGCACGCGCAGTCGATTGCCCGAAGGTTGCACGCTGCCCTCCAGCACGTGGGCGACCCCGAGGCGTCGGGCCGCTTCGCGCACGTCGACCGCCTTGTCGCGAAACACGAAGGACGAGGTGCGGGCGGTCACGCGCAGGCGCGGCATGCGAGCCAGGCGGAAAATCAATTCTTCGGTGAGCCCGTCGCTCAGATAGCGCGGATCGTGCTGCGGATCGAGGTCGACGAACGGCAGCACGGCCAGGGTGGAGATCGGCGTTGCGGCAGGGCTGCCCGATGCGGAAATCCGAGGCGGCTCATCGCGGTTCGACTCGCGCACGACCCAGGCAGCCACGAGTCCGACGGCGACCAGCAGCATCAGCGCCAAGGCCAGCCACTTGCGGCCTTGGGGTACGAACCACCTGTGGATCCGGGCCGCGCCGATCCTCGCGGGTGGTTTTTCCGCTTCGATCCCTTCGTCCCGCGACGACCCGGCACCCGAGGCTGTCGGAGCGAGCGCCGACGGTCGCCCTGCCGCCTCGAACACGGCCTCGACCGGCGCGACCCATTGCAGGCTGCGGCCGTAAAGCGTGGCGATGGTCGTCTGGTGCTCGCCATCGTCGCCGATGGCGCGGCGCGCCTTGTAAACGAGCTGGCGCAACGTGGCATCGCTGACCGGACGCCTGCCCCAGATCGCGGCGATCACCTCCTGACGATCCAGCGGGCGCTCGCGGTGTTCCAGCAGCAGCACCAGCAGGTCGAACACACGGTCTTCGACCTCGACCGGATCGCCGCCGCGCAGCAACCGCCTTTGCGAGGGCCGCAACAGGTATTCGCCCCAACGCCAGGCCGACGCCGGCGTTCCGGACGGCAACCCTTGCATGCCCGCCATCTCACCTGCTCCCCGGCCGGTTTCCCGGGCGCCCGACGCACGGACCGATGCCTGGCCGGCTCGGTTTCGGTGAGTGTTATAGCGCAAATCACGTTTCGACGATGTTTCGTGACGTGACAGCCGCCGGACCCGAGCGGAGGATTTGAGTGATGCCACGGTGCATCTGCACCGCGACCCGACCATCCGGCACGTCCGGTCCATGGGAAACACGTGACCGCGCTGAAGTCCTTCGTTGCCTCTGTTCCGATCCTGCTTGCGTCTGCCGCCGGTCCGGCGTACGCGGCGAGCCAGACGCTGCATTCCCGCCGGGGCGATTGCCGGATCACGGTGCCTGCGAATTGGCAGGTCGGCATGTTGATCAAGTCCTCGGCCAAGACCGCCGACGGTTCCATGTGGGCGGTGATTTCCAGCAGCGCGCCGGGTACCGATCTCGCGCTCAGCAAAAAGGTGATGGAGGCGAGCTATCCGCCGATCCACGTCTATGAGGACACGGCGCGGCGCCTGTTCTATCGCTACGACGCCGACGGCAAAGCCGGCTATTACGTCGGCGTGCCGGGCAAGGGAATCGTTTGCGGCGCGCAGATCACGCTGCCGAAGGGCAACGAGGCCCTGGCGCGGCAGATCGCGATGTCGGTCGCCGCTGCACCCTGATCCCACCTCGCGGAGAACGCCATGGAACTTCATGCAGTCATTCGCGCGGCTCGACTTGCCGCCGTCATCGCCATGCTGCCGGCCCTCACCTTTGCCGCGCAGGGCGACCTCATGAGCATCACCACCACGAGCCACATGGACATGCCCGGGGCCCCGCCGCAGGTCGCCGCGATGATGAACCGCACTTTCACCCACGAGCAGTGCATGCAGCTCTCCCGCCGGACCGATCCCACCATCTGGAACGAGAACCGCCACTGCACGGCGAGCAACGTGCACCAGTCGATGACGGAGGTCAGCGCCCATCTCGTCTGCGAACGGGGCATGGTGGCCGACATCGACGTGCACTTCCTGCCCGGCGGTGACGTGCACGGCATCGTGCACTTGAACGGCAACGTCAACGGCATGCGCATGACCGGCGAGGAGACCATCGACGGCAAGCGCATCGGCTCCTGCAATCCGGACCAATGAGGCCGTGGGCTATGGCGTGCCGACACGCGCTCCTGCCTCTTCTCCTTGCCGCCCTGGCAGCGTGTTCCGCTGCGCCGGGTGGAGTCGCCGAATCCCCTACGGACCGCGCGGCGGCTCCTCCGGCGCCAGCGGTCGTGATCGCGGCCGTTGCACACGTCACCCGGAAGCGGTCCACCGCCGCGGCTCACGACTGGGAGACGCCCCGGCAGCAACTGGTTCCGCTGCGCGCGGAAGACCTCCGGCTTTACCTCGGTGTCATGCGTACCGCCGCGCAGCGCGTGCGACATCCCACGATGCAGGATATCCAGGCGGTCCGTGTCACCGAGGCGTGGAGCACGGTGATGGATACCGCTTCGGCGATGCACGCGCCCCTGCCTGCGCCGCTCGACGAAGCCACGCTCGAACGCAGCTCCAACCTCACCGGCCACATGGCCGACCTGCAGGTGGCCAGCGAGCGCGGCATCGATCTCGGTCGCTATCAATGGATCCGCGGCACCATCGAAGCCATCGTGGTGCCGTCATCAAAGGCTGCGCAGGACGGATGCGGCGGCGATGACTGCAGCGCATTCGATCCGACAGCCCGACCCGGCTTGCCGCATGACCGCAAGGCACTCGCGCTTGCCACGTCGCGCGACCGCCGCCTGATCTCGCCCGATCTCGCCGAAATCCGTTCGCTGGAAAACATCGTCCACGCCCAGAGCGGACCCGCGACATCGATCCATTGAATCGATCTGCCGCCTGCGGCCGATCGAGACGTGTCAGAGCGCGAGGGAATCTCGGCATGAGGCCGAGGGCAAGGGGCGCCGGCCGAGCGCAGGACGTGCTCGACCGGCCGCTTGGTCCAGCAGGAGCGCACGCCATGGATGGTCAGGCATGCCGCACGGCGCCAAACGGTTCCAGGTCAGGACTTGCACGCGCCGTGCGGCCATGCATCGGGTTCCGCTCCGGCGAACCCCGAGCCGCGGGGGAGCGGAATTGCCGGTCATGCGCCCGAGGCAGGATTGGCCCCGCGAAGTCCAATCAATGGTCGTGGTCGTTCATGCCGAGTCGTTCGACATGCTCGGGACGGGCTGCGCGAGCGAAGCGCACGGAATCGAAGCACCTTTTGTCCTTCGACTCCGCGCCTTCGGCGCTGCGCTCAGGACAAAAATTGCGGGCATTCTGTCCGCCGGCGTGCTAAACTTCGCGGGCTGTGTTTGCCGGTCACGGTCAATCGTGGCCAACGTCAGTTGATTCCGCAATCCACTTCGCGTTCTGCCCCGCTTACTTCCTGCAACCAGTGTACTTCCGGCTCGTATCGAGCCATACCATCCATTCATTTGTTGCAAGGAGTTTATCCATGTCAGAACGCAAGATCGGAACCGTCAAATGGTTCAACGACGCCAAGGGCTTCGGCTTCATCAGCCAGGAAGGCGGCGACGACGTATTCGTGCACTTCCGCGCCATCCAGGGCACCGGCTTCAAGTCGCTGCAGGAAGGTCAGAAAGTCAGCTTCATGACGACCAAGGGCTCAAAGGGCTTGCAGGCCGAGCAAGTCCAGATCGCCTGATCCGGAGCACTGAACGAAGCGCCGGGCGAATCCGTTTCGCCCGGCGCTTTTTTGTTTGTACGTTCCGCAACATGGAAGCGATGTAGGCGACCGCCATGTGCAGTGCGCCGCATCATTGGCCCTTGCGAAACACCAGCTTGCCGCCTTCTGCTTCGACCTTGATGGTGTCGCCACCGACGAAGTCGCCCGCGAGGATTTTCTGTGCGAGCGGATTTTCGAGCTGGGTCTGGATCGCGCGCTTCAAAGGGCGCGCGCCGTACACCGGGTCGAAGCCGACGTTGCCGAGCAGCATCAGTGCGCCGTCGGAAATTTCGAGGTCGATCTGGCGTTCCTGCAGACGCTTGGCGAGATAGTTCGTCTGCAGACGTGCGATCTCGCGGATCTGTTGCTTGTCGAGCGGATGGAACACCACGATCTCATCGAGCCGGTTGATGAACTCGGGCCGGAAGTGCGCCTGCACCACGCCCATCACCGCGGCTTTCATCTGCGTGTAGGCCTCCGGTGAATCCTCGTCGATACCGCTGGATGCGATTTCCTGGATCTGCTGCGAACCCAGGTTCGACGTCATCACGATCACGGTGTTGCGGAAATCCACCGTGCGGCCCTGCCCGTCGGTGAGGCGTCCGTCATCGAGCACCTGCAACAGGATATTGAACACGTCCGGGTGCGCTTTCTCGACCTCGTCCAGCAGGATCACGCTGTACGGGCGCCGCCGCACGGCTTCGGTGAGATAGCCGCCTTCCTCGTAGCCGACATAGCCGGGTGGTGCGCCGATCAGCCGTGCGACCGAGTGCTTCTCCATGAACTCGGACATGTCGATCCGCACCATCGCCTCGGTGGTATCGAACAGGAAGCCCGCGAGCGCCTTGCACAACTCGGTTTTGCCGACGCCGGTCGGCCCGAGGAACAGGAACGAACCGTAGGGACGATTGGGATCGGAAAGCCCTGCGCGCGCGCGGCGGATCGCGTCGGAAACTGCGCGCACCGCTTCGTCCTGCCCGATCACGTTCTTGTGCAGCGCGTCTTCCATGTGCAGCAGCTTTTCGCGCTCGCCTTCCAGCATCTTGGAGACCGGAATGCCGGTCCAGCGCGACACCACTTCCGCGATTTCCTCGGCGGTGACCTTGTCCTTCACCAGCTTGAATTCGCGCTGGTCCGCGGCCTGCGCGGCGGCGAGCTGCTTTTCCAGCGCGGGCAGCACGCCGTACTGGATTTCGCTCATGCGTGCGTAGTCCTGCCGGCGCTGCGCAGCCTCGAGCTCGTGGTGCGCCTTCTCGATTTCTTCCTTGATCTTCGCATCGCCCTGCAGCGTCGCCTTTTCCGACTTCCACACCTCGTTCAAGTCGGAGAACTCGCGTTCGATCCTTTCGATGTCGTGTTCCAGATCCGTGAGGCGCTTCTTCGATTCGGGATCCTTCTCCTTCTTCAGCATTTCGCGCTGGATCTTCAACTGGATCAGCCGGCGCTCGATGCGATCCAGTTCCTCCGGCTTGGAATCGATTTCCATGCGGATGCGCGACGCCGCCTCATCCATCAGGTCGATGGCCTTGTCGGGCAACTGGCGATCGGTGATGTAGCGGTTCGACAGCGTGGCCGCCGCGACGATCGCGGGATCGGTGATCTCGACGCCGTGGTGCACCGCGTAGCGTTCCTTCAGCCCGCGCAGGATCGCGATGGTGTCCTCGACCGTGGGCTCCCCCACGAACACCTTCTGGAACCGGCGCTCCAGCGCGGCGTCCTTCTCGATGTACTTGCGGTATTCGTCCAGGGTGGTGGCGCCGATGCAATGCAGTTCGCCGCGCGCCAGCGCGGGTTTCAGCATGTTGCCGGCGTCCATCGCGCCTTCGGCCTTGCCGGCGCCGACCATCGTGTGCAGCTCGTCGATGAACAGTATCACGCGGCCTTCCTGCTTCGCGAGGTCGTTCAACACGCCTTTCAGGCGTTCTTCGAACTCGCCGCGGAACTTCGCGCCCGCGATCAGCGCGCCCATGTCGAGCGCGAGCAACCGCTTGTTCTTCAGGCCCTCGGGCACCTCGTCCTTGACGATGCGCTGCGCCAGGCCTTCCACGATCGCGGTCTTGCCGACACCGGGTTCGCCGATCAGCACCGGGTTGTTCTTGGTGCGGCGGCTCAAGACCTGCACCACGCGGCGGATTTCCTCGTCACGCCCGATCACCGGATCGAGCTTGCCGGTCTCGGCGCGCGCGGTCATGTCGATGGTGTATTTCTCCAGTGCCTGGCGCTGGTCCTCGGCACCTTCGCTCTGCACCTTTTCGCCGCCGCGCAGCTTGTCGATCGCCGCCTCGATGTTCTGCTTGCTGGCGCCGGCGGCCTTCAGCGCACGGCCGATGTCGCCCTTGTCCTCGACGCAGGCCAGCACGAACAATTCCGACGCGATGAACTGGTCACCGCGCTGCTGGGCCAGCTTGTCGGTGAGGTTCAGCAGGCGATTGAGTTCGTTCGAAATGTTGAGGTTGCCTTCCTGTCCCGATACGCGCGGCAGGGCTTCCAGCATCTCGCCCACGCGCTGGCGGAGCAGCGGCACGTTGACACCGGCCTGCGCCAGCATCGGCGCGGTCGAGCCGCCCTGCTGGTCCAGCAGTGCCGCGAGCAGGTGCGCGGGTTCCAGCATGTTGTTGTCGCGCCCGACCGCGATCGACTGCGCATCGGCAAGTGCCTGCTGGAAGCGGGAGGTGAGTTTGTCGGTACGCATGGCGGTTGCGGCCCTTGGGAGCTGATTCCGAAGCCGAAAACATGCGGCCGCGAAGCCAGCGCTTCAAGTTTCTTGACTTCCTGGCGAATCGCGACGATGCGCGATTACGCCTGTGCGGTCAGCTTCTCGATCAACTCGCCGATCTTCCCGGCGTTCAGCGGTTTCACGAGGTGTTCGTCGAAGCCGGCGTCCATCACGCGCGCGTGATCGCTGGCCTGCCCGTACCCGGTGATCGCGACCAGCGGCAGGGTGCGCCGTTCGGGCGTGCTCCGCACGGTCCTTGCGACTTCATAGCCGTCCATCACCGGCAGGCCGATATCGACCAGCGCCACGTCCGGCTCGAATTCATCGATCGCCTTCAACGCCGCCGCGCCGTCATTGACGACGTGGGTGTGGTATCCCATTTCCTTCAACAGCATCGACAGGCTTTCGGCAGCCAGCGCGTAGTCGTCCACGATCAGCACCTTGGTCTTCGCGGAACGATCCGCGGCTTCGACGGTCTGTTCCGATGCCGTGCCACGATCCCTGTCGGCGGCGCCGTGCGCGCCGCGCCGCTCGAGCAACGGCAGCCGCACGGTAAACACGCTGCCCTTGCCGACACCGGCGCTCTCGGCTTTCACGCTGCCGCCATGCATCTGCACGAGATTGCGCACGATCGCGAGGCCCAACCCCAGGCCGCCGCCCGCACGGTCGATCGATTGCGGATCCTGGGTGAACAGGTCGAAGATCCGCGGCAGCAGTTGCGGGCTGATGCCACGCCCGCGATCGCACACCCGCAGGATCACCTGCTCGCCCCGGCCGATGGCTTCCAGATCGATCGCGTGCTCCGGCGGCGAATATTTCGCGGCATTGCCGAGCAGGTTCACCAGCACCTGCACCAGCCGTCGCTGGTCGCCCGACACCATCAGGCCATCCTCGACGCGCGTGTGCAGCGACTGCCGATGCTCCTCCATCATCGGTTGCGTCGTTTCCACCGCCGCGGCCACGATCTCGGCGATTTCCACCGGCTCGCTCTTGAGCTCGATCTTGCCGCGCGCGATGCGCGCGACGTCCAGCAGGTCATCCACCAGCCCGGTGAGGTAACGCACCTGCGCCTCGATGATGTCGCGTTCGCGCACGAACACGTCCGGCGCGCGCAGCTTCATCAGTTCCAGCGTGGTCGCGATGGGCGCCAGCGGGTTGCGCAGCTCGTGACTGAGCATCGCGATGAACTCGTCCTTGGCCCGGTTGGCCTGCTGCAGGCGCGTCTGGTTTTCCTGCAGTGCCTCTTCCACCCGGGCGCGCTCGACCGCCGTCCAGGTGCGCTCCGCGACGTCCTCGACCAGGCGAACCTCTTCGGGGCTCCAGTCGCGCGGGGTGCCGCTGCCCACCACCAGCGCCCAGACATTCTTCCTGCCCAGGCGCAGCGGAGCCGCGATCATCGCGCCCATGCCTTTCAGCGCGGCGATGCGCGCCTTTTCGGCCTCGGTGATTTCCGCTTCGGCCGCGATGTCCTTGACCACCAGCGATTCGGTTTCCAGTCGCTTGAGGGATGCCGGAAAATCGGACAGCCGCACCTCGCCGGATTCGCCGAAGATGGACGGCAGCCCCGGCCGGCGGTATTCGGCGCCGAGCTTTGCGCGGTCCTTCTCGCGCGACAGGTGGATGATGCAGCAGCGGTCCGCGTACATGTGCTGCGCCAGCATGCGCGCGGCGATCGTGCCGATCGTCCGCTCGTCGGGCTGATCCCTGATCCTGTCGGAAAGCTTCAGCAGCAATCGCTGGCGCTCCCCGCCTTCGGCCAGAGCGGCTTCCATGCGCCTGCGCTCGCTGACGTCGCGGGCGATCTTGGATGCCGCGACCACCTTGCCCTGCCTGTCCCGGATCGGCGAGATGGTGATCGATACGTCGAGCAGCGAACCGTCCTTGCGGCGGCGCACTGTTTCATGATGGTCAATGCGCTCGCCCCTGCGCAGGCGCGCCAGGATCATCGGTTCTTCGTGCAGGCGGTCGGGCGGCATCAGGATCGTGACCGGTTTCCCGATGACTTCTTCCGCCGTGTAGCCGAACATCCGCTCCGCGCCCGCGTTCCAGGTCTGGATGACGCCATCGAGGTCCTTGCTGATGATCGCGTCGTCGGAAGATTCGACGATCGCGGCCAGCCGGTTGCTCGTGCGCTCGATGCTTCTGCGTTCCGTGACGTCCTGGAATACGGCGGCCAGGAAGCGGCTGCCCGCCCCGCCGATCCGCACGAACTGCACCGCGTACCAGCGTCCGCTGTCGGCCAGGAAGTTCTCTACGCGCGCGGGTTCCCCGGTTTCGATGGCGCGCGTGAACGCCTCGCTCCAGTGCGCTTCGAGGTTCGGCATGAGTTCGCTGACGCGCTTTCCCAGCGCACCGGCGAAGCCGCCCTGCCGCTCGAAGGCGCGGTTGACTTCGCGGAAACAAAGGTCGGCGACCCCGCCGTTGCCATCGCGCACGATTTCCAGGATGCAGAAGCCTTCATCGATGTTGTCGAACAGGCTGCGGTATCGCTCCTCGCTCGCCCGCAACGCGGCCTCCGCGCGGGAGCGTTCGATCGCATCCCAGGTTCGTTCGGCGGTGGCTTCCGCGAGCGCGATCTCCGCGCGGGTCCACTCGCGCGGCGTGTCTTGGTGCAACGCGAGGACGGCCGCCAACCGGCCCTCCTTGACCAGCGGCACGACAACGAAAGCGTGGATGCCCAAAGCATCATAGGCAGCGACCTCCGTCTTGCCCACGCGCGGATCGGTTGAAACATCCGCAGTCGCAAACGTCCGTCCCGCGTCCAGATACTCCTTCATCACGGTGCCCAAGCTGTCGATCCGGAAACGTCCGGTGACGGGCGGCGCCCCATCCGCGTAGCCGCCTTCCGATTCGAGGAATTCACCGCCGGGATCGGCGTCGTAATACTGCGCGCGCGTGACGCCGATCTGCGCGCCGAGGATGCGCAGCGCTGCCGCCTTGGCCGCTTTCGGCTCGGCGATTGGCCGCACCGCGTCGCTCAACTTCAACAGGAATTCCTGCCGCTCCTGGGTATCGCGCAACGCGAGCTCGGCAAGCTTGCGGCCCTTGACGTCCTCGAACAGCACCGCGACCCGGTGTTCTTCCGGGGTACCCACCCGGAATGCGTAGACGCTGTACCAGCGATCCAGCGCGTCGGCACGATGCTCGAAGCGCTCCGCTTTGCCCGTGCGCGCGATCCGGCCATAGATCTCGTACCAGAATGTCTCATGCTCCGGCACCATCGCACGCATGGATTTGCCGATTGCATCGGACAATCCGGTTTGCGCCACGAACGCGGGATTGGCTTCGAGGAAGACGTAATCGACGGCGGCATCCCCGTCGAAAACCACTTCGATGACGCAATAGCCCGCGTCGATCGACTCGAACAGGCTGCGGTACTTCGCTTCGCTCGCGCGCAATGTCTCATCCGCATGGATGGTTTCGTGCGCGCCGGGTTTCTCGGGCACCTCCGCGACCGGCGTGCCGGTTGCCGGTTCGTGCTTCCTTGCCATCTCTCTTTCCGACTGCAACGTCGACATAGTCTGTCGAGTATAAGCCCAGCACGGCGCGTGCGCCGACGTGCGGAAGACGGCGGCTTCGCTATCATTTCGCGCAGGGTTGGATTCGGGTGAAAAAAACGTGAACGTCGTCAGGCTGGAGCCGCGCGCGGCGGCGACCGGACGCGCGGCATGGACGGTGGCCAACGCGCTGCAAGCGGTCTTCACGGTCGTGTGGACGGCGGGCTGCATCGTGCTCGCCCTGGCGGTGCAGGCCGCGAGCGGCGGCCGCACGCATGGGCCGCTGCGGATGGCCGCGCGGTTGTGGGCACCGGGCCTGCTGACCGGTGCCCGCGCGAAGCTGCGGGTTGAAGGGCTGGATCGGGTGGATTTCTCGAAACCGCACGTGTTCGTCGCCAACCACCAGTCCATCATCGATGTCTGCGCGCTGTTCCGCGCGCTGCCCGTGCCGATCCGCTTCGTGATCAAGCAGGAACTGGCAAGCGTGCCGTTCATCGGCTGGTACGCGCGCGCGATGGGCATGGTGTTCATCCAGCGCGGCCACGCGCGCGAAGCTGCCGAACGGCTGCACGGCGTCGTGTCGCTGGTGCGCGAGGGCGAGAGCCTCTGCGCGTTCCCGGAAGGGACACGCAGCAGCGACGGATCGGTGAAGCCGTTCAAGGGCGGCGCGTTCCAGGTTGCACTGCAGGCGGGCGTGCCGGTGGTGCCGATCGCGATCGAAGGTTCCGGCGCGGTGCTGCCGGCCGCGGGCTTCCGCGTGCGGCCGGGCACGATCACGCTGCGCATCGGCGATCCGATTCCGACTTCCGGCTTGTGCGCCGGCGATCGCCACGCGCTGGCGCAGCGCGCACATGCTGCGGTGGCGGCGATGCACGAGGCGATGCAGGTTGCCGCGCGAACGTGAATGGGATGTTCACGTCGGCGCGGTCAGAATCAGCTGTCGTTCCGCCGCGCTGAGCCAGGTGTCCACAGCCCCCGCCGACATCACCACGAAATTGCCTGCGCCGCCTGAAGTCGGCGTCAATGGCGGCTGGGCGTTGTTCCTCGATGTTGACGGCACCTTGCTGGATTTCGCATACGACCCCGACAGCGTCCAGGTCGACACGCGTCTGCGCGAAGACCTGGGCACGTTGCGCGTGCGCCTCGGCGGCGCGCTGGCGCTGCTGAGCGGCCGCCCTCTCTCTCAACTCGACGACCTGTTCGACTGGACCGGCCATGTCGCGGCCGGGCTGCACGGCGCGGAACTGCGCATGCCGGACGGTCGCGAATGCATCACGGGCGACAGCAAACGGCTCGGGCAGGTGCGCGCGCGTGCCGCCGGCCTCGTTGCGGAGGCACCCGGGGTGATGCTCGAAGACAAGCGCCTCGCGCTGGCGCTGCATTACCGCCACGCACCCGAGGCGCGCGACGCGGCCGAGCGCATCGCGAAGACGCTGCTGAAGGACGCGGGCGACCTCTACGCCGTGCAGCGCGGCGACCACGTGGTCGAATTGAAACCGGCCGGCGTGGACAAGGGCCGCGCGCTGGCGGCGCTGATGGGAGAGACGCCGTTTCGCGGACGCAAGCCGTGGATGCTCGGCGACGATCTGACCGACGAGGATGCGTTCCGGCACGTCAATGCGAGCGGAGGCATCAGCGTGGTCGTCGGCACCCGCCGGCCCAGCGCCGCGCGTTACGCCCTCGCCAATCCCGTCGCAGTGCGTGCATGGCTGCACGGATTGGCATCGACAGAATGAACGGTGCAATGCGCACGAACCGGCGGCGCTTCGCCCGAATTTGCCCGACCAGGAGGTAACCCTTGAGCACGAAAACATCCAACAGGAACGCACCCGGCGGGAAGGCGCCCAAGACGCAGGCGTCGAACGCGCAAACGTCGGGTGCCGACACGTCGACCGCAAGGCGGTCGAGAGCGTCGATGGCAGAGCCGGCCAGGCCGCCGCGCGGGCCGGCGAGCCGGTCGCCGGCCAAGAAAGCCACCGACCCCAGGACACGCGCCAGCCTCGACCTCGGCATCATCGGCAACGGCACCATCAACGCGCTGATCGATCCGCGCGGCCGCATCGTCTGGCATTGCGTGCCGGCCTTCGACGGCGACCCCGTCTTCTGTTCGCTGCTCTCGCCGCGCTTTTCCGATGCCGGCTTCTTCGACATCGTGCTCGAAAACGAAGCCGACTGTCATCAGCGTTACCTGGACAACAGCGCGGTGCTGGTGACCAGGCTGACCGCGAAGGACGGCGCGCAGGTCGAGATCACCGATTTCGCGCCGCGCTACAAACAGCACGGGCGCACGTTTCATCCCATGCAGATCCTGAGGCGCGTGCGGCCGCTGGCCGGTGCGCCGCGCATCGCGTTGCAGCTGAAGCCGCTGACCGGCTACGGCGCGCGCAAGCCCGAGCAGACATTCGGCTCCAACCACGTACGCTACCTGCTCGATCCGCTGGTGCTGCGCGCGACCACCGACACGCAACTGCCGATGCTGCGCGACGGGCTGCCGTTCCTGCTCGATCACGACGTGCACGTCGTGCTGGGCACCGATGAAACCCTGCACGAATCGGCCGAGCGTTTCTACAACGAGGCGCTGGATTCGACGCTGGATTACTGGCACGAGTGGTCGCGCTATCTCTCGATTCCCGCCGAGTGGCAGGAAGCGGTGATCCGAGCAGCGATCACGCTGAAGCTCTGCCAATACGAAGGCACCGGCGCGATCACCGCGGCCATGACGACCTCGATTCCGGAAGCGCCCGACACGGTGCGCACCTGGGATTACCGCTACTGCTGGCCGCGCGATGCCGCGCTGTCGGTGCGCGCGCTGAACCGCCTCAGCGCCACGCGCACGATGGAAGAGTACGTGCGCTACATCTTCAACCTCGCGGTCAAGGAAGAAGGCGAGATGACGCCGGTCTACGGCATCCATTTCCAGGACGAATTGCCCGAGCGCGAGGAAGCGACGCTGGCCGGCTACCGCGGCATGGGGCCGGTGCGGGTCGGCAACGAGGCCTGGAAACAGCAGCAGAACGACATCTACGGCAGCGTGGTGCTGGCCGCCACGCAGATGTTCTGCGACCAGCGGCTGCAGCGCATCGCGGGCGAGGTCGAATACCGGCGGCTGGAAAGCTGCGGCGAAGCCGCGTGGCGCCTGCACGACAAGCCCGACGCCGGTTTATGGGAATTGCGCGGGCGCAAATCGGTGCACACGTATTCCGCGGTGATGTGCTGGGTCGCCTGCGACCGGCTGGCGAACATAGGCGAGTGGCTGAACCTGAAGGACCGCGTGGCGTTCTGGCGCAAGCGCGCGCGCAGCATCAAAAGAAAGATCCTGCGGCATGCGGTGCACAAGGAGGGACACTTCGTGGAGTCGTTCGGCAGCGACGAACTCGACGCCAGCCTGTTGCTGCTCGAAGGCCTGCGTTTCGTCAGCGCCGACGATCCGCGCTTCATCAAGACCGTGGATGCCGTCGGCAAGCAACTGATGCGCAACGGCTTCCTGCTGCGCTATGCACAGCCCGATGATTTCGGTGCGCCGAAAACGAGCTTCCTGGTCTGCAACTTCTGGTACGTGGAAGCGCTGATCGCGATCGGCCGCGCCGAAGAGGCACGCAAGCTCTTCGAGAAATTGCTGGCGATCCGCAATCCGCTGGGCCTGTTGTCGGAGGACTACGATCCGAAGACCGGCGAACTGTGGGGCAACTTCCCGCAGACCTATTCGATGGTCGGCCTGATCAACGCCGCGCGCGGGCTCTCCACGAAGTGGAGCGACGTGGTGTGAGCGGTCCCGCCGTTCAATCCAAGCCGGCTGTCGGCATCAGCGATTTTTCGTAGCAGTAGTACCGCTGATGTCCCGCCGGCTTCGATGCGAACCGCACTTCGCCCCGAAAGCGGTAACCGTGCTGCTCCCAGAATCGGAGCGCGCCCGCGTTTTCCGAGAAGGCATCGATGCGAATGCTTCTGCAGCCGCGCGCTCGTGCGGCGTCTTCGCAGAACGCCAGTAGAAAACCGCCGTGGCCGCGGCGCTGGACGCGCGGCGAAACGGCGAAGGCGTGGATCACCAGGAAAGGGCCGTCCTGATGGTTCCATGTGGCTGCAGCCCATTCGGGCGGCTGGGAACCATCGAGCACCGCGAGGCCGGCGATGTCGTCACCGTCGAACAAGACATGCAGGTGCCCGGCCGCGATGGCTTCCCGAAAAAAGGAACGGCTGGGATACTGCGCGTCCCATTGGAAAAGCCCTTGTGCTGCGAGCGCTTCCTGACATTCGGCGATGACGGCGCACGCGGCATCGAGGTTGTCCCGAGTGGCTGCCACGACACGCACCGGTCAACCCTGCGCGCCCAGCATCGGCGCCAACGCCGTCCACACGTTCGCCAACACGCGGGGTTGCGCGGCGGCGGTCGGGTGCAGTCCGTCGGACTGCATCAACGACGGGTGGAGCGCGATGCCCTGCAGCAGGAACGGCACCAATCCGGTGTGGTCGTTCTTGGCGAGCCCTGCATAGATCGCGCGCAAGCCGTTCCGGTACTGGGGCCCGTAGTTCACCGGCAATTCGATGCCGAGCAGAAGTACCCTCGCGCCGCTGGCCTGGCTTTGCTTGACCATCGCCGCGAGATTGGCGCGGATTTCGGACAATGGCAGGCCGCGCAACCCGTCGTTGGCGCCGAGTTCCAGGATCACCAGATACGGATGATGGCGCTTGAGCAAATCGGGCAATCGCGTCAACCCGGAGGTGGTCGTTTCACCGCTGATGCTGGCATTGACGAGTCGACGCGGCGGACGCATATCGGCGAGACGCTTCTCCAGCAACGTGGGCCACGCCTTGTCCAATTCGATATTGTGGGCGGCGGACAGCGAGTCGCCCAGCAGCAGGATCGTGCGCGGCGGCGAGGCCGCGAACGCATGCAGCGGCAACAACAACACAAGGCACCACACGATGGACAACGGCAGGATGGACGACGGCACACGCATGGCGCTCATTTCCGCGACAGGTCTGGGCAAGCACGTCGAAGGGCCGACGGGCCGCCTCGATATTCTTGACGATGTCAGTCTGGAAGTGAACGCCGGGGAAACCGTCGCGATCACCGGCGCGTCGGGTTCCGGCAAAACCACCTTGCTGGGCCTGCTGGCGGGCCTGGACCTGCCGAGTCGCGGCAGCGTGCGGCTGGAGGGGCACGCGCTTGAAGCCATGGACGAGGAAACACGCGCGCAATTGCGGCTCAAGCTGGTCGGTTTCGTGTTCCAGTCCTTCCACCTGCTGCCGGCGCTGACCGCCGAGGAAAACGTGTTGCTGCCGCTTGAACTGGACGCGACGTCGAACGCGACGACGCGCGCGCGCGAGGCGCTCGATGCGGTGGGTCTGCGCGCACGCGGTGCCCATTACCCCTACCAGTTGTCCGGCGGCGAGCAGCAGCGGGTGGCGATCGCACGAGCCTTCGTGCACGGGCCGCGCATCCTGTTCGCCGATGAGCCCACCGGCAATCTCGATCACCATTCACGCGACGGCATCGCCGACCTGTTGTTCCGGCTCAATCGCGAGCATCGCACCACGCTGGTGCTCGTGACCCACGACCTCGCACTCGCGTCGCGCTGCACGCGCGTGCACGACCTCGTCGACGGTCGCCTCGTGGCGCACGCCCGATGATCGTCCCGCGCCTAGCGCTGCGCACGCTGCGCCGCGAGTGGCGGCTGCCCGAACTGCGCACGCTCGTCGCCGCATTGCTGCTGTCGGTGATCGCGCTGGGCGCGGTTGCGACGCTGGCGGCGCGGGTGCAGCGCGCGGTGCTGATGAGCGCGGCCGAACTGATCGGCGGCGACCTCGGCATCGATGCCGCATCACCGCTGCCGCGGTCGTTTGTCGAGCACGCGAAGGCGCTCGGCCTGCGCACCAGCCGCGTGGCGGGGTTTCCCAGCGTCGCTTTCGCCAACGATCACAGTCAGTTGCTCACGGTGACTGCGGCCGACGCTGCGTGGCCGCTGCGCGGCAAGCTGGTCGTGCAGACGCGGGATGGTGAAAGCCATATCACGCACGGCCCGCCCGCGGGTTCCGTCTATCTCGATCATCGCGCGCTGGTGGCGCTCGGACTCGAGCTGGGCGACCGCGTGCAGGTGGGCGGGACGAATCTCGTGATTGCCGGCCTCATCGAACAGCAGCCCGGCGCGAGCGACCTGATTGCGCTCGCACCGCGCGCGGTGATGGCGCTTGCGGATGCCGAGTCCACCGGGCTGCTCGGGACCGGCAGTCGCGCGCGCCATCAATTGCTGGTCGCGGGTGCCGCAGGACCGGTCGCGGCGTACCGTGCGTGGGCCAGGGTGCATCTGCCCACCGACGCGCATCTCGTTACACCGGACGAAGTACAGCAACGGCTGGCCGTGGCGTTCGATCGTGCGGGCACGTTCCTTCGCCTTTCCGCGCTGCTCGCGGCGTTGCTGGCCGGGATCGCGGTCGCGCTGTCGGCTCAACGTTACGCACGCCGCAAGACCGACGAGATCGCGCTGCTGCGCGCGCTCGGTGCTTCGTCGCGGTTCGCATTCGGGAATCTCGCCTGGACACTGGCGGTGCCCAGTGTGCTCGCGGCGCTCGCCGGCGTCGGCATCGCGCTGGGGCTCGCGTCCGCGGCATTCGCATATGCGAACGGACTGCTGCCGCCGGCCGCACGCCAGGCACCGCTGCCGATCGGCCCGGCCTTTGCTGCCGCCGGCATCGCACTTGCCGTGCTGGTCGGGTTCGCGTTGCCGCCGCTGGCGCGATTGAAATCGGTGCCGCCGATCGCGGTGTTCCGCCGCAGCGCGGCGCAAACAACACGGGGCTTTGACGCGTTGTACCTGGTACCGGTGCTGGTCGCGGTGGGACTGATCGCGCTCGAGACCGGAAGCTGGAAACTTGCGGGCGTGCTGGCCGCGTGCCTCGCCGGCGCCGCAGCCTTCACTTCCATCCTGACGCTGTCACTGATCTGGCTGATCCGCCGCCATGCCGCACGGCTGAATCCGGCATTGCGCCTCGGCACCAGCGCGCTGACACGGCGCCGGGGACTGAGCCTGTTGCAGAGCTGCGCCATCGCGCTCGGATTGACCGCGCTGCTGCTGCTCGCCGTGGTCGCACCCGCGCTGCTCGACAACTGGCGGCGCGAGTTGCCGCGCGACACGCCGAACTGGTTCGTGATCAACCTGCAGTCCGCACAACGCGCCGACGTGCGCAATGCGTTGCAAAGACTCGGCGCGACACGCTTCAATGACATGCCCGTCGCCGTCGGCAAGCTGGTCTCGATCGATGGCGTGGACGTCGAAACGACGCCGTTCCGTGGCCGCGACATCAGCCGCGACGCGTCGCAGCAGGTGCGCCTGTCGTGGAGCGATTCCCTGCCGCCGGCCAACCGCGTGATCGCCGGCCACTGGTTCACGGCGCAACCGCGCGAAGCCGAAGTCTCGCTCGACATCGCATGGATCCACCGCTTTGGTCTTCATCTTGGCGACACGCTGGGGTTCCTCATCGGCAACCAGCGCATCGATGCGAGGCTCACCAGCATCCGCGAAGTGGATTGGAGCCGATTCAACGTCAACTTCTTCGTGATGCTCGATCCCGCCCACGGAGAAACGCTGCCGCACACATGGATCGCGAGTTTCTATTTGCCGCCCGGCCACGCGCAGGCGCTCGCCACGTTCTCGCGCGACTTCCCCAGCCTGTCATTGATCGACGTGGACCAGTTGCTCGACCGCGCCCGCCAGATCGTCGCGCAGGTCACCGCCGCGGCGCGCTGGGTGCTGGCCTTCAGCCTGATCGCGGGGGCGCTCGTGCTCGCCGCCGCGCTGACCATGAGCGCCGCCGAGCGCCGACACGAAGCCGCACTGTTGCGCACGCTGGGTGCGCGGCGCGGGCAGCTGCGCGCGGCGGCGCTGTGCGAATTCGGATTGCTGGGCGCGATCGCTGGATTGACCGCGCTGCTCGCCGCGGCGGGAGGCGGCGCATGGCTCGCACGCACGGTGTTCCGCATCCGCGAGTTCTCGCCGCCGTGGCCGTCGCTGGTCATCGCGGCAGTGGTGTGTGCCGTCGTCGTGGCGGCACTGGGCCTTGCCGGCACCCGCAAGGTGCTGCGCACGCCGCCGCTGCTGTTGCTGCGGCGGTGAGGGGATGCGGAGGGACTTGCACCATGCTTCCCCGTGCCGCAGCACCAGCGGCGCGCAGCCGGCCGGTGCGTCCGCAGGAATCGGCACCGCTTCACCGACCTCCCAGACGCCAAGGCGTTTCATGATCTCTGGCATCTCGGAATCTGCAACCGGCAACGGATTGCGGTCACCGTAGTGGGTGATGCTGCGATAGCGGATGATGCGCCGGTACGGCCCATTGGTCCGCGGCGCGAACACTTCTATCCAGTACGCGTAGGGCGGGTGCTCGGTCGGAAAATCGACGATCTCATCACCTTGCAACGGTCCATGCTCGATGAAATGTGCTTCCTGGTTGTTGTTGCTGCCCGCGCTGTCGTTGACGAACACCAAGCGGAAACCACCCTCTCGGTGATCGTAGCGATAGAGCAGCGTGCGCACATCCGTGTTGCCGTCTAGCGATCTTGCATTGCCCGTCTTCAGCAAAAGCAGTGGTCGCGCCTGAGCCGGGCCCACATGGACAATGCGCGCCGCACCGAGACCAAACATGCGGTCGGGCGTGAAGTGCTTCGCATACCATTTTGCATACCAGCTCGGTTCGCCGGACAGATTCGTAACGCGCTCGTGAAATTCACTGCAATGCGGTCGTACGCCACGTACCAGGCACACTGCGATTGGCGAATCCGTGTCACCCATCGGATCGACGTCGCGCTGATGCGGGTCTTGCGCAACCACGAGTGCCCAAGGCGTGGTCGTCGCAAATGGCTGTGTCAAATCGAGATACTTGAGGATCGTTGCCTTCTGGCCATGCCACGCAGGTATCGCGGCGATCACCGCCTGCTCGACTTGCGCCTGCGTTGGACGAGACACGCCTGCGGCGAAGGCTGGCACGGCCGAACCGGCAACCATGAACCCCAGCCACCACACCACAGCGCTGCGCGACATCGCGGCTACACTCCGAACGACGTGCGTGGTATACGCCTTCAGCCGGTCGGCGGCAACTTCCAGAGCAGGCTCACCATCAGAATGATCAGGCAGCAGACTCAAGCTGCCAGCCGGGGAACACGAGGACAGCCGGATGGCAGTGCAGGGCGGCGCCCAGCACCTTGGCCCGCTCCACGCCCAGGTTGACGCGACCATTCTCGATGCTGGAGATGGTGGTTTGGGCAATGCCGCACAGGGCTGAAAGTTGGGTCTGGCTGAGGCCCTGCAGCTCGCGGATGATCCGCACCGACTCGCCGGGGGTGACATCAACGCGCTTCCTGGCGGGAATGAGTTTGTGCATGTCAACGGTTCCGATAGTCATGAGCTGTGACGCGTACGACCTGGACGACCATGACGTCAGCCTTCACGGAGTAGATGACCCGCCATTGCTCGTTGAGCCGGGAGGAGCGATGGCCCTTCCAGTCGCCAGACAGAGCCTCGTCCCGAAAGCCCCTGATGAGGCGCAGGCCCTGTGGCCCGGAAAGCATGGCGATGTCTTTCCATTTCTCGTATCGCTTGAGTGTCTCGACTGGCACGCGTCCGGACGAGAGCTCCTTGTCCGCCTGCCGAGTCTCGAGGATCGTCCACATGCCGCATTGTGGCTAGTACAAATATGGTATGTCAAGCGAGCAGCCACACCAGGCTCGCCATCCGCCCGCTGCGCGCGCCGCCACGACGATACGAATGCAGGCACGGACAGGTGAAGGTATCCAGGTCGCCACCGAAGATGCGTTCGATACCCGCAGCGTGCAGGCGCTGGCGCGCGAGTTCGTAGAGATCGCATGACCAGTGACCGGGCCGCGTGGCGGTGAATGCCGACGCCGCGGCAACGTCATGCGCCATGAAAGCATCGCGCACCTCGCCGCCCACCTCGTAGCTCTTTGCTGCAATGGCAGGGCCGAGCCACGCGATCATTTTTTTTCGCGGCGTTTGCGTCGCGGCGAGCGTCGCTTCCAGCACGCCCGCCGAAAGCCCGCGCCACCCCGCGTGCGCGGCGGCGATTTCCGAACCGTCTCCGGCACAGAACAGCACCGGCAGGCAATCGGCGGTCTGGATCGCCAGTACCACGCCGGGTGTGTGCGTGACGGCGGCGTCGGCTACAGGTTCGTCGGGAATCTCACTCGAAGAATTCCCCTCACCCGTCCGCGCTTCGCGCGGACTGCCCTCTCCCGCAAGCGGGAGAGGGGAAAATCTTGCGACCACCGTGCCGTGTACCTGCCGCAGCCAGCGCGGTTCCGACGGCAACGACAGCACATCCCGCAGGAATGCGCGATTCATGTTGACCGTCCCGGGATCGTCGCCGCAGCGCGTCCCGAGATTGAAACCGAACGGTGACGGCAACGACGATTCCGGACCTTCGCGCGTGGTGGTCACCGCACGCACGTTCGGCGGCGCTGGCCAGTCGGGAATGATCCACGCATCGGGGGGACCCATCGTGTCCTTGCAAATATTTATCGGCATCGCGACACGCTTTTATGGCAAATGGATCCCGGCCTTCGCCGGAATGACGAGCAAAGCCGACGCCCTCGCATTCGCGTCATGACTCCCCCGCGCCCGCGGCATCTTCCCGCAACGCATCCAGCAAATCGAGGAAATCGCGCGGCGGTTCGGCATCGAGCGCGAGCGCTTCGCCCGTGACGGGATGTGCGAACGCGAGGTGTTCGGCGTGCAGCGCCTGGCGTTTGAACCCGCGCAGCGCATCCGCCAGACGCGGCGTCGCGCCGCGCGGCAGCTTCAGACCGCGACCGTACAGCGGATCGCCCGTCAGCGGAAAACCTGCATGGGCCATATGCACGCGGATCTGGTGGGTGCGGCCCGTTTCCAGTTCGCATTGCAGCAACGCGTGCGCGCGAAATTTCTCGCGCACGCGGTAGTGGGTGACGGCCGGCCGGCCACCCTCGCGCACCGCGCGACGCAGGCGGTCGGTGGGATGTCGATCCATGGGTGCATCGATAGTGCCACCCGCGACCGGCACGCCATTGACGATCGCGGCGTAGCGGCGATGGACGTCGCGCGCGGCCAGCATTCGGGTCAATGCGGTATGCGCGGGCAACGTGCGCGCGACCACCAGCAGGCCGGAAGTTTCCTTGTCCAGCCGGTGCACGATGCCCGCACGCGGAATTTGCGCGAGCTTGGGATCGTGGTGCAGGAGCGCGTTCAACAAGGTGCCGGTGCGGTTGCCCGCGCCCGGATGCACCACCAGTCCCGCGGGTTTGTCGATGACCAGCAGATCGGCATCCTCGAAGGTGATCGTGAGGTCGATCGACTCGGCCTGGTCGCCCACGACAGGTGCCTCGACATGTTCCCACTCGGCCAGTTCACCACCATGCACGAGCGTGCGCGGCGGCACTTCGCGGCCGTCCAGCCGGATCCGCCCGGCCTTGACCTCGGCAGCGAGGCGCGCGCGCGAATGGCCAAGGAACAACCGCGGCAGAATCTGGTCGAAGCGTTGCCCGGCCAGATCGGCCGGGATTTTCTTGCGGAATTCCTGTTCAGCCACGCCGGCAAACCGCCGCTTGGGAGATGCGGATTCCGCTATCATGCCAAATCCAGTTCAACGTGCTGCGTTCGCAAAGACCCGTCCGATGGCATCCCGACGCTCCGCCCCGCTGAAATTCGTGCTGATCCTGCCGCTGCTGTTCGCCATCGGCGCGTGCTCGCTTTTCCACCACGGCCCGCGCGACACCCTCAACAACATGACGGTCGAGCAGTTGTACCAGCGCGCACACAGTCTGGAACAGGAAGGCAACTGGGGTTCGGCAGAAACCGTGTACCAGAAACTGATCGCGCGGTTCCCATACGGCGCGTACAACGAGCAGTCGCAGATCGAACTGGCTTACGCACAATACAAGGACGGCAAGTACGACGACGCGTATTCGACGATCAACGAATTCATCAAGACCTACCCGACCCAGAAGCACATCGCGTACGCCTATTACCTGCGTGGGCTGATCAACTTCGACCGCACCGAAAGCGCGGTCCAGAAACTCGCGAAGATCAGTCCGTCGCGGTTCGACCAAGGCTACGCACTGCAGTCGTTCGATGACTTCAACACGCTCATCGCGCGATTCCCCGACACGCGTTATGCCGCCGACGCGCGCCAGCGCATGATCTACCTGCGCAACCAGTTGGCGCAGGCGGAGTTGAACGTCGCCGAGTACTACCTCCAGCGCGACGCGTACATCGCGGCGGCCGACCGCGCCAAGTACATCATCGAGCACTACCAGCGCGCGCCGCAGGTGGCCGATGCGCTCGCCGTGCTGGCCAAGAGCTACCACCTGCTCGGCCAGCAGAAATTGGCCGACCAGACCACCGAAGTGTTGAAGCTCAATTATCCCAACCACCCGTACCTGCGCAATCCGAAAGGCTGGCCCAAGCACCGCAGCTGGATGTATCGATTGATTCCGCTGACGAGCGAGCACTGATCGCGCAAAGACCGGCCGCGCAACGAGCATCTCGTCGTTGCGCGATCAGCCGTGCCGCGCAAGCGACGCGTGCAGGAACTCGATGATGCGTGCCCAGGCCTGCGGCGCCGTGTGGGCGTCTCCGGACAGGGTGCCGCCGTAATGAATGGTGGTGGAGCCCTGCGGGTCACTGATCGTCCAGTCGACCGTGTGTTCAACCGGCGTGTAGGGCTGGAAAAAGAAATGCCCCGCATCCGGAAACATCTCTTGCGAATCGGCAAACCGGTGGTGGTGGCGGTGCAACCAGGCCATAGCCATCGCCGCCATGCGACGACTCGGCCACACCTCGTCCGCATCGCCGCCCAGGAACAGGATCGGCCCGTCGATGCGCTGGATCGGGATGAAGGCGGCCTGCACCGCCGCCTGGTCGTCCAAGGCCTCCTCGAACGCGGTGATCGGCGGCTTGTGCTCGTGGTAGGCCCTGGCGAAGTAGGACATCGAGGGAAGAAACGGCACCGGCTTTTTTCCGAACGTCCACGCCGGCACCTCACGGCGATAGTCGATGCCTGGCCATGCCACGGGACTGCCGGCCAGCACCACCACGGCCTTGAACGCGGGGTAATGAACCGCGCTCAGCAGCGCAAGCTCGCTGCCGCGCGAATGACCAACGATCGCGATGCGGCCGGTGTCCACTTCGGGATCCTTCTCGAGCCACGCCAACGCGCGCCCTACCGTTTCGACGGGAATGTTCACAAGATCATCGGGCAGCGGCGGATCGGGTGAAGCGAAACCGTTGTAATAGGCGAGGCTCAGGGTCACGTAACCGTGCGAAGCGAGCAACGCGGCCAGGTCGTCCCAGGGATGTCCGCCACCCGAGCCCCCGAGCAGGATGACCGCAGGAAATCGCTTGGACACCCGTGTACCTGCTGCATGCTTGGCATGCGCGGGCAGCACCGGCTGGAACACCACGCCACTGACCCCATCGCTGCTCGCGGACAGTTTCTCGCGCACGACATCGTCGGCCATGAGCTGCCGGATGATGGGAACGCGCTGGATGACCTTGCCATTCACCGCAAGCGTGAGGACGTAAGCGACGTCCGGTGCATCGGGAAACTGGAAGAAAAATGGCGCACCATCCTGCTGGCGCATGGACCAGAACAGGCCCATGGGATCGGCTTTCGAATAGGTGCTGGCCGGCGTGCCGACGGGCGTGCACTGCGCGAGATCGACCACGCCCGTGGAATCGGCCTTGCACGTGACAGCGGAACGCCACAGCTGGCCCGAGCTGTCGCGGGTCGTGGCCGAAATGGTCGCCAGCGCTCCGGGTTGCAATCCGGTAGCGCGGATTTCGACCTGCGCATCGGCGCGGGAAACGAGAGGCTGCACGTCGAGCGACGCCGCCAGCGCCGGCAGCGCGCACGACATCGAAAACAACAAGCAGGCCAGTGCGGACAGCCTCGACAGCCTCGGTGTATCCATTCGGCGCAACCGTCGTCGAAAGCGATGCGCGCAGACTCAGCCCGCCGGCAGCGCCGCTCAAGTGCCTGAAGTCAGGATGCCATCAGTCAGCGTGCCGGAAGTCACGAGTGCGCGGATGCGAAAAAAAGACAGAAGGTTCGCAACAATTCGCGCCGGCGAGCCCCCTTCCGCCTTTACTCGCGCCATCCCTGGCGCTCGCCCCTTGGGCCGGCTTTCGCCGTTCACGGCCGATCCAGTCCGCCGTAGTCGGGCACCTTCCCCGCGAGCGGGGGAAGGAAAACTGACCGTCAACGCCAGGCGTTCGAAATGGGATACCGCCGCTCGCGTCCGAACGCGCAGGTCGAGACACGCGGGCCTGGCGCGGCCTGCCGCCGCTTGAACTCGCTGGCATACAGCATGCGCACGACGCGCTGCACGTCGTCCGCGGCGTATCCCGCGGCGACGATTTCCGCCTGCGACTCGGCGCCCTCGATGCAACGTTTCAGGATGCCGTCGAGCACGTCGTACGGCGGCAGCGAGTCCTGATCGGTCTGCCCGGCACGCAATTCGGCCGAGGGCGCGCGTTCGATCACCGCAAGGGGAATCGGGTATTCACCCGGCTTTTCGCCCCTCGCCCCTGACCCCTCGTCCCCCGCTTCATTCCGCCACCTTGCCAACTGGTAGACCTGCGTCTTGTACACGTCCTTCAGCGGTGCATAGCCGCCGCACATGTCGCCGTACAACGTGGCGTAGCCGACCGCCATCTCGCTCTTGTTGCCGGTGGTCAGCAACAATTTGCCGGTCTGGTTCGACAGGGCCATCAGCAGCAAGCCGCGGCTGCGCGATTGCAGATTCTGCGCCGCGACGTCGCAGAGTTCGCCGCACGCGGACGCGAGCGCCGCGGTGGCGGCGTCCACCGGTCCGCTGATCGGCACGTCGAGGAATTCGACGCCCTGCGTGCGCGCCTGCGCGAGCGCTTCGCGCAGCGACAGCTCCGACGTGTAGCGGGACGGCAGCATCAACGCGGTGACCTTGTCCGCACCCAACGCGTCCACCGCGATCGCCAGCGTCAGCGCCGAATCGATGCCGCCGGACAGCCCCAGCAACACGCCTTCGAATCCGTTCTTGCCCACGTAGTCGCGCACGCCACGCACCAGCGCCGCATACAGCGTCGCTTCGGATGAGGTGTCTGCCGCAATCGGCCAGTCCTCTGCGGCCCACCGGCGCGGGCCGGAATCGAAGACTGCCCACAGCAGCGCATCCACGAATGCCGGCGCGCGCGCGGCGATGCTGCCGTCGCCGTTCACCAACAACGAGGCACCGTCGTATACCACTTCATCCTGCCCACCGACCATGTTGAGGTAGGCGATCGCACACCCGGTTTCCTTTGCGCGCGACGTCAGCACCGCCTCGCGCTGCGCCTGTTTGGCCGTGTCGAACGGCGAGGCGTTGATCACGATGACGAGCTCCGCGCCCGCACGCGCGGCGGCGGCGGCGGCTTCGGGCTGCCAGGCATCCTCGCAGATCAAAACGCCGATGCGCACGCCGTTCAATGTTGTCACGGTGACCGCGTGTCCGGGCTGGAAATACCGCTTGTCGTCGAATACCCCGTAATTGGGCAGCACGTGCTTGTGCGCGACCTGCGCGACGCCGCCTTCGCGCAACAAGGCCGCGGCGTTGTAGACCGCGCCGGTACTGTGGGGGAAGCCGACCAGCGCAGCGACGTCGTGCGCTTCTGCCGCGAGGGCGTCGAGCTCCGACTGGCACGCAACCAGAAAGCTCGGGCGCAGCAACAAGTCTTCGGGAGGGTAACCGCTCAGCGCGAGCTCCGGGCAGGCCAGCAGATCGGCGCCACCTCTTGCCGCGTCACGCATCAGCGCGCGAATCCGTTTCGCGTTCGCTGCGACCGCGCCAACAGGGAAATCGAGCTGGGCGAGAGCGAGTCGAAGCGTGGCCATGCAATTTCCCGAATACATGAAGGCCGCGACAAATCGCGGCCTTCATTTTACTGTTTCACGTGCGCGTGCAGGCTCAGTGCTGCATCTTCCGTGCAAGGGTGGCCCCGAGGTCGGCTGGCGACTTCACGGTGGTGACGCCGGCTTTTTCCAGCGCTTCGAACTTGCCCGCGGCGGTGCCTTTGCCGCCGGAGATGATCGCGCCGGCATGGCCCATGCGCTTGCCCGCGGGCGCGGTGGCGCCGGCGATGAACGCAACGACCGGCTTGGTGACGTTTTCGGCGATGAACTCCGCGGCCTCTTCCTCGGCGCTGCCGCCGATCTCGCCGACCATGATGATGCCTTCGGTCTGCTTGTCATCCTGGAACAGTTTCAGGCAATCGATGAAATTCATGCCGTTGATGGGATCGCCGCCGATGCCGATCACCGTGGACTGACCCAGTCCCGCATTGGTGGTCTGGAACACGGCTTCGTACGTGAGCGTCCCCGAGCGCGACACGATCGCGACCTTGCCGGGCTTGTGGATGTGGCCCGGCATGATGCCGATCTTGCACTCACCCGGGGTGATGATGCCGGGGCAGTTGGGGCCGATCAGCACGGTCTCGGGGTAGTCCTTCAGCACGTTCTTGACGCGCAG
>JAJPJT010000001.1 GCA_021324095.1 Gammaproteobacteria bacterium
CGCTGATGACGTACCGCAAGGATCGTCACCACATGATCGTCCTCGATATCGTACAGAACCACGTAGCCGGACGTGCCGAATGAAACCAACAGTTCCCGCAGCAACGGATCGTTGGGATCGGCCTTGCGACAAGAGAACGGAAACAGACCGAGCAATTCCACGGCTTTGTCGATGGCAACCAGCGCGCGCTCGGCAGGCGCGAGGTCGCGCTCCAGCAAAAAGCCGTACAGCCGCCGCAGATCGTCACGCGCCGCCCGCGTATAGCGGACGCGCCAGCTCACGCCTTGGCCTTGGCCAGCATTGCGTGCAACTCGGCATGCACCCTATCAGCCTCGAAATATTCGCCCGTCCGCTTCGCCTCCTCGCGTGAAGCAATGCCACGCGCAACGAACTCCGCCTGCATCCGGCGGCGGTTCACCTCGTCGCGCAGCGACTGCTCCATGAAACCGGACAGGCTTTCGCCTTTGCGCAACACGGCCTCAGCGGCTCGGCGCAGCTCAGGATCGACACGCAGCGACGGCAGGGTTGCGGTTTTCATGACGGTATCTCATGCATTGCATTTGCGATGCACAGTCTAGCACGCCGCTGGCGGGTCGCGAAGAGACACGTTCGGCACCCAAAAAATTGCCGGGCCAAAGGCCCGGCAATGGAGAGGCTTCGACCTTGGTGATTCTAGAAATCGTACGCGATCGAGAAACGCACGAAACGCGGCGGCGTAGTCGGCGAAGGCGCGATGCACTCTGTCTGGGCCGAGTTGCACGACGAAAACGGCAGCAGATAGCCTGGATTCGGATTCGTGGTCGTACCGAAGAACGGCTGGTACTGGACGGTCCGCTGCTGATTGAACACGTTGAACACCTGCACCGTGAAATGCAGCCGGTGCTCCGCGAACTTCGGGCTGTAGGTCGCGTTGAGGTTGAGCTGCTCGGTCCACTGCGTATACCCGGTCGATCCCGGAGGCGCCGGCTGACCGTTGCACCAGTGGTAAGCATTGCCGTAGCCCAAAGGGTCCGTTTGTTGCGGGCCGTAGAGCCCCAGGCAAGTCAGTGGGTGCCCGGAACCGACCAGCAGCGTACCGCCGACCTGCCACTGCGGATTGATCACGTACGCGCCGTACAGGATGAACTGCCATTTCTGGCTGTTCGGCAGAGTGCCGTCCGAGTACTCCATCAGTTGCGGGTAATCCCACTGTTCGGTGATCGACACCGACGATCCACCCTGACCGATGTAGGAATCCACCGGACCCTCGGTATTGCCGTACGAGCGCGAGTACACGACGTCGAGCTTGCCGAACCACTTGCCATCGAAGGGGTGTGTCAGGTTCAGGTCCACCGAGTAGTAGTTGCGCTTGACGCCCTGCTGAAAGCCCTGGTCCTGTTTCGTCAGCTGTATCTTGTGCAACGCCCCGTTCGGATCCGCCACGTAAACGTCTTGGGGCCCTGCTCCGTCGTTGATCAGCACGAACCCGAGTTGGAGCGGTGCGCACTGCCCAATGCCACCGGGGTAGACCACGCCTTGCGCAATAGCCGCGGCGCAGAGCTCGTTCATGCCGTCGTAGTCGTCGATGATGCGCCCCAGCCTGTTGAACTGGCCGGTCGCGCCGGCCACCCAGGTGGTATCGAGGAACTGGAACTTCTTCTGCACCCCCAACTGGAAGTTGTCGGAATATTCCGCCTGGATGTTGGAAGACGCCACCTGCAGCGGATTCAGCGACTGGCCGTACTCGTTGTTGGCCGAAACGCCCATGCCGGCACGTCCGCCGTTGTTCGACGGGATTGGCTGCAGGCCCTGCGGGATGCCGTTGGCATTGATGCCCGTATAGGTGAAAAAACTGTTCGTGTAAATGGAGGCGCTGCCGCCGCCACGCAACGCAACTTCGGCCGGCAAGGCGAGGTAATAGCGTCCGGCATTGCCGAACACTTTCAGGCTGCCGTCACCCAGCGCATTCCAACTGAAGCCGAGGCGCGGCTGCCACTGCGGCTTGTGCAGGTTGATGTACGGCTGGCCGCTGGCGTTGAAGTTGGTGAACTGGTCGTTGCGCACGCCCAGGCTCAACAGCAAGTCGGGCGTGACCTGCCACTGGTCCTGGATGTATTGCGCGCGCTGGGCGACACGTATGCTGGACGCGGTCTGGAAGATATCCTGGGCGACGTAGTAGCCAGTCGCGCCAGCCGGGTTGGTATCGGGTGGCGCCACCCACGGCGGGATGCTGGGGCTGGGACTCGAGATGATGTCCTTGGCAGGATCGCCGTGGCTATAGACCCAGGAATAACCCGGCCCGGTTTCGACGAGACCGTCATGGAGATCCCAAGTCTGCATGTTATCAATGCCGATCGATACGTCGTGCGTACCAAAGAGGTTCCAGGGCAGCTTCCAGTCCAGCGACAGGCGATAGTTCATCACGGTGTCGCGGTGGGCGGGTGACCCGGTGTTCGCGCTCGGGTTCGAATTGGTGATTGGGGTCGGTGCGTAGACGGGATTCTCGTTGCTGGCACCGATGATGTTCGGCAGGCTGGGGTCGAAGCCCGGGTACGCCTGCTGGAACGTCATGTAGTCGCCGTGCATCTTGCCCAGCATCGCGTTCAGGGTCAGGTTGTCGGTAATGAACGACGTGTAATTGGCCACCCACATCGTGAACTTGTTCTTCATGACCGGCGGAATGTTCGAAAAGCTGCCGGTCGTGAGATTGCTGTAGTTGAAATTGTAGTTTTCCTGCCACAGCCGATTGGCGTTCTGGACGCCCGACACGCTCAGGATGTTGTTGTCGTTGATGTTCCAGTTGATCTTCGCGTAGGCCTTGGGCTGGCTTTGGGTGTAGAAGTCATTGAATGGGAATCCCACGCCGGAGATGTAGTTGCCCTTGGTCTTGTCCTGCTCCACCGAGGCAAAGAAAAACAGCTTGTCCGGGATGATCGGCCCACTCACATAGGCGTCGTAAATGGTCTCCCAGCTCTTCTGGCCATTGCGGTACTGATTCAGATTCCCTGGCTGATCGGCGGGATTGCCACCGCCACCGGGCGCAAAAAAGCCGGGCGGAAGATTCGGATTGCTTGCCACGTAATACGGATTGGCCCAGTAGATGTCGCGGTAGTTGGACTGCAAAGGCCGCGGATCCCAGATCGCACGGAAGCCGAAATGCCATTCGTTGGACCCCGAGCGGCCAATCTGGTTGACCACGCCGCCGATCGCGCGGCCGTACTTGGCGGGGAGGTCCGCGACGTAGACCTGCTGCTGCTCGATGGATCCGTATGGCAATTCGATGCCGGCACCTTGTCCGGTCAGTGCATCGGTGGTGTTCATGCCGTCGACGAAGTAAGCGTTCTCGGCAATCGACGCCCCGCCGACGGCCAGAAAGCCATTGCCGTTGGGGCCTTGGCCCAGCGCGGTGGCGCCTGAAACCACGCCCGGCGACAACAAGGCGATGCTTTCGGCGTTGCGCGCAATCGGCAACGCGTTCAACTGGCCGTGGGTGAACGTGGTGACCTGGTTGGTGGTCCCCATGTCGATCGCGGGGATCGCGTTCGCCGTGACGGTGACAGTGGACAGCGTCTGTGAGGCGGATGGCGCCGCCGTGGTCGAGAAACTGACGTTGACCGAACCCGCGGCGACAGGAACCACGTTGCTTCTGGACTGCACGACCTTGCCGTTTTGCAGCAGCGATACGGTGTAGGTACCGACCGGCAGCGTGACGGCATATTCGCCGGATGGTCCGACCGTAATCGTGCGGTTGAGGCCCGCGCCACCGGTGATCTGGATGGTTTCGTTCGGCGCGACCGGAACGGTGCCGTGGATGGTGCCAGTGATGGCCTGCGCGAACGCGCCGCCGGAGAATGCGACCGCGACGGAACCCGCGATCGCGATGGCCAGCGCCTTGCGCTGGATGACCCTGCTGCCCTTTGCGGAACCCCAAACCCTGCGTTGCATGTGACGTGCCTCCCCGAAGGTGTGCACGGCACGGCCCTGGCCCCATTTCTCCCCAAAACGGAAACACAACGACCGCACCCCAATGGCGTTCGGCGGCGGATGGCCGTCAGACGCGGTCTTTGCGTTGCCCTCGTTACAGCGCATTGCAACGTTAACCTGCAGCTAACGTGATTGCAAGCACATATTTACATCTATTCAGGCGACTGCATCTGGGCAGGCGACTTGAAGGAAGCCCTGCGGCGGACGTTGTTCGTTCTGGGGAGCGAATGAAAGACTCATGAAAGAAACATGAATAGCGTCTTGTTGCTGAGACAATCCACCTCCATTTGCTGTAGTTGGTCTGCGGTTTTCTTCCCTTCAATCCTACTCGAATCGCAAGCATGTCCGACTTCCGCAAAACCCCCGACGCGATTGCGCGCCTGACGCCGCTGCAATACCGCGTGACCCAGGAATCGGCCACGGAACGGCCATTCGAGAACGAATTCAACGAGCACCGCGAAGCCGGACTGTACGTGGACATCGTTTCGGGCGAACCGCTGTTCACGTCGCTGGACAAGTTCCAGAGCCATTGCGGCTGGCCGAGCTTCAGCAAACCGGTGGAATCGTCCAACATCGTCGAGAAGCACGATGCGAGCCACGGGATGGAGCGCACGGAGGTGCGCTCCAAACACGGCGACAGCCATCTCGGACATGTGTTCGATGATGGACCGCGCGACCGTGGCGGATTGCGTTACTGCATCAATTCCGCGTCGCTGCGTTTCATTCCGCTTGCCGATCTGGAAAAGGAAGGCTATGGGGAGTACCGTAAATTGTTTGACAAAGAAGGACGTCAGTCATGACTGCGCACACCGAACGCGCCATCCTTGCCGGCGGCTGCTTCTGGGGCATGCAGGACCTGATCCGCAAGCAGCCCGGCGTCATTTCGACACGCGTCGGCTATTCGGGCGGTGACGTTCCAAATGCCACGTACCGCAACCACGGCAGCCACGCCGAGTCGATCGAGATCGTGTTCGATCCCGCGCGAATGAATTACCGCAAGTTGCTGGAATTCTTCTTCCAGATCCACGACCCGACCACGCGCAACCGTCAGGGCAATGACATCGGCACCAGCTATCGCTCGGCGATCTTCTACACGAATGCCGAACAGCAGCGCATCGCCGAAGACACCATCGCGGACGTCGATGCTTCCGGCCTGTGGCCCGGC
>JAJPJT010000022.1 GCA_021324095.1 Gammaproteobacteria bacterium
CGATGAAGACCTCGCGCGCTACATTCGCGACGCGGTGCGGGTGTCGGACAAGTCGCCGGTACTGCTTGACCGCTTCCTAGACAACGCGGTGGAAGTCGACGTGGACGTGATCGCCGACGCCGAGGGCGAGGTATTGATCGGCGGCATCATGCAGCACATCGAGGAGGCCGGCGTGCATTCGGGCGATTCGTCGTGTTCGTTGCCGCCGTATTCGCTGTCGCCCGAGATCCAGGACGAATTGCGCCGCCAGGTGACGCTGCTGGCGCGCGAACTGGGCGTGGTGGGCTTGATGAACACGCAATTCGCGATCCAGGGCGACGACGTGTACATCCTCGAAGTGAACCCGCGTGCTTCGCGCACGGTGCCGTTCGTGTCCAAGGCCACGGGCCGTCCGCTGGCCAAGATCGCGGCGCGCTGCATGGCGGGCAAGAGTCTCGCCCAGCAGGGCGCGACGCACGAGCGCGTGCCGCACTACTGGTCGGTCAAGGAAGCGATCTTCCCGTTTCTGAAATTCTCCAATGTCGATCCGATCCTGGGGCCGGAGATGCGCTCGACCGGCGAAGTGATGGGCGTGGGCAAGAGCTTCGGCGAAGCCTTCGCGCGTGGTCACGAAGCCGCACACATCGCGGCGCCGCCACCGGGAAGCAAGGTGTTCCTGTCGGTCCGCGATGCCGACAAGCCGCGTCTGCTGGACGTGGCACGCGATCTGGTGCGGCGCGGCTTCAGTCTGATCGCGACGGGAGGCACCAGCGCATTCCTGCGCGAGCACGGCATCGAATGCGAGCGCATCAACAAGGTGCTCGAGGGCCGGCCGCACATCGTCGATGCGATCAAGAACGGCGAGATCGCGTACATCGTCAACACCACCGAAGGGCGCCAGGCGATCACCGACTCGTTCTCCATCAGGCGCTCGGCCTTGCAGCAGCACGTCACCTATTCGACCACGGTTGCCGGCGCGGCGGCATTGCTGCACTCGCTGGACTATCGCGAAGGCGGCGGTGTGATCAGCCTGCAGGAACTGCACGCCGAGCTGGACCGGCGTGAAGCCCGCCCGTCCGGCGACGTGGCCGCTGTCGCCTGAGCGAGCGGTTTCGCTTATCCGGTTTGTTCAATCGCGGACCGCGTCCGCGGCCGTATTCACAGCAACAAAGGAGCCCCGCATATGCAGCGAGCCCCCATGACCAAAGCCGGTTCCGAGCGCCTGCGCGCGGAACTGGAACAACTGAAATCAGTGCAGCGGCCGAAGATCATTGCCGCGATCGCCGAAGCGCGCGCGCATGGCGACTTGAGCGAGAACGCGGAGTACGCCGCGGCGCGCGAGCAGCAAAGCTTCATCGAAGGCCGCATCCACACCATCGAGGCGGCGCTTGCGACCGCGCACATCATCGACCCCGCCACGCTGAACGCAGGTGGCAAGGTCGTATTTGGTGCGCTGGTGGAATTGGAAGATTCGGATAGCGGCGACAAGGTCACCTACCGGATCGTTGGCGATCTGGAAGCCGACATCAAGCAAGGCCTGATTGCGGTGTCATCGCCCATCGCGCGCGCGATGATCGGCAAGAACGAGGGCGACAGTTTCGGCTTCAACGCGCCGGGCGGCGAACGCAATTACGAAATCGTGGGGGTGCGCTACGCGTGATCGCCTTCCGCGACTTCGCGTTGCGCCGCGGTGGGCGCCTGTTGCTGTCGGGCGTCGATGCGCTGCTGCACGACGGCTGGAAGATCGGCGTCGCCGGCCGCAACGGCAGCGGCAAGTCGAGCCTCTTTGCGGCGATCCTGGGTGAAGTGGAAGCCGACGCCGGCACGCTGGACCTGCCTTCGAATCTGCGCATTGCCTCGGTTGCGCAGGAGACACCGGCGCTGCCCGACCCGGCCATCGATTACGTCCTGGGGGGAGATGTCGAGCTTGCCGCGGCGCTGGCGGAAGAAGCGCGTGCACGGAAGATGGGTGATCACACCGGCGCGGCCGTCGCGCACCATCGCATCGATGCAATCGGCGGCTACGATGGCCGTGCGCGTGCGGGGCGTCTCCTGCACGGGCTCGGTTTTGCGGTGGATACCCACGACATACCCGTCGCGGAGTTTTCCGGCGGCTGGCGCGGGAGGCTGAACCTCGCGCGCGCGCTGATGGCGCCGTCGGACCTGTTGCTGCTGGACGAACCCACCAACCATCTCGATCTCGACGCGGTGCTGTGGCTGGAACAATGGTTGCGCCGCTACCCCCGCACGCTGATGGTGATTTCGCACGACCGCGAATTCCTCGACGGCACGGTCGATCACGTCCTGCACCTCGATCAGGGCAGTGCACGGCTGTACGTGGGCAACTACAGCGATTTCGAGCGCCAGCGCGCGGAGCGTCTGCACCAGCAGCGGGCCGCGCATGCAAAGGAACAGGCCGAACGCGCGCACCTGCAATCCTTCATCGACCGCTTCCGTGCCAAGGCCACCAAGGCACGCCAGGCGCAATCGCGGATCAAGCGCCTGGAAAAGTTGGGTGGCACCGAAGCGGTGCGAGTCGAGCGTGCCTTCGAGTTCCGGTTTCCGCCACCCGAACGCCTGCCGCAGTCGATGCTGAAGCTGGAACACGTGGATGCTGGTTATCGCGGTGGCGCCGCGTTTTTAACCCCCTCTTCCCCCAGGGGAGAGGGCTGGGGTGAGGGGGAGCGAGCGCAGCGAGCCGCTCGCGTTGATGTCACCGTTTTGCGCCATGTGAGCTTTTCCGTCCAGGCCGGCGATCGCATCGGATTACTCGGCCCCAACGGCGCGGGCAAGTCCACGCTGGTGAAGTCGCTTGTCGGCGAGCTTCCGCTGCTGGCCGGCGAGCGCACCACGCACAGGGATCTCGCGATCGGCTATTTCGCGCAGCACACGGTGGAAAGCCTGCGCGCCGGCGAAACACCCTTCGATCATTTGCGCGCGCTGGCGCGCGATGCGCCGCCGCAAGCCTTGCGCGACTGGCTGGGCAAGTGGCACTTCGCGGGTGATCGGGCGTTCGAACCCGTCGAGGGATTTTCAGGTGGCGAACGCGCGCGACTGGCGCTGGCGTTGATCGCCTGGGGCAAGCCCAACCTTCTGGTGCTGGATGAACCCACGAACCATCTCGACCTGGACATGCGCGGCGCGCTCGCCGATGCGCTCAACGACTATCCTGGTGCACTGGTGCTGGTCGCCCACGACCGGCACCTGCTCGGGCTGGTGTGCGACAGCTTCTGGCGTGTGGCGGATGGAAGGGTCGAGCCGTTCGATGGTGATCTTGACGACTACGCGCGCTGGTTGCGTGGCCGCAGCGGAGAGCCTGCCGGGCGCGAAGAAGCGAAGACGCAAATCGCCGATCCGCGCGGGCGCCGCCGCGAAGCCGCCGCAGAGCGCGAGCGCCAACGCGGCCTGCGCAAGCATCTTGAAGCGGTCGAAGCGCGTATCGCAGCCATCGATGCAAGACTCGCCGACTTCCAGGATCGCCTCGCCGATCCCGCAATCTACGAAGGTCCGACCGCGGTGCTCGCCGACATCGGGCGCGAACAGAGTGCATTGCGTGAAGAAAAGGCGGCACTGGAAGCGGAATGGCTGCAGAGGTTCGAAGAACTGGAAGCGGCGAGCGCATGAGCATGCTGCACGTCCTGATGCCGCCGCTGGGACGCGTCACCGAAAACGCGGCGTTCCGCCACTGGCTCTCGCGCGGCGATCGCTTGCCGCCGAAAGCCGATGCGCGCACGGCGGTGCTGCGCGAGCTGTTCCGTTTTGCGGGTGACGCGATCCCATCGGCGGCGTTGCGGCACCTCTGCCATACCGATGACGCGAAAATGGGCGCATGGCTGTGCGCCGACCCCGCGTGGATTCAGGGCGAGGCGACTGGCGCACGACTGATGGCGTGGCCGGTGACAGACTTGTCCGCAACGGAAGCTGGGGAATTGGCGGCGGAGTTGCGGCCATTGTTCGGTGATGCGGGGATGCCTCTCTCGGTCGACACGCCGTCGGAATGGTGCGCGCATCTTCCGCACGGCGCGCCGCCGGCAACCTTCACGTGCCCCGCCGACGCGCTCGGCGTTGATTTGATGGAGTGCCTGCCGGCGGGCGAGGCAGGGCGCTTGTGGCGACGTCTGTTCAACGAGGCACAGATTCTGCTGCATGCCCATCCGGTGAACGCGGTCCGCGTGGCGGCCGGCCGGCGGCCCGTGAATGCGCTCTGGCTGTGGGGCACCGGGGCACTGCCGGAAGCGGTCGCGTCCGGCGTGCAAACCGTCGCGAGCGTCGACGACGTGGTGCGCGGGCTGGCGAAAATGGCGGGGGCCGTTCGGGTGGAGCCGTTGCCGGAAGCGATCGGGGCCGCGCCGCGCGCAGGCGACGTGCTGGTCGATCTCGACATACCGGGACACGCCGAGGGCCCGGCAGGATGGCTGGTGCATTTCGAGCGCTGGCTGCGCGAACGCCGCTTCGATGTCGTCATACTCACGTTCGCGGACGGCGAACGATTCCGGTTGCGGCACGCGCACCGGCTGCGGTTTTGGCGGCGGCGATGACCACGCCGCCGGCGCAGCGCATCATTCGGCGTGCGCCGATTTCCCCGCCGCATGGCTGGCCCGCAACGGTTCATCCCGTCCTGCAACACGTCTATGCCGCGCGCGGCGTCTCCTGTCCGGACGAGGTCGGACATCGTCTGGCGGGGCTGCTGGCGCCCGACGGCCTCGGTGGCATCAAGCACGCCGTCGACCTGCTGACGGAAGCCATCGCCCGGCAACAGCGCATCGTGATCGCCGGCGACTACGACTGCGACGGCGCGACCGGTTGCGCCGTCGCAGTGCGTGGCTTGCGCATGCTCGGCGCGCAGCATGTCGGCTACGCGGTGCCCGATCGCGCGATCCACGGCTACGGACTGACGCCTGCGCTCGTCGACACAATGCAACCTGCGCCCGACCTGATCGTGACCGTCGACAACGGGATCGCTTCGCTCGCCGGCGTGGCGGCCGCGAAGGCACGCGGCAGCAAGGTCATCGTCACAGACCATCATCTGCCGGGCGCGGCGCTGCCGGCGGCCGACGCCATCGTGAATCCGAATCTTCCGGATGAAGACTTCGCCAGCAAGGCGCTGTGTGGCGTGGGCGTGATGTTCTATCTGCTGCTCGCGCTGCGCGCACGATTGCGCGGGGAGGGCGCGTTTGCGCATCGCGACGAGCCGGACCTTGCCACCCTGCTGGATCTCGTCGCCTTGGGTACCGTGGCCGACCTCGTGCCGTTGGACGCCAACAATCGTGCTTTGGTCGAAGGTGGCCTGCGCAGAATGCGGGCTGGCAAGGCATGCGAGGGGATCGCAGCATTGTTCGAAGTATCCGGGCGTGACGCGCGGACGGCGATCGCAGCGGATCTCGGCTTTGCGATCGGTCCACGCCTCAATGCGGCGGGGCGACTCGACGACATGGCGATCGGGATCGAGTGCCTGTTGACCGACGACCGCTCGCATGCGCGCGAACTGGCCTGCCGATTGCACGACATCAACGCGCAGCGCCGTGACTTGCAGACGTCGATGGTCGAGGACGCGCTCGCCGGCTTGAACGAGATCGATGCGGACAGCGCGACAGGTGTTTGCGTGTTCGATCCCTTCTGGCACCACGGTGTGGTCGGACTCGTCGCATCGAAGGTGAAGGAGCGCCGGCACCGGCCCGTCGTCGCGTTCGCGCCGGCCGGCGCGGGCGACGAATTGCGCGGTTCGGCGCGCTCGGTGCCCGGGTTTCACATCCGTGATGCGCTGGCAGAAGTGGACGTGCGCTGCCCCGGCATGATCGTGCGCTTCGGCGGCCATGCGATGGCGGCGGGCCTGACGCTGAAACTTGCGAGCTATGCGAGGTTCGCTGAAACATTCGACGCCGTGGTGCGCGAGCGCATCGCACCGGAGTCGCTGCAGCCCGTGCTGGCGAGCGACGGCGAACTCGCGCCTCCGGATTTCGATCTGGAACTCGCGCGCCAGTTGCGACTGGCCGGCCCGTGGGGACAGGGATTCCCGGCACCATTGTTCGACAACGTGTTCGAATGCGCGGATTGCCGGCCGATGGGTGCGGACGGCGCGCACCGACGTTTGCGTCTGCGTGATCCGCGCGATGGGCGCGAGCACCGGGCGGTGTGGTTCAGCGCCGACGGCGATATACCGATCAACGCTTCGCTGCGTGCCGCTTACGAGCTGAGCCTCAACGACTGGCAGGATTGCGAATCGCTGCGGCTGCTGGTGCGGCACGTGGAACCGGCATGAGCGTTCCTCGATCCATCGGAACGCAGCCTTCGAAACGATTGGCCTGGTTGCTCGTGGTTTTCGCAGCGGTTTCGCGTCCGGGCAAACGCAAGGCCCGGCTTGCGCCGGGCCTGTCGCCTGTCCATGCAAGCAGCAGCGGAATTCGTCGCGACCTACGCCTTGTCGTGGATCATGGTCGTGGTGACGCCGGACTTCATGTCGTGGATAACCATCTTCATGGTTTTTCCGTCGGAAGCGACCGTCATGGTTGCGGTACTCGTCACCTTGCCATCCTTGGCGTAGGTTTCACGCAGCGTGTTCTTGTTCAACATCCTTACCGACACCGTCCCGTCGGCCTTGCCGTTCACCATGTTCGGAACCGCCTTGCCGCCGAGCTGTGCGGTATAGGAATCGCCACCGGCGGTGGAGGTCACGGTATCGCCTTCGATCTTGTAGGTCGGATCGAACACATTGCCGGACCCACTCTCGACATGATCGAGCCGCCAGGACCCGGCGACCGCATTCGAGCCGGGGGTGCCCTTGGCGACGCGCCTCAGTACGCCCCTGCCGGTTGCATGGTCGGAGCCGTTGTTGTCGTTGAACTCTATCGTGGCGGTATTGCCGTTCGCAGCGACGGTGATCGTGTCTTCGGACACGACCTTGCCATCCTTCTTGTATGTCCTCTCGATGGTGTGGTCATTCACCACTTTGATGGCAACGGCATCGAAGCCGTCGTGTCCCTTGACCGGATGATCCTGTCCGTCGGCCTTGACTGCGATGGGCGGATGGCAGTTGCAGTGGTACATGCCGTTTTTCAATGACATGACCATGGCTTCGCCGCCAGTTTGGTGCACCGTGGTCGGATCAAGCTTCCAGGTTCCGTTGAACGGGTTTTGCGCGAACGCAAGCGCAGGAAAGAGCAGCGCGAGCGCGAAGCCCGCGACGAGCAGCCGTTTCATGATCGACTCCTGAAGGGGCCCGAATGCGAAGGGGGACGTCGTGGCCCTGGGACGCCGCGCGCGGAGCCTGCGCGCGGCTGCGTTATTGGTGTGTAAAGTGCGTGTGTAGGGTACGTGTCAGCGCGGGAACGTGCTGATTTCCTAGCGCTTCCGCGCCAGCGTCAGCCCATCGCCGATTGGCAACATCGCCACGTCTATACGCTGGTCGTCGTGAAGCTTGTCGTTCAAAGCCTGCAGCGCGCGTGTGTCGTCGTCTTCGGCAGGCTTGGCAACCGCACCATCCCACAAGGTGTTGTCGAAGGCGATCAATCCACCTTGGCGGACCAGTTTCATGCAACGCTCGTAATACGCGCCGTAGCCCGCCTTGTCGGCATCGATGAAGGCGAAATCGTAGCGGTCCGTTTCGCCGCGGGCGATGCGGGCGTCGAGCGTCCCGGTCGCCGGCGCGATCACGAGCTCGATCTTGTCGGCGACGCCTGCTCGCTGCCAGTACGGCTTGCCGACAGACGTGTATTCGTCGCTGATGTCGCAGGCGAGGATCCTGCCGTCCGCCGGGAGCGCAAGTGCGACGGTCAATGCGCTGTAGCCGGTGAAGGTGCCGATCTCGATCGTGCGCCGCGCACCGATCAGCTTGATGAGCAGCGTCATGAACTGGCCCTGCTCTGGAGAAATCTGCATGCCTCCGCGCGGGTGCTTGCGCGTGACTTCGCGCAGGGCGGTTTGTTCCGGGTGCTCGCGCAGGGAATGCGCCAGCAGATAATCGTACAGCGTATCGTCGAGATTGATCGTGCGGCGTGACATGGGATTTCCTTGGCCGAAGGAGAGCCTCCATGTTCCCACTTTCGGCCGCCGAGGCCCAAGTTCGACCATCCGGCGCCCGAACAGCCTGCGTGCCGGCTCGATCGCGACACCGCCGCACCTCGCAGGCGGTCCGATCCCGCCCGGCGTTCACGGAGGCATTACGCAAGGCGCGCTAGTTTCGCCCGATTACACCGGAGGGCAGGGCGATGGCTACGACGGTTGGCAGGGCATTGGCGAGTTCTGTGTTGATCGGCGCGCTGGCGGCAACGGGCGCGTCGATCGCGGCGAGCAGCTCCGGGCCCATTGCGCCCGGCAGCACGGCGACGATGCTGAAGGAAGCCGTCGCGGGCAAGTGGCGCTCCGCCGCCAACAAGGCGCGCGATCAATACCGGCATCCGATAGAGACGCTGGAATTCTTCGGCATCAAACCGGACATGACGGTGATCGAACTCGCGCCCGGCGGCGGCTGGTACACCGAGATCCTGGCGCCGTTCCTGTATGCGCACGGCCACCTCATCGAAGCGGCACCGCCACCACGCGGCAACGGTCCGGGCAAATTCGAGCAGAAGTTGAAGGCCGATCCTGCCGTGTACGGCCATATCGAAAAGGTCATTCCATTTGCGCCGCCGGCGCAGGTGAACCTCGGGCCCGACAACTCCGCCGACATGGTCCTGACCTTCCGCAACCTGCACGACTGGATGAACAACAGTCCCGAGACGCTGGACAAGGTGTTCAAGGCGGCCTACGCGGTGTTGAAACCGGGCGGCGTGTTCGGCGTCACCGAGCACCGCGCCAAACCGTTTGCCGACGCGGCGGTGAGTTCGAAGCAATTGCATCGGCTGCCCGAAGACTACGTGATCGAGCTTGGCTTGAAAGCCGGCTTCCGCCTGGCCGGCGTGTCGGAAATCAACAGCAATCCGAAAGATCCCGAAGACGTCAACGTCCACCGCCTCCCGCCCGACCTGGTGGGCCCGGATTCCGAGCACGCGAAGATGAAGGCCATCGGCGAATCGGATCGGATGACGCTGAAGTTCGTCAAGCCTGCGCGCGCGGCCGAATAGCGGGCACATGGAGAGTGCGAGTGCTCCACGGATCGGAGCGCCCGCCTCAGGTTTTTACAAATCGCAAAAGGAATCAGCATGAGCAAGCAGCGCCCCGTCATCGCGGTATTGGTAGGAAGCCTCCGCAAGGGTTCGTTCAACAAGCAATTGGCACGTGCACTGGAGAAGATCGCAGGCGATCGCGCCGAGTTTCGGCACATCGGAATCGCCGATCTGCCGCTTTACAACCAGGATTTCGACACGGATTATCCGCCGGTCTGCAAACGGCTGAAGGACGAAATCAACGGCTGCGATGCGGTCCTGTTCGTGACGCCCGAGTACAACCGCTCGATCCCCGGCGTGTTGAAGAACGCCATCGACATCGCCTCGCGTCCGTACGGGCACAGCGCGTTCTCGGGCAAGCCCGGCGCGGTGATCGGCACCTCGGCCGGCGCGATGTCGACTGCCCTGGCGCAGCAGCACCTGCGCAATGTCTGCGTGTTTCTGGACGTACCCCTGCTCCAGCAACCTGAAGCTTTCGTGCGCTACAAGGAAGGGTTGTTCCCGGAAGACGGCAGCGTCACCGACGAAAGCGTGCGCAAATTCCTGGGCAATTTCATCGACAAGTATCTTCAATGGGTGGGTAAATTCGTTTAGCCGCGACGTGGCGGCTGCCGCTTGGCGCCAGCCGCACGCCGTTGTTTCCGGGCGGCGTGGTCGAGGCATGCGGCAACCGCCGCGCTTTGCTAAGATTCGCGTCTTTTCTCGGCCACCATCGCATGCTCGATATCAATCCGATCCGCGCCCGCATCGCGGATTTGCGCGAACGCGTCGAATCGCTTAGGGGGTATCTTTGACTACCCGGCCAAGCGTGAGCGTCTGGAAGAAGTAACCCGCGAACTGGAAAGCCCGAACGTCTGGGACGATCCGCAGCGCGCGCAGGACCTCGGGCGCGAGCGCGCGCGGCTGGCCGAATTCGTGGAAGGGCTGGACGGGATCGACCACGGGCTCGAGGATGCCGGCGAACTGCTGGACCTCTCCGCCGATGAGGGTGACGACGCGTCGGTGCAAGCCGTTGCGCACGATGTGGATTCGCTGGAAACGCGTGTGGGCAAGCTGGAATTCCAGCGCATGTTCGCCGGCGAGATGGATGCATCCAATGCGTTCGTGGATATCCAGGCCGGCGCCGGCGGCACCGAGGCGCAGGATTGGGCCGAGATGCTGCTGCGGATGTACCTGAGATGGGCAGAGGACCGCGGCTGGCAGACCGAACTGCTGGAAGCCAGCGACGGCGAAGTCGCCGGCATCAAATCGGCGACCTTCCGGGTCGCGGGCGATCATGCCTATGGCTGGCTGAAGACCGAAATCGGTGTGCACCGGCTGGTGCGCAAATCACCGTTCGATTCCGACAACCGCCGGCATACCTCCTTCGCGTCGGTATTCGTATCGCCGGAGGTTGACGATGACATCGACATCGAGATCAACCCGGCCGATCTCAAGACCGACGTGTACCGCTCATCCGGCGCCGGCGGCCAGCACGTCAACAAGACCGAATCGGCGGTGCGCATCACGCATGTGCCCTCCGGTATCGTCGTGGCCTGCCAGACCGAACGTTCACAACACGCCAACCGCGATCGGGCGATGAAGATGCTGCGGGCGAAACTGTACGAAGCCGAGATGCAGAAGCGCAACGCCGAGAAGGCCGCGGTCGAAGCCACCAAGTCCGACGTCGGCTGGGGCAACCAGATCCGCAATTACGTGCTGGACCAGTCGCGCATCAAGGATCTGCGTACCGGGGTTGAACGCACCGACACACAACGCGTGCTGGATGGCGATCTCGACGAATTCATCGAAGCCAGCCTGAAGATGGGGCTGGAAGCCGGCGCGAAACGCGCCGATGCGTCGTGAAAGCGAGGGGCGAGGGATGAGTAGCGAGGGTGCTCCGATCAAGTCCTATCGTGATCTGAAAGCATGGAGGGAGGCCATGCTGCTCGCGCAGCACGTCTACGCTCTGACCGCCAAGCTTCCGCCCGATGAACGCTTCGGATTGGTGCAGCAGCTTCGCCGAAGCGCCATTTCGGTGCCGTCGAATATCGCGGAGGGCCATGCGCGTGGGGCAACTCGCGATTTCGCGCGCTTCATTGCCATTTCACGCGGTTCATTGGCTGAGATCGAGACGCAGATCGAATTGTGTTTGAGTCTTGGCATGTTGAACGAAGGTGAGGCAGCCTCGGTTCTCGATTGTTGCGACGAAGTTGGTCGTATCCTGAGGGGTTTGCGCAAGTCACTGGACAACAAGCTTGCCAAAATTTAGCTACAGTGCGCCCTCTCTACTCACCCCTCGCCCCTGATCACTTGACCAATTTGAACCCCGTGAACGACAACCCCGGCACGCAACCCGCGCAGGATGAAAACAAGCTCATCGCCGAACGTCGCGACAAGCTGCGGATCTTGCGCGAGCAGGGCGTTGCGTTCCCCAACGATTTTCGTCCCGATGCATTCGCGGATGATTTGCAGCGCGAAACCCATGGCATCGAAGCCGATGCCTTGGCTGCGCAGCTGCGGCGCGTGAAAGTCGCTGGACGCCTGCTGGGCAAAAGGGTAATGGGGAAGGCAAGTTTTGCACGCATCCAGGACCGTACGGGTTCGATCCAGTTGTTCCTGCAGAAGGACACGCTTGGCGACACCTACGACGCGTTCAAGGGCTGGGATGTGGGCGATATCGCGGGCGCCGAGGGCACGCTGATGCGTACCAAAACCGGCGAGTTGTCGGTGAAGGTCGATGGCTTGCGGCTACTCACGAAGTCGTTGCGCCCGTTGCCGGACAAGTGGCACGGATTGGCCGACGTCGAACAGCGCTACCGCCAGCGTTACGTGGATCTCATCGTGACGCCTGAGGCACGCGACGTTTTCCAGAAGCGCTCGCGGGTCATCGGTTTCATCCGGCAGTGGCTGGAAGCCGAGCCGCGCCGATTCATGGAAGTCGAAACGCCGATGATGCACGTGATTCCCGGAGGCGCCACCGCCCGGCCGTTCGTGACGCACCATAACGCGCTGGACATCGATTTGTACTTGCGCGTCGCGCCGGAGCTGTACCTGAAGCGTCTCGTGGTCGGCGGTTTCGAGCGCGTATACGAGATAAACCGCAACTTCCGCAACGAGGGCGTGTCCACCCGGCACAACCCCGAATTCACGATGCTGGAGCTGTACCAGGCCTACGCCAGCTACACGGAAATCATGGACCTGACCGAGGCCATGGTGCGCGAGACGGCGCGGGCCGTGCTCGGCACGACCGACCTGAAATGGGAGGGGCGCGACATCGATCTGGGCAAGCCGTTCCGGCGCTGGTCGCTGGCCGATGCGGTGCGCGAGCACAATCCGGAAATCACCGAACGCGAATTGCGCGACGTGGCTGCGCTGCGCGCACACTGCGCAAGATTGAAAATTCCGATCAAGCAGGATTACGGCTGGGGCAAGCTGCTGCTGGAGATTTTCGAAAAGAGCGTGGAAGGCTCATTGATCCAGCCGACCTTCATCACGCAATACCCGACCGAAGTCTCGCCGCTGGCGCGCGCCAATGACGCCGATCCCGAGGTCACCGACCGCTTCGAGCTGTTCGTGGGCGGCAAGGAACTCGCCAACGGGTTCTCGGAGTTGAACGACCCCGAGGACCAGGCGGCTCGGTTCCGCGCGCAGGTCGAAGCGATGCAACACGGCGACGACGAAGCCATGCATTTCGACGCCGACTACATCCGCGCGCTGGAAGTCGGCCTGCCGCCGACCGGGGGGCTTGGCGTCGGCATCGATCGATTGGTGATGCTGCTGACCGATTCGGCGTCGATCCGCGATGTGTTGTTGTTTCCGTATATGCGGCCTGAAGCAGGGACGAGGGAAGAGGGGAGAGGGGCGAGGGACGAGTGAGGCTGGCCGATCGAGCGTGTTCCGGTATCCTGCTTTTTCTAGTCCCTGGCCCCTCGCCCCTGAGCTCCTCATGTGGTACGCCATCACCGGCATCGATGTCGAAAACTCGCTGGACAAGCGCAAGGCCGTGCGGCCGGCGCACGTCGCGCGCCTGCAGAAGTTATTGGACGAAGGCCGCCTGCTGCTGGCCGGGCCCTTCCCGGCGATCGATGCGGAGGATCCCGGTCCCGCGGGTTTCAGCGGCAGCCTGATCATCGCCGAGTTCGAGGACCTCCAGTCGGCGCAGGAATGGGCCGACCACGATCCTTATCGAGCAGCCGGTGTGTACCGCGAAGTGACTGTGCGGCCTTTCCGCCAGACCCTGCCGTGAGTGCCGCGTCGACCGAGGACATCCGCGCGCGACTGCAAGAGGCGTTCGCGCCGACCAGGCTTGAGGTCATCGACGAGGGCCACATGCACATCGGCCACGCAGGCGAGGGCAGCGGGCACTTCCGGGTGCGCATCGCCAGCAGCGCGTTTGCCGGCAAGCCGCGCATGCAGCAACACCGCATGATCTATGACGCGTTGGGCGAATTGATGGGCCATGGCATCCATGCGCTGGCGATCGAAGCCCGTGCGCCGGACGAGCCGTAGCCAGATGGACAAGGAGCATTTGCAAGCAAGAACGCGAAGGACGCAAAGATCAAGCGAATTCTTTCTTCGCGTTCTTGCGTCCTTTGCGGACCAGCTGCTCTTTGGTTCCGTGCCACGGCAACGTGCCTTGCAAGTACGTGAAGTTGCTCTTCCAAGTCCATGATTCATGAATCAATGGACAACTTTTCGTTGCGCCCGGACGCGGTACTTGGCACAGTGGCGCATTCGCCCGGCGCCATCTTCGTCGGCCTGTCCCTGTTGCCGTGACACCCAACCACTGACCCATGCGCCTGTCCACCATCAAGCTGGCCGGATTCAAGTCGTTCGTGGATCCGACCGTCCTGCACCTTCCCACCAATCTCACCGGCATTTGCGGCCCCAACGGTTGCGGCAAGTCCAACATCATCGATGCGATCCGCTGGGTGATGGGCGAAAGCGCGGCCAGCCGCCTGCGCGGCGAGGCGATCACGGACGTGATCTTCTCGGGGTCCTCCGGGCGCAAACCGGTCGGGCAGGCCACGGTCGAACTGATCTTCGACAATTCCGACGGCACCTTGGCGGGCGAATACGCGACCTTCAATGAGGTGTCGGTCAAGCGCAGCGTCGGGCGCGATGCGCAGTCGGACTACTACCTGAACGGCGTGCGCTGCCGGCGGCGCGACATTACCGACCTGTTCCTCGGCACGGGGCTCGGCGCGCGAAGCTACTCGATCATCGAGCAGGGCGTGATTTCAGACATTGTCGAATCGCGGCCCGAGCAGTTGCGCATCCATCTCGAAGAGGCCGCCGGCGTGTCGCGTTACAAGGAACGCCGCAAGGAAACCGAGAGCCGCATCAAGGCCACGCGCGAGAACCTCGATCGCGTCAAGGACGTGCGCGAGGAGGTCGAAAAACAGCTCGACCATTTGAACAGGCAGGCGCGCGCGGCCGAGCGGTGGAAGAAATTGAAGGAAGAACGGTCCTTGCGCGAAGCGGAATTGCGCGGCCTGAACTATCGCGCGGTGACCGCGCAACTCGAAGCGCATCGGCAGGTGCTGCGGGAAGCCGAGACGGCGCTCGAAGGCAAGCTCGCGGCCCAGCGCCATCTCGAAGCGGAGATCGAGCAAGGCCGCGTGGCGCACCAGGAACGCATCGAGGCCATGAATGCGGTGCAGGCCGAGGTCTACAAGGTGGGCGCCGAACTCGCGCGGGTCGAGCAGCAGATCAAGCACCACCGCGAAATGCTGGAACGGTTGCAACAGGACCGCGAGGATTCCGAACGCGCGTGGACGGAACTGGCCGACCACATCCAGGCCGATACCGCGCAGCGCGACGAGTTGCAGGCGGCAATCGCTGAATCGGAGCCCGAAGCCGGGCGCCTGCACGAGGCGGACGCTCTGGCCGCGCGGGCGCTCACCGAAGCCGAAGCAGCGCACGCGGCGTGGCAGCAACGCTGGGAGATGCACAGCGGGCAGACGGCCACCACTTCGCGTGAAGCCGAAGTCGAACGCACGCATATCGACCATCTTGACCGCCAGGCGCTCGACCTTTCGCGCCGCCGCGAAGTCTTGCGCAACGAGCGCAGGAACTACGATCTCGACGCGCTCGCCGCCGCCGCGAATGGACTCACGGAACAACATGCGACCTGCAAGGCGCAGATCGAAACGCATTCGCAAAATCTTGAACGCCACAAAGCCGACGCCGAGCGCCTGCTGGGCGAGGAGCGCCAGGCGCAGACCTGGCTCGCCGAAGCCAACGCGCAGCGGCAAACCCTGCGCGGCAGGATCGCTTCGCTGGAAGCCTTGCAGCGCGCGGCGTTGGGTCGTGATCGCGATGCCGCGCGCGAGTGGCTGCAGAAGGTCGGCTTGGCCGACGGCGAGCGGCTTGGCGCGCGGCTGAAGGTCAACGATGGCTGGGATCGCGCGGTGGAAACCGTGCTGGCCGGCATGCTGGAAGCCGTGCTGGTGGACGATCCCGCGATGCATGCGAGCGAGCTTGCGGGGATCGCGAAAGCCGACATCACGTTGGTCGGCAGCGCTGAAACGTTGAATGTGCATGCGGCGGGGACGCTGGCCGCCGAAACGAGCGGCCCGGCCGCGGCGCGCGCGCTGCTGGCGCAGGTACGCACCGCCGCATCGGTCGACGAGGCGCGCGTGATCGCGGCCACGCTGGCGCCTGCGCACACGGTGATTACCCGCGACGGCGTGTGGCTCGGTCCCGGCTTCGCGCGCGTGCGGAGAGCAGAAGGCGGCCAGGTCGGCGTACTGGCGCGCGAGCGCGAGCTGCAGGAAGCGACGACCGAACTCGCCGCGATCGAAAAGCGCATCGCGGAGTTGCAGCAGCGTCAGACCGAAGTGCGTGACCAGCGGCGCGTGGCCGAGCAGGCGCGCGACGACGCCCAGCGCGATCTGTATGGCGCGCACCGCCGGTTGTCCGAACTCGCGGGGGAGATGCAGAGCCGGCAGGGTCGCATCGACAGCGCGAGGGCGCGGCTCGCCGCCATCGATGCCGAGCAGGCCGACATCGAAACGGCGCTCGCGGAAAACGAGCGGTTGCTGCAGGCGGCGCGTTCGCGCATGGAAACCGCAGTCGCCAACATGGGTGAACACGAGCAGGCGCGGGTCGCGCTGGAAGCCGAGCGCCGACAGTTGCTGGAACGTCGCGAGGCCGCGCGCGCCGACGCGCAGGAAGCGTCGGATGCGGCGCATCGTCACGCGATCGCACTGGAATCCAGGCGCGTCACCCTCGCCGCACTGGAACAGTCGTTGGCCCGGATGCACGCGCAGCGTGGGCAGCTCGCGAAGCATCGCGATGAACTGGATGCCCGTCTCGCTGCGGGGGGCGATCCCGTCGCCGCGCTCGAGAAGGAACGCCAGGTATGCCTCGACCAGCGCTTGAACGTGGACCGCAAGATGGTGGAGGCACGGCGTTCGCTGGACGAATCCGCCAGTGCTTTGCAGGAGCGCGAGCAGGCGCGGCACGCCGCCGAGCAGGCCATGGCCGGTGAGCGCGACGCGCTGGAGAAATTGCGCCTGGAAGAGCAGGGCTACCGCTTGCGTGCGGAGCAGCTTGCCGATGCGATCCGTGAAGCCGGCCTTGAAATCGAACCCCTGCTGGCGAGCCTGTCCGATGAAGTCCAGCCGGAGGCCTGGCAGGAGAGGATCGCCGATCTCGACGCCCGCATCGCGCGGCTGGAACCGGTCAACCTCGCGGCGATTTCGGAGCACGCCGAGGCCGCTCAGCGCAAGGAATACCTCGATGCGCAGATGACCGACCTCACGACCGCACTGGAAACGCTGGAAAACGCGATCCGCAAGATCGATCGCGAGACCCGTGAGCGTTTCAAGGACACTTTCGATCGCGTCAACACAGGATTCCAGAGCCTCTTTCCGAAATTGTTCGGCGGCGGGCATGCCTATCTTGAACTGACGGGGGATGATTTGCTCGACGCCGGCGTCACGATGATGGCGCGTCCGCCGGGCAAGCGGAACAGCCACATCTCGCTGCTGTCCGGCGGCGAAAAGGCAATGACCGCCATGGCGCTGGTGATGGCGATCTTCAACCTGAACCCGGCGCCGTTCTGCCTGCTGGACGAGGTGGATGCGCCGATGGACGAAGGCAACATCGGCCGCTTCGGCCAACTCGTGCGCGACATGTCCGAGCGCGTCCAATTCCTGGTGGTCACCCACAACAAGGCCACGATGGAAATGACGCACCAATTGTGCGGCGTCACCATGCGCGAACCCGGCGTGTCGCGCCTGGTGCAGGTGGATCTTGCCGAGGCGACGCGTTTGGCGGGCGTCGCCGCGTAAGCAATCTGGCTGCTTGCGATCGAACCCAAGAGTTAAGCGGTCCGCAAAGGACGCGAAGAACGCAAATGAGGACAAGAGCGAAGATTGAGGCAGGATCCTCATGCGTCTTTTCTTTAGCCTTCTTCGCTCACTTTGCATCTTCGCGAACCGATTGCTTTTGCGGTTTGAGCCTGATTTTTTGGTAAAGTCCGCGCATGGACGGTGTTTCCGCCACGACCCTGCGCATCATCATCGCCGCGATCGGCGTGGTGATCCTCGTCGCGATCTATTTCTTCGGGCGTCCGCGCCGGCCGGGGCAGGGGAAGCGGATCACTCCGCGCAAACGCGATGATGCGCGCGTCGACCCCGTGCTGGGCGATACCTCCACCGGTGATCTGGAAGACGCGTCAGGTTCCGAACCGCCGCAGCAGGGCGAACTCGATGTCGCACTCAAGCGCGAACTGGATCGGCTCGGCGCGACCATGAGCGCGGAACGGCGCGAAGGCCCGGAGTCGTCGCGTCAGTCCGCACCCCGGGTGCAACCGGAATCCACGGCCGGCCGCCGTTCGCAGGAGCTTCCGGTCGACCGCATCGTGACGCTGTTCGTGGCCGCGCCGGAAGGCGAGACATTTGGTGGGGGCGATATCGTGGTGGCGGCCGAGAAGGCGGGCCTCAGGTTCGGCGCGATGCACATTTTCCACCGACTGGTGGACGGCCGACCGGACGCGGGGCCGATTTTCAGCATGGCGAACATGGTGAAGCCGGGACACTTCGACATGGCCCGGATCGCCGAATTGACGACGCCCGGGGTGACGTTCTTCGCGACCTTGCCCGGTCCTGTTTCGGCGCTCGATGCGTGGGATGCGATGTTGCCGGCCGCGCAGCGCATCGCCGAGCTGTTGGGCGGCGTATTGCAGGACGAGGACCACAACGCGCTCGGCCGCCAGAGGATCGCGGGCCTGCGCGAAGAACTGCGTGCGTGGGATCGGCAGCACGAGGGCGAGCCCATCCGCGTCCCGCCGCGCCGCTGACGGGTCCGCCGCGCCCTTCCAACGCAAGGCTCCAACGATGGCTTATCCCAGTCCCGCGTTCCGCGAAGACCGTGTCGAGGTCCTGCACTCGGCCATTCGAGAGCTGCATTTCGGTTTGCTGGTTACGTGTTCGGAGGGCAGTTACGCGACGTCGTATCTGCCGTGGGAACTCGACGCCGACCGCGGCCCGCATGGCACGCTCGTGGGCCATCTCGCGCGTTACAACCCGCAGTGGCGCGTGCCCGAAGGCGGTTCCGACGCACTGGTCGTGTTCCAGGGCCCACATGCCTACGTCTCGCCGTCGTGGTATCCGGGCAAGCGTGACGACCCGCGCCAGGTGCCGACGTGGGATTATCTTGCAGTCGAAGTGCGCGGCAAGCTGGTCACGTTCGAGGATGACGCGCGCCTGTACAAGCTGCTGACGCGGCTCGTCGATCGCAACGAGGCGGGGCGCAAACACCGCTGGCACGTGACGGATGCTCCGGACGATTACGTGCGTGCGGAAATGCGCCACATCGTCGGCATCGAAATCCAGATCGAGAACCTGGTCGGCCGATACAAGCTGAGCCAGAATCGCAACGCCGCCGATCAGGAGGGCGCGCGCGCGGGGCTCGCGGCGGCAGCGACCGAGCGCGAACGCGATCTGGCGAAGGCGATCGCTGCGGCGCAGCGCGAACGGCGCGACGGTTAATAGCATGCAAACGGACAACGTGCCGCAATGCGCCGGTATCCACCGCAAACGCCCCTGCACCTCTGAGCATGACAAGCAGTCAGAAACTATCGATTCTCAATAGTTTCGGGAAGCCATGAGCATTTAAGTATACGCTTTAGGCAACTCACTCATCGATAAATCCGGTCGAGCATCTCGAACAATAGCAATCAGTTTACGTATATCTTCGAATTTGAAGTGCTTAAGGGATATATCGATAAATTTACCGTCCCCATAAACTGAAATTCGGCGATATGGTCTATTCGCCATAATCAGCGTACGAGTATTTGATGTCTCTGATTTAATTGCAGTTATGTTTGTTGCAGCTATCGAAATTTCCCCAAGTCCGAATGCCGTCTGTACAATAGCCGATCCGCTCCATGATATTGTGTAGCGAAAATTAAGCCAAACAATTAATAATGCCCACGCCGCAAGCAAAACAATGGCTCCAAATACGTTCCAATAGAAGTGGTGCTGCCTGAGCATCGCAGATAGCAGAAAAAGATCAATGGCACAGGCTATCGCCACCCATATCGCGTTTGGTGATACCCTCCGCCGCAAACTGAAGGACTGCGTGTTTCTCATTTCCGCTAGCAGGTGGGGCGCGAGGTGCAGGCTGGTGGCGACGGCGTATGATTCCAACGCGATCCAAAGGCGCGTGCGCTGCAACCTGTCCATACCCCGCCCCCATCGTTCCGCCCTCCCCGGTGAACGAGCGGGCGACGCTACTCTGCGGCTCGTGAGGATCGCGTTACGTGATCGTTACAACTTTGGATCGACAGGCGGGGTGACGACTCCACGACGCACCACTCGAAAGGTGATCCCATGCGCCTGACCGCAGCCAACTCTCAAGATCCTCTGTTCGACGGGCGTTTCCGCACCCGACGTGCGCTGTTCGTCGTGCCGTCGGTACGCGGCGGGGCGGGATGCGTTCGGCTTCCAGCGAGTGCCGGCCCGCTGAATCCGATGAACTTCTGGCGCAAGTCGGTGATCTGCTCGATGCGGTCGTAGACCGCGTCATCCAGCGCCCTTATCACCCCGTCCAGCAGCAGGCTGAACAGGGCGGTGAAGGCGCCGAAGTTGTGCCAAGTGCGATCGCCGCTCACGGGGATCATCAGCACGTGGGAGGTCAATTGGCGTGCCCAATAGCATTGCGCGTCGGTGATGATGATCAACGGAATGCCGCGTGCTGCAACCTGTTCGGCCAGGATACGGAAGTGCCGCGAGTAGCGGCGGTCGTCGATCAGCACGACGCAGCTCCGTTCAGTGGAGTCGACCAGGACGTCGGTATAGGCGCCGTCCAGTCCCGACGCGAATGCGACACGGGGGCGGACGTGCTGCAGCAATGTCGCGAACGTCATGCCGAGAAAGCTGCCGAGCTGAAAACTGGCAACCGAAACCCGCTCGGCCGATGCCAGGAGTCGAACGATGGCCTGCCATTCCTCGCCGCGGGCCAATGCATAGACCGCAGATAGCGTACGCATCTCCGCGTCGAGCCGTTCGGCATCGGACGCGGCATTCCCGGATCGTGATGGATTCCGGTACAACTTCAGCCAGGTCGCGTCGCCGCGCAGCTCGTCCTTCATCGCGCCGACACCGACATAGCCGAGCTTGCGCAGGAAGCGTCCGACCGTCATCGCGCTGACGTCGACGCGCTTTCCCAGCGATGCCGCGGTCTCGAACGGCAAGCTGTTCAGGTTCTGCAGAAGATACGCCGCGATTTTCTGTTCCGACGCGGTAAACGTCTTCCAACGGCTCTTCAGCTTCTGCTGCAGGTCATGCGTCATGGTGCGACATCATTGGCGGGTGAACGTCACGCAATCCTGTGTGTCGATGGGCGGGTGCACTCATGCGGCAACGGCAGCCGGGTTGCCCCACAGGGCTTCCGGGCACCAGATCGTCCCGTGTTCGTAACGCGCGGGCGGCGACCAGTCCTCGCGGAGATAAGTCGGCCCGTCCAGATCCACCACCTTGCAGCGCTGACCCAGCACGAAGGCGGGCGCCATCGCGAGCGACGAGCCCGACATGTTGCCGACCATCAGGTCGAAGCCGAGTTCGATCGCCTGTTCGGCGGTGGCGAGCGCCTCGGTCAATCCCCCGGACTTGTCGAGCTTGATGTTGATGGTGTCGGCGCGGCCGACCACCTTTTGCAGGTCCCGGTGGTCCTGCACGCTTTCGTCCACGGCGATGCGGATCGGGCAGTCCAATCCGTCCAGCCAGTCTTCCCGCCCGACGGGGAAAGGTTGCTCGATCAGCGCGACCCGCGTTTGTTCCAGCGCCGGCAGCAGGCGCGCGAACGATTCGCGCGTCAGGCCCTGATTGGCATCCACCATCAACCAGACGTCGGGGCGTACCGCGCGGACGGCGCGCACGCGCTCGGCATTGAACTCGTCATCGGTGAGCTTGAGCTTCAGCGCACGCGCCTCGCCGAATCCGCGCGCGTGGTCGGCCATCACGGCGGGATCGTCGGCACCGATGGTGATGGTCGTCATCAGGGGTTTGGGCGGGTCGAGACCCGCGAGCTTCCAGACCGGCTGGCCGGTGCACTTGGATTCGAGGTCCCACAACGCACAGTCGAGCGCGTTGCGCGCGCCTCCCGCGGGCAGGCAGTCGAGCAGTTCCGAACGCGATATTCCCCGCTCGATGCGTTCGCGCAGCAACTCGACCTGCGTCAGCATCGTGCCCGCGGTTTCCTGGTGGTAGTAGACCCCCTGCGCCTCGCCGTGGCCGGTCTTGCGGTCCTTCCGGAGGCTCACCACCAGCGCATCGAACTCGGTGAAGGTGTAGCCGGTGATGTGGAATGCCGTAGTCATGGGCCGCTTTTCGATGGCGGCGTGCATGCGCAATCCGCGATGCTCCATGTTGTTCATGTTGTCTCCCTTGCTCACGGTGGTGCTTCGAATGACACGTTGCCGCGGAACTTGAACCCGCCGACGATCAGGCCCGCCACGAGCCAGGCACCCCCGAACAGGAACGTGATGCGGTCGAATCCGGACCATACGAACGCGACGATGGCGAGTCCCAGCGCCGGGAACACCGCGTAGCGGAAGGGCTTGTCGTGCTCCCCGCGCTTCACGAAGAAGAACGCGAACACGGTGATGTTCAGAAGCATGAAGGCGGTCAGCGCGCCGAAATTGACCAGCTTCAACAATGCCTCGCCCGGCACCAGCAGGGCCAGCACGAGCGACAACACCGCGACCAGCAGCGTTGCGTTGATGGGCGTCTTCATCCGCGGGTGGATGTGGGACAGGAACCCCGAACCGGGCAGCACGCGATCGCGGCCCATCGAGAACAGGATGCGCGAGATGGCTGCCTGCGCCGCCACCGCGTTGGCGATCCCGGCGGCTATCACGTTGACGATGATCAGTGAGAGATACAGCCATGGGCCGCCGACATCGCGTGCGATCTCAAAGAAGCCCAGTTGCGGATCGAGCGATGCGTAGTCCGGATGCGCCAGCGCCGCGACGTACGTTTCAAAAATGAAAATGCCGCCGAGCAACAGCAAGGTCAGCACCGTGGCATTGCCGATGGCGGTGCGAGGATTGCGGGTTTCTTCGGCGAGTGTGCTGATCGCGTCGAATCCGAGAAAGCTCAGGACCGCGATCGAAGTGGCCGTGGCGATGAAGCGCCCGTTCCAGTGTTGCGGCTGCCAGAAGGGCGCAATCGACCAGCCGCCGGCGCCGTGATGCCCGACGAACACGAAGTCGATCGCCAGCACCAGGAACACGATCAGCGCGATGATCTCGATGGCGAGCAGCGAAAGGTGCGTCCTCGCCTGCAGCCGGATGCCGAGCATGTTGATCGACGTGTTGATCACGACGAACGCCACCACCCAGGCCCAGAGCGGCACGGCCGGCAGCAGCCCCCGCAACCACGAGGCACTGAACGCATAAATCAGGGCAGGGATCAGAAGGTAGTCGGCCAGGATCATCCAGCCCGCAATGAAACCCGCGTACGGGTGCAAGCCGCGCTGCACGTAGGAATACACCGAGCCCGCGTACGGGAAGGCGCCGCTCATCTGCTTGTAGCTGAGCGCCGTGAACAGCATCGCGACGATGCCGACCGCGTAGACGAAGGGCACCATCCCGAAGCTTTCGCGCGCGACGAATCCGTACACGGCCATCGGCGCGATTGGCACGACGAAAAGCATGCCGTACACCACCAGGTGGCGCAGGCGCAGTCGGCGGTCGAGCTGCTCGCGGTAGTGACCGGCAACGGGTTCGGCGTTGCCGGTCACGGGTGGATCCAGCGGCTCCATGGCGCGGCATGCGTTGTGCACGGCCGGGGACGGTACGTCAGTAATGGAAATTGAAGTTGACCAGGCCGTAGGCGAAGATCGCCCAGATGCCGTAGAGCGCACACAGGCCAAGCACCGCTTCGCTGACGCGCGCCAGCAGGCCGCCCGGGCCGCGTGCGATCCGCCACAGCGCGTCGAGGATGATCGCAATGCCGCCGAGAACCCCGAGCGCCCCCAGTACGTACAGTCCCGTCAACCATCCGTCGAAATTGGAATGGAACAGCGCAAGCGGCTGCGAGAACTTGACCAGGAACAGCATCCACACCGCCACGACCGCGAGCATCAGGATCACGCCGATCCGCGCCGCGAGCCGCAATTCGAACTGGTGCGGTCCCAATACGAGCGTGCGACGGAAATGTCGCCGCGCGATCGCGCCACCAATCCAGACCAGCAAGGTCAGCACGAACACGGCGATGGCGATATCGGTCAGCAGGACGAACAAGCCATGCTGCTCGAGGCCGTGCACCGGCTGGAACAGTTCGACCGGAGGAAAGTCGTCGGTCGCCCACCAGCGGATCGAACCGTCCGGATTGGCAACGAAACTCAGGTGTGACTGTCCGTTCACCTGCTGGTAGAGCAGCGGCCCCACTTCGCGCCAATGTTTCACCGCACCGCTCGGATCCTTCAGCATGTTGACCGTGATCTCGCCGTCCGGCAATGCCGACACGCGGGCCTGGCCGAGCATGAACAACAGGCGCAGCCCGCTGTCCTCGCGACGGCTCGCCCAGTACCAGCCTGCGACCCGGGCCGCATCGCGCCTGGCGGAGGCTTCCGTGGGCGGTGCGGGCGGCGTGTAGGGGAAATAGTGATCGAGGAACGCGTGAAAGAGCGAGGTGCGCACGCTCTCCGAAGTGCCGTTGGGTGGTTTGCCTGCGCTGTTGAAGGACATGAAGATCCCGACGTCCTTGTCCAGCAGGAGGTGCAGGTCGGTATGGAAGGCGCTCGTGTCACCCGCGTGCCCGATGATCCGCAGGCCGTTCCGGTTTTCCCGGTAGAAGCCGAAGTCGTATCCGTTGATGCCCGGCGCCGCGTTGTAATGAGGCGAGTGCATCAGTTGCGCGGTCGCGGCCGGCAGGATGGACGTGCCATTGAACTGGCCCTGCTGCAACTGCATGATCATGAACCTGGCCATGTCCGTGGCGGTGGATGTAAACGAACCTGCCGGATACGGCACGATGGGTTCGAACGGAATGATGACCTTGCCGGTGGCGGTGGCGTAGCCCGTGGCGAGATCGGGCGCGAGCGCTGGCGGCAACGGCTGCGCGAAGGTCGAATGCGTCATCCCCATCGGCTTCAGGATGTGGTCGTCGACATAGGTGTCGAACGGCTCGCCCGAGACGCGCTGCACGATGTATCCGGCCAGCGCGGCGCCGTAGTTGGAATAGGCAACCACCTCACCGGGCGGAAAGATCCGTGGCGGGATGTGCTGTTTCAGGTAACGGCCCAGGGGATAAAGATCCTTCGAGTTCGGCACGAACAGGTCCTTGACGGTCTCGGCGAAGCCGGGCGTCATCGTCATCAGGTCGCGCATGGTGATCGGTTTGCCGTACTTCTCCGGGATCCTGAAATCCAGGTACTTGTTCACGTCGGCGTCGAGGTCGATCTTGCCCGCCGCGACGAGTTGCATCACCGCGGTCCAGGTGACCAGCTTGGACACCGAGCCGATCCGGAACAGCGTCTGGTCGGCAATGACGGGCGAGCGCTTCGCGACGTTGGCGTAACCGTAGCCCTGCGCAAAGATCGGCTTTCCGTCCTTCACCACCGAGATCACCGCGCCGGCGATATCGTTGCGTTTCAGCATGTACGGGACCAGGCCATCGAAGAACGTCTGCAGATTCTGCGCATCGAGTGGCGGCGCCGAGGTCGGCGCGGCAGTCGTTGCAGGTGCCGCGGCGGCTGACGGCGGCGCAGACGATGCGGGCGCAGGCGGTGCGGACGGCACCTGTGCCACGGTGCAGAACGGCAGGCAGACGCTTGCTGCAAACAGCATCCACATGAGACGCTTCAACATGGCTTTGTCCCCGCAAGAGAGTTGGTTCGAAATCCGCCGTTCATCCCGGATCGCGAAATGCTGCTTCGGCGAGTGTGCCGACGTACGCGGCAGGTGCGATCCGCTGATGCCCAATGCGATCCGCTCAGAAGTCCCTGCTCACCGAGATCCCGAACAAACGCGGCGTAATGATCGTCACGTTGTCTTCCACCTTCCCGGTGACCGGGTTGAGCGTTCCGGCGACCGGCATGTAATTCGCGAAGGTGCTCCCCAGCACGATCCCGCGCTGGTTCGTGAGGTTCTTGACGTAGGCATTGATGCTCCACTGGTCGCGGTTCACGCCTGCGCGCAGATTGATGGTGTTGTAGCCCGGAATGGTGGGGCTCGACGGGAGTGGCGGCAGCACACCCGGGATCGGATAGCTGAACGCGAAGTCGGTCGAGCGCTCGTCAATGTACTGATAGCTGGCGCCCACGTAACCATGCCAGCCGCCGCCGAGCGCGAAGTCGTAATCGCCGTTGAGGCCGAGGGTGAATTGCGGCGCATAAGGCAGCGGGTCGCCGCGTTTGCCGTTGGATGGATACGGTGCGTCCTTGGTCAGGGTGGCATCGTTGTAGGAAGCGTTGACCGAAAGCTTCAGGCCCGTGGCTGGAATCCATGCGACGGTTGCTTCCAGCCCCTTGCTCTGGGCCTGGCCGCCACTGGTCAGGAAGGTGAAATTGTCCTCGAACGTGGTCAGCGGAATCTTGGTCCAGTCGATGTAGTACGCGGACAAATCCAGCATCAGCCGGTCGTCCGCCGATGTCGATTTCAGGCCCACCTCGTAATCGGTCAGCTTGGTCGGGCTGAAGGTTGGCGGCACATTGGGAACACCGACCGGGACGACGTTGGGACCGCCGGGCAGGAAGCCCGATGCGATCCGCGCGTACAGCATGTTGTTGTCGTTGATGTGGAACGTCGGCGTCAACGAAAACGTGGTGCTGCTGTCGGAGGAATGCTTGTCGAGCAACACGGTCGGCGGAACGCCCCCGAACAGCAGCCCGTATCCGATTTCGGTGTAATGCTGCTTGTCATGGCTGTAGCGCAAGCCTGCTTCCACGTCGAAACGGTCCGTGATGTGCCAGGTAATGCTTCCGTACGCGGCCCAGGCGTCATAGGTGCTCGGCTGCGAATCGCCGCCGATGGTGCCGACCGGCGAAGGCACCGGGGTTCCGCTGTAGTAGTCGCTCGCGTAGATGTTCTGTTCGTTGTTGCCGGTCTCGCGGGTCCAGAACACGCCGCCCAGCCATTCCACGGTTTGCGACGTCGGCGACGACAGACGGAATTCCTGGGTGGCCTTGGTCTGGGGTATCGTCGCCTGCTCGAGCGTGCCATACGGCTGCCCGTTGGCCTGGGGCCCCAGGTACAAGAGTGGCGTCGCGTCGACATTGGTCACCGCGTCGAGGGTGCTGTAGCTGCTCGAGGACATCAGCTTCGCCCAGCCCAAATCGGTGTCGAAGGTGATGTTGTAGAGCCGATAGCGTGCGTCGATTGCATCCCCGCCCAGGGCGGCGCTGCGCTGCTGCAAGTCGCCATAAAGCGGGAGCAGCGTATTGGGATCCAGCGCTTCGGTCGGGCCATTCTCGGTGTTGAGGTTTTGCGCCAGCGCGGTCACGCGCACCGAGGTCCTGTCGGTGGGCGTCCACAGCAGCGACACGCGTCCGCCCTTGATCTTGCTTTCGTTCACATCGGTCTTGTTCAATCCGGCATCGCTGATGAAACCGGGATCGGTCTCGTCGTACACGTTGGCACGGATTGCCAACTTGTCCTTGACCAGCGGCAGGTTGGCCATGCCGTGCACGCTGAAACCGTTGCCGCCGCCATCCACGCTGGTTCCGCCGACTTGCACGCGCCCCGAGTAGTTTCCGGTATCGGGCGGAATGGTGATGAACCGGATCACGCCGCCCAGCGCACCCGCCCCGTACAGCGTGCCCTGTGGGCCACGCAGAACCTCGATGCGTTCCAGGTCGGCGGGATCGATGTCCGGGGTCAGCTCCGAACCCACCGCAAACACGCTGCTTGATCCGAACGGGGTATCGTCGATGTAGACGCCGACCGAGGCGCTCGGCTGCTGGGAACCGGAAGCGATACCGCGGATGCTGAGTTCGGTGAGCCCCGGTTGGGCAGACACGACATTGAGTCCCGGAACCGCAGCGGTGTAGTCCATGAAGTCCTGCAGGTGCTCACGCTGGATGTCGTGATAAGTCATGACCGACACCGGCATGGGAACTTTCTGCAGTTCCTCGCTGCGTTTGGTCGCAGTGACCACGATGGTCCCGAGCGTGGTCTCGTGCCCGGCGGACTGGTTGGACTGCGCAGCGGTTTGGGTGGGTTTTTGGTCAGGTGGCGCGGTTTGCGCATCCACCCGCGGCGCAGCCAGAAGTGCCGCAGCAATCGCGGCCGAAAGGCACACCGACAACCCGTTCTGCTTGCTGTTCATGCCCCACCTCCGACGAGATAGCAACCGAACCGGTGCGGCGATTGTTATGGCGCAAACATCGAAATGTCAACGATAGTGAAATATCAGACGAACGCCGGGTGGGCGGCACGGGCCTCAGTCAGCGGGGAAAACGATGTACTGCTCCAGCTTGCCGTCGGGCAGGGTATATGTGATCGCCACGAGCTTCGTGTTTGGAAAGGCGATGGTGTACGCACGCATCTGCATGCCGCCACGCTTTTCCGCACCGCGAATCGTGAATGAACGTGGCTTGCCGAGCGGTGCAAGGCTGGTCTGGTAGTCGTGCAGCGCAGTGGCATCGAAATAGCTGTTGGCATCCGGACTGAACAGGCTGCGGTCGAACCGCCCGTGCTGCAGTCCCGCGAAAATCGCCTTCGCCTGGGCCAGCGCCTTCGCGCCGCCGGGCTCGTGCACCTCGAACAGCGCCTGCGCGATCGCCTGTCCCATCACGTTGGAAGCCGTGACGGCGTCCTGGTTGGTCAGCACGACGACCGCGGTGCGGTCATCCGGGAAGACGTAATTCGCCGCGGTGAAACCGAGCGCTTCACCATCGTGCGAAATCATGCGGTGGCCGTCGAAGCGCCCGACGAACACGCCCAGGCCGTAGCTCGAGGCGAGACCGTCACTCAGCAGCGTGTCGGTTTCCATCGCCTTCCACGACGCGGGCTGGAGCACGGTGTTGTCGATCATTGCGATGTCCCACTTGGCAAGATCGCTTGCCGTCATCGCAAGTTCACCCGCGCCGAACATCCAGTTCGCGCCTGCGTCCTTCGAAGGGCGCAGCGGACCCAATGCGTAACGGTGATAGCCGCCGGCGTCGCCGGCCGGGAGGGCATGCAGGTTGGCGTCGTATGCGTCGGTGATCCCCAGCGGCGCAAACACGTTCTTTTCGAGAAACGCGAATGGCGTTTGTCCGGTTATCTTTTCGATGACCGCGCCGGCGATCACATAATTGGTATTGCTGTATTGCCATTGCGTCCCAGGTGCGAAGTTGAGCGGCTCCTTCGCCCAGTGGTCCATGATCTGCGTCGGCGTCGTCGGGAGCTTCCGGTCCGGCATCAGGTAGTCCTGTGGCCAGTAGTCCGGATAGCCCGAGGTGTGCGAAAGCAGTTGCCGCAAGGTGATCCGGTCGGCCTCCGTGAGATCGGGGAAATACTTCGCCACCTTGTCGTCGAGGCTCAACTTGCCCTGCTGCTGCAGCATCAGGATCGCCGCCGCGGTGAACTGCTTGCTGATCGAACCGACGTCGTAGCGCATCGCGGGCGCGGCAGGCGTTTTAAGATCGAGGCGCGCTTCGCCGTAGGCGTGTACGTAAACGAGTTCACCGTTGCGCACCACCGCGATTGAAGCACTCGGTACACCGGATTTGGCCAGCGCTTCGTTGACGACGTGGTCGATCTTCGCGGCGAGGTCCGGAGGCAACGCAGCCTTTGCAAGAGCCGGAGCGCTGGCCAACGCGAGCGAGCATGGAACCGCGAGCACCAACAGAAGCGATCGAACGATATGCGACGGTTCCCGGCGGGATGCGCATACGCGCAGCGCGCACAGCGCTGTTCGGGCAACCGCCACGGGATTCGGGATCGACTGAAGGACTCGTCTGCTGTGCATGACCGGCTTCCCCACGCGGCGAACGAAGCGCGAGTGGTACTGCGATCACAACACGTTGTCAACGATATGCAAATATCAAACCGCGGGCGAAGTGCCGTTTGGACGGGTTTGCATCGCACTTGATGCATGCCATCTGTAGTGACGTCAGTCCGGTGCGGCGAGGAGTTCCTCGACGCGCGGCCGCGCTGCGACGGCTGCGGCGGCATCGAGAAAGGCCAGACGCGTCCGGCGGGCAAGCACATCATCCGCGGTAATCGCCATTTCGTGGCGTCGTGCCCAGCCCACCTCGGCCTCGATGTACGGATGATTTCCGGCCAGGCGGCGGGTGCCGTTGCCGCCGGACTCGGCCAGAAGATTTTCGGCGAGGGCGCCGTAGGCCTGGGCAAGGTGATCGGCGATGTCGCCATCGAGATGGTGTCGCGCCGCCAGTGCCTCCGCCCATTGCTCGTGAAATCCCTCGGCACCCGCGAGGACGAGATCGCGGGTGCGGCAAGGATCGTGCGCTGTCAGTGCTGCCGTTTGGATCGCGCGATCCACGGTTTCTTCGGCCATCAGGCGATAAGTCGTCCACTTCCCGCCGGCGATGGTCACGAGGCCCTTGGGTCCCACTTCGACGTGATGCTCGCGCACCACGTCGGCGGTGCGGACAGCATTCGCAGCGATCAGCGGCCGCAATCCTGCCCAGGTCGCCCGCACTGCCGCCCGGTCGGGCGCCTGCTCCAGCCATTCACCCAATTGTCCGAGCAGGTAATCGATCTCGCCGTTGCTCGGTTCGGGTGAAGGCGAGGGTTCGGTGGCAATGTCCGTCGTCCCTGCGATGCTGCAGCCCTGCCAGGGCAACAGGAACAGCACCCGGCCGTCGGACGTCTTCGGAATCAGGAGACCGTCGCCTCGAGGCGCCCAGGTGCGATCGAACGCGAGATGGGTGCCGCGGCTCGGGGCCAGCAGCGGCGCAGCGTCGGGGTTCTCCATCCTGCGCAGTGCATCGCTGCCGGGACCGGTCGCATTGACCACCGCGCGTGCGCGCACTTCGAATGTCCGGCCGCTCAGCCGGTCGTATACGCATCCGCCCGCAATCCGGCCGGCGTTCTGCAGCAGCGATGTGATCTCGGCACGATTCACGATCGCCGCCCCTGCGCGCGCGGCCGTGACCAGCAGGGCAATCGCCATGCGTGCATCATCGAATTGGCCGTCGTAGTAGGCGACGCCGCCGACCAAGCCGCGGCGACGCAGGCGCGGAAAGGATGCAAGCATCTTCTTCCGCGAAAGGAAATGGCTGCGCCCGATTGCAGCTTTGCCTGCGGCGCGGTCATACAGCCATAGCCCGACGCGATAAAAGATCGCCTGCACGGGTGAATACGCCGGCACCACGGTACGCAGCGGGTGCACCAGATGCGGCGCGATTCTGAGCAGGATGGCGCGTTCGGCCAGGGCCTCGCGCACGAGATGGAATTGCGCGCGATCGAACTGCGTCAGCGCGGCTTCGAGATAGCGTACGCCGCCATGCACCAGCTTGGTCGAGCGGCTCGAGGTCCCGCTGGCAAAATCATCGCGCTCGACCAATGCCACGGAAAGACCGCGGGTGGCGGCATCCAGCGCCACACCGGCCCCGGTTGCACCGCCGCCGATGACCAGCAGGTCGAATTGTTTCCGCTGCAACCGCACCAGGTTCTCGGCGCGATCCATGCCGCTCACCGGCCGGAATCCGTCGCCCAGTTCCGGGCCCGCATGCACGCGCGCTGCCACGTACGGTAACGCCGGTCGCGCGTTTCCTGGTCCAGCGTTGGTACGAAACGTTCGCCAGCCCGCCACCAGCCTTGGAGCTCATCCGGATTGATAGCGCAGGACCCAACCACAGCCAGCATGGCGGCCCCCAACGCCGTGGTCTCGGTTATCCGCGGCCTCAGGATCGGCATTCCCAGAAGATCGGCCTGGATCTGCAACAGCAGATCGTCCGTGGTGGCCCCGCCGTCGACACGAAGCGCTTCGATGGGCGTTGCCTGTGCGGCCCGCATGGCCTCGATCACGTCGCGTGTTCTGAAGGCGATCGCTTCCAGGCTGGCGCGTGCCAGATGCGCCGCCGAGGTACCGCGGGTCAAGCCGAGGATCGTGCCGCGCGCCGCCGGATCCCAAAATGGTGCGCCAAGTCCCGCGAGCGCGGGCACGATGGTCACGCCGCCGCTGTCGCTCACTTGCGCGGCCAGCGCCTCGACGTCCGCGGATCGCTCGATCAAGCCAAGGCCGTCGCGCAACCATTGCACCAGCGCACCGGCGACGAAGATCGAGCCTTCCAGGCCGTACGCCTGCGCCTCGCCCGGCATGCTGCATACCGGCCCGGTGATGAGCCCTTCCGCCTCGAGCCGTTCGGCGCCGGTATGCATCAGCACGAATGCACCGGTCCCGTAGGTGTTCTTGACCTGTCCGGCGCTGCGGCAGTTCTGGCCAAGCAGTGCAGCCGGCTGGTCGCCCGCCGCGCCGGTGATCGAGATATCGCCTCCCCAAATCGCGGTTGATCCGAAGCGGCCGACCGACGGATGCACTTCCGGCAACAGTGCACGCGGAATATCGAACAGCTCCAGCAATGCCGCGTCCCAATCGAGCGTGTTGATGTTGAAGAGCAGGGTGCGTGCTGCGTTCGTGACGTCGGTCGCGTGCACGCGGCCTTCGGTGAGTTTCCAGATGAGCCAGCTATCCACCGTTCCGAAAGCAAGCTCGCCGCGCTCGGCGCGCCCGCGCGATCCTTCGACTTGGTCGAGGATCCATGCGATCTTGGTGGCGGAGAAATACGGATCGAGCGGCAAGCCGGTTCTGGCGCGCACCTCCGCCGCCGCGCCCTGACCGTTCAAGATCTCGCAAGCGGCGGCGGTTCGCCGGTCCTGCCACACGATGGCGGGTGCGATGGGAACGCCGGTTGCACGATCCCAGACGACGGTCGTCTCCCGCTGGTTCGCGATGCCTATGGCGGCGACTTGTGATGCGCCGATCCCCGCCATGGCGAGCGCTTCCGCGGCCGCGTCCCGCTGTGACGCCCACAATTCCACGGCGTCCTGCTCGACCCACCCCGGTTTCGGACAGGCAACGCGGAGCTCGCGCCGCGCCGTGGCAACGATGTTTCCCTGCCCGTCGAAAACCATGGCGCGGCTGCTGCTCGTGCCTTGGTCGAGTGCCAGAACGTACATGACGTGTGCGGCGGCAACGCGGATGCTGCAGCGTAATCACGGACTTGCCCTTCGGACAAGCCTCTCCACGCCAAGCGAGTGAGGAATCTGTCCGGCCGGTGCCCCGGCTATTGGTGACCGGCGCATCGATGATTGATCTCATCAACCAGCGCGTCGGCGACAACAATGGGGCAGGAGCCGGCCCGAAGCGGAAGTTCGTGCGTGTCGTCAGATCGCCCGGAAGCAGCCAGTCAGACCTGCACGCTTCGCGCATCTGGGCCTCTTGATGACGGTGGGTGCGCCGTTCAAGGTGCAACCGGGTGATCCATCAATGATGGCGTGCGCTGGCATCTATGGGTGCCGTTGTCATCTTGACCTCGACAAGCTCCTTCAAATACGAAAGTACGTCTGGCCCTTCACTTCCACCCGATGCTTCATTGGGCGGGGATGGCCTAGGGTCTTCCTGACGCACGCGCAGTGAAGTGAATTTGTCACCTTCGGTCAGCTCATAAGTCATGAAGAAGTAGTTTTCTGGAAGGTCTTTAAGATCAGACCGAGGGAAGAACAGTGAGTACTTCAAACGTGATTCCGGCACAAATTCAAGGACGATGCCCTTCTGCTCGAATACTCTCCCGTTCCATTCGTTACGGAAAACAATGGGCGTCCCAACTTGCCATGTCGTGAGTAGATCGGAGCCGTACTGCCATCGCTTGACTAGGTCAGGGGTGGTCAGAGCCAACCACACTTCTGATGCGGGAGCGAGAATATCTACGGTAGATTCGGATATTTTCACGGGTTCTACCCCTTTTCCGTCGTTCTATGGGGTGGCCGGACGGTTGCTTGCATCCGGTGACAGCGGTATACCCTTGCGCAGTGTAACCGCGCGCGCCGCCAGCCACTCCGCAAAGATCCATGCGGAAGCCACGGCCGCGAGGTTGAACGTGTTGCTGCCCCACGCCGCCTGCGCGTGCGGATATTGGAATACCTGCGGGCCGACGGTGAGCAGGCTGAATATGAGGAACATCAGTGCCAGCAGGCGTGCCGCGAGCACGTCCCATCGCCGGACCAGGAACGCGACGCCGGCGCACAACATCGCAACGCCTGTGAAGGCTACCCAGAACTTCTGCCCGAGCGGCATCCACGCCGGTACGAATGGTGAATCGGCGGCGAGCTGCAGAACATGCGCAAGCCCGAAATCGACGCAGGCGATCCCGAAAAGCCAGCGCATTGTGTGATCCGTCCGGCGCGTGAGCGCGGCGCGATCTGCGACGACGGCGTACAGCATTGCCGCCGCGCCGACCAGGATCAGTTGCTGGAACACACCATCCAGCACGCCCACGAAGACGGTGAGGTGAATCCCCAGATAGCGCGGCGCCGAAATAAGACGCGGCACGTTGAAGATCGCGAACAGCAGATAACACACGCCAGCGGCGAGCGCCCCCGCCCGCACGAACTTCCGGGTCAGCAACGCCAGCCCGCCCAGCATGAGCACCACCGCGACGACGTAAGCAAAAATCGTTTGACCCCAAACGTGGTCACCAAAGGCCTGGATGGGTTCGTGGGCGGGTTCGAAAGCACCCCACAGGACGTCGACCAGACCGGTGGCGAACGCCATGACGGCAAACAAGATGCGCGAGGATTTCATTGCAGTTTCCATCCGATTCTGCTTGCTTTGTTCACCCGCTAGCGGTCACTGAAGCAGCAGGCCACGCTATTTGTCGAAGCTGCTCAGAGATGCGGGGGATTGGCAAATTGTTTGGCGCGGCGGTCTCACCGAGGTCTATGCTGCGTGTCCTTTCCAGGCGTCAGAAAAAGCATTCGCGTCTGGATTTCAGTGTCTGCAGTGTGCCAAGCGCCCCGGGGGACGAGGACGTACTCACCAGGAAGTTCCAGCCGGTATGAATGTACCTTTGACTCAACCTCGCAGAACAACGTCGCCCTGCCGGCGAGCAAGAGCACCAGCTCCTCACCATGAGGATGCATTTCCCAAACCTTCCACGGCTCGCCAAATGCAAATTCGACCATGAGACGACCTGAATCAAGCTCCGGGAAGGCGCCGTGAGAAAGCTGGTCCCAAAATGATGCATCACCTGTTTCAATCGTCCGCGCGCCCCGTCCGGGCATGAAATGAATGGAATGCTTTTGCAACGAGGATTTCATCTGAGAAGCTCCTTCCGCACAGCCTTGGGGGCTGTGTTGCACCAAGCTGTGTGCACGATCTGGCGAATCTGTCCTTCGTAGAGATTTTCGATACGCGCGAGCGTCCAATCATATTTTCTGAAGTGATCGTTCACAAAGAAAACCTTCGGGTACATTTCAATAAGCTCTTCACGTTGTTCCCATGTTGTGCGGAAGGCGATGGTGCCGTCTTCGCGGAGTCTAAGCATGAGCTTGCCTCTGACCTTCAGGGCAGGGGTGCCATAGGAAGTAGCCTCCTGCACCTCGGGAAGCTCAAGTGCCGTCGATTTCAAGCGATCGTAAGGAGTCTCATTCATATTTTGGTGCGTACACCGGACCGAATGCAGCACTGATGTCTGATGATCAGGTCGCCGGGGCAGCGTGATCAGTTGGCCATGTGTACGTTCTGTGAAATGGCGAGAATCGGCCCCCTTGCAGATAATCGAAGCCGTCCGTTTTGGGAAGACATACTGGATCCATCTTGGTGCGGCGTCCGATGAAGAGGATAGGTTCGCCGTTTGGGGACAGGATGGTTTCGTCGCCTCGTACTGTGTCGAAGTAGCCACCCGGGTCTGCGACTCATGCCTGGTTCCGTCTTCAGCGATCACCATCGCCGATGGGTGGTTGGTCGGCCACTTGTCGTACTGTTCAAATCTTGGGGGCCCGCTCAGGACTCATCCTTGCGCGTGAGGCAAGCCACGCACCGAGCGCCGCCAAGGGCGCCAGTGTGATCAAAAACGTCAAGTGGTACCAGACAGGGAACCTGGTCCAAACATGGATGTGGTCCGGGATAAACAGCGCGAGCAAGACCAGCCCGAGAGCCCATGCCGCCCACCGACACGCTGGCGCGATGATGCGCACCATTGCGCCAGCGGTCAGCGATGCGAGTGCTCCGATGCAGAGACGCGCGATCTTCATGCCGAGCGTGAACAGCATGGCGGGCTCCGCTAGTGCGTAGCCGGGTATCCAAGCCCGCAAACCCCAGTTCAGGATCGTGGCGACCAGCCACCAAGCCACGAAACCACTGATGATTCCTGCGATCGTCCGCCACATGTCCTTTCTCCCGTTGCCTTAGTTTGATTAAACTAATACAATTCTACTATGAAAGCAAAGCTGCTCATCCTCGGCGTGTTGCACCGCGGAAACTTTCATCCTTACGAGATCAAGCGCCGTCTTCAGAACGCGATGGTCGAGTGCTACACCGACGTTGATGTCGGGACGCTCTACTACGCAATCAGGCAACTGGAAAAGGAAGGCTTGATATCGGCCGTATCCCGGGAACGCGTGGTTCGCGGGGGCATGCGTACGGTGTACAAGATCACTTCAAAGGGGAAGAGCGAGTTCCGCGATCTGCTCCACCGGCAGTTCGAGGAAGAGGGGCCGGTTTCGCAGACGTTGTATGGATCGCTTCTGTTTTTGCACTTGAGCGATCCGGCTGTCGTCGAAGACCTCGTCCGAAAGCGGATCGCGCGTCTCGATGAGCTCATCGCCAAGCTTGACTCGATCGGGGGAAAATTTCGTCCGGTCCTCTCGACGGGAGGGGAACACCTGCTGCGCCATATCGACAAGCAGAGGCGCCTCGATCGCGATTGGCTGAAGGGACTGCTCGCCGACGTTAAAGCACGTCGTGTACGAGACGTCCCGGATCCGAAGCGCCTTGCGGCCAATAAAGATGAGATACGCAAAACCGCAAGAAAATAGAGATGCCAACGGACTTCGCCACTGGTTGCTCGATGAAATATAAGACGCTTCGCGCGAGGCTCAAACATTCATGAATATCGCCATCACTTGAATGCTATCGTGTTCAATCCTATCCATGGGATTGGTCTCGCCGTTTTGCTCGATGCATTTTGCGGGCTGACGCGTCGCCGCTCTGCTACCGGCAGGCTGACAACGACGTGATTCGATGGCGAGGCCCCCGCACTGCCCTGAAGCGGACATTCGCGGCGGGCAGGAAAGGGTCGATTCTGTTGAAAAACTCGGTTCTGGAAGCGCGCGCACCTGAGGCGCTCGCGCGTCGAACGTTGATCGGTGCTTAAGAAGTAAGGGTGCGTGTGCCCCTGCGCGTCAAGCGGGCAGCGGATTCCCCATTTCCGGTCCCTTCGGCACCAACCACATCGCCATTCTTCGTAGGTTTTGCGCTGTGGCCGCCATCAGGAACTCGTCGTGCGCGCCACACAGACCGCGGAGCCGTAATCGCCGCAATCGCAGGATGCGCTTGAGATGGGCGAACAGCACTTCCACCTTCTTACGCTGCCGCCGAGATCGGAGGTAGCCTGGAGTTTTGGCAACTTGTCTGGCCACATCGCGTGCCGATTCGTTGACCTGTCGCCTGATCTTGCGCATCGGAGTGTTCGGACAACACCGCGCCTTCAATGGACAAGCCCTGCAGTCATGTTCGGACGCGTGGTAAATAATGGTGTTCTCTTTGGTGATGCCAGTACGCGGCACAGTGAACTTGCGCCAACCATGTCGGAGCGCTTTGCCACCAGGGCAGCGATACTCGTTGCCCTCATCGTGCCACTCGAAGTCGGAGTGGGAGAACGTGCCATCGTTGCGCTCGGTCTTGTCCCACACCGGCACATGCGGTTCGATGGCCTTCTCATCGACCATCCAGCCCAGCATCTCGGCGGTACCGTACGCCGTGTCACCGATCAGGCGCTTCGGTTTTTGATCGAAGCGTTGCTCAACGCGATCCATCATCGTCCGAGTGGAGTTGACCTCATCCGACCGCAGCGCAGGCGTTGCCTCGACGTCAACGATGACACCCGCTTTCACGTCAATCAGGTAGTTGGTCGAGTAGGCAAAGAACGCCGGCCCGCCCGGTGCAGCGGTCCACCGCGCCGCGGGATCCGTGAGCGACACGTTCTTGGGTGGCGTCTCCGGTTCCTCGGCGGCGTCCAGCGCTTCCAGATACTCGCGTACTGGCCATGCCAGCGATGCCGTTCGATCGAATGCGACCTCACTGCCCGGAACGCCACGCTGACGACTGGCATCCGCCCGCACCACGCTCGCATCGACCGCGAAGCCTTCGCCACCGACCAGACCTTCTTCCAGACAGCGCGCCAAAACCTTCTCAAACACGAACCGCAACGTGTCGTTGTCGCGGAACCGACCATGCCGGTTCTTCGAGAAGGTCGAGTGGTCCGGTACCTTGTCTTCCAGATCCAACCGGCAGAACCAACGGTACGCCAGGTTCAAGTGCACCTCACCACAGAGCTGGCGCTCCGAGCGGATGCCAAAGCAGTAACCCACCACCAGCATCCGGATCAGTAACGCAGGGTCGATCGAAGGACGACCCGTGTTGCTGTAGTGCGGCGCGAGGTGCTGGTGCAGCTCGCTCAGATCCAAGAAGCGGTCGATGCCGCGGAGCAGATGGTTCGAGGGAACGTGGGTGTCGAGATTGAACGCGTAGAACAGAGGCGCTTGCGCAGCTTCCTGGCGTCCCATCATCTCGGTGCCCTCGAATTGCGTTGAAGCATTCGACAGCCCACCGCGCGCCACGTTCCGCAAACTTGGAGTTTTTCAACAGAATCGGTCGACTTCGCCCGTTCGCTGAAGCCAGCATCGCGCTTTGCTACGCTGCTGCCAGTTCGACCTTCACGCGGTAACCCAGTGCTTGAGCTGCCCGGCTCAACGTCTCGATCGTCAGGCCGGTATCGGTTTCGTCGAGCAGCCGATCAAGCATCGAGCGGCTGGTGTGCATCCGCTCCGCCATCGCGGTTTTGGTCACCCCTTGGGTCTTCATTGCTTCTGCCAGTTGCCACGCGATGACGCGCTTGATCGCGCGCGCCGATACTTCTCCAAGCACGCCCTCTTGGGACAAAAAATCGTCTAAGGTGCTTCCAATGTGGGAGATATTGCGCTTAGCCATGGTGTACCTCCTTCATGCGGCGCAGAGCCAGCTTTAGATCGTCTGTCGGCGTCTTGCCGGTCTTCTTGATGAAGCCATGCAACAGCACCATGACTGGCCCGACCGTGGTGAACAGAACGCGGGCAATACCTGCGTCGATCGTGCTGCGCACTTCCCAGAGCCCCGGTTCCATTTTCCGCACCAGGGGCATACCCAGCGGCCAGCCGAACTGAACAGTCTTGAGATCCTCGCCGATCACTTTGCGCGCATCAGGCGGTAGGGATTTCAACCAGTCCCGGACGGGCTCGCGGCCTTGATCCGTAGCGTAGAAGCGGACTTCCAGGACGGGAGGGAGTGGCGGCACGGTTCTAGTGTACCTATTTAGGTACATCTCCGCAAGACGTTCGGCCCCAAACAGTCCATCGACCCTTTAGGGGATCACTATCGAAGTCCCGACTGGAGACCGCGATGGAAAGCGAATCCCGCCAACAACCCTGGAACAAAGGTGCGACATCAGCGGAATACGCACAAAGGCAAGCTCGTCGGCCAGAAAGCACCCCTGAAACTGCGCGATATCTGGCTATCCGCATTCGCCTGCAACTGCGGCACCGCATCCGCGATCTTGCGCTGTTCAACACTGCGATCGACTCAAAGCTCCGTGCCTGCGATTTGGTCAAGCTTCGCGTGCTCGATGTTGCGCACGGCGGCCAAGTTGCTGCCCGAGCCATGGTTATGCAACAAAAGACCCACCATCCGGTCCAATTCGAGATTACTGAACTGACGCGGCAGTCGCTTCGCGACTGGATCGAAACCGCGCACCTGCGCCCGGAAGCTTTCCTCTTTCCGAGCCGAGTCAGCATTTCCCCGCATCTCTCCACGCGCCGATACGCGCGAATCGTGCATCGCTGGGTTGCCGAGATTGGTTTGGATGGCGCTGCGTATGGTACGCACACGATGCGCCGTACGAAGGCCTCCCTGATCTACCGGCGCACCAAGAATCTGCGGGCAGTGCAGCTGCTGCTTGGACACACCAAGCTTGAGAGCACCGTCCGATACTTGGGCATCGAGGTCGATGATGCCCTGGAGATGGCGGAACAGACGGAGTTTGAAGAATGAATGTCGCCGCGACAGAATTCGGCACGGGTGGAAACGAAGCGAAATGGACGCGGCGGTTGTGGCGCCCGGAATTTCTGTGTAATCACGGGGCGTGCTGACTCCAACGCAATCAGTGCACCGTTCGAGCGGCGCCACAACACTTCTTGAATTTCCGGCCGCTACCGCATGGGCAAGGCTCGTTGCGCCCGGTTTTTTGGCTCCGGCGTGCACTTGCCCCGGCGACACGATCCGCATCGGATACCGCGCGGCGCGACCGCCAGAACCTGTAAATTTCGGCCACTCCCTTGGGGATGGCTTCCGTGATCTTCTCCCGTTGCGCCGGCGTCAGGGTCAAGGCCTCCTCTTCACCGGTCACGTCGTCCGAGCCGAGCAGGTGGATGGGTTGCAGCGCCTCGACCGTCGCTTGGTCATCAAATAGCGGCTGCCAATCCTCGCGGGTAAGTGCAACGCCTTGCATGAACCCATACGCCCCAACGTTCGCCGTCGAGATATTCGTGCTCGTCGTCGGGATACGTGAAGAAATCGAACATTGGATCGAAGGAGTCCGGATCATGCTGAAGACTCCAGACGATGCCGTTCATGTGCCGCATGATCAGCGTCAGGATGTGCTGGGCCTGCTCGGCCGATTCAAATTCGGGAGCGTCGTCCAATGTGGATCCCCAGACTTGCGGCAGCCATAGGCTGGGCATCACCGTCTTGGGCCCGATAACGATGGCCGTGAGGTATCCATCGAGGCCGCTCATGACCATGGTCTCGTCCGAAGTGGCGTCCGAGAGCAGGAACTTGTCCAGCTCATCGATTTCTTCGTCCAGGAGCGGCGCCATGAGGCGAAGAGAGTCGGGCGATTGGTGCGGCATGCCAGCTCTGCAGAAATGAATGAGGACACGCGATTGTACGTGGGACCAGCCGACGGAACGGGCAAATTCCGGCCCGTTTCGGTCACTCAGGTCTCTCCCGCAAGCGTCCGCTTTTGCAGGGGATGGCGATGGACGCTTCTCTGCTTGCCGGCGGCGCCTATCGCAAGAGCCGCCAGAAGGCGAGGGTGGCGTTTGCTTAGTTAGCCTGCATTTGCGCGAGGAGCTAGCTTCGTACGAACTTGTTCCGCAAACTGGCGGAGCCTGCTCGCCTTTGTAACGCGCCCAATTCCTAAGAAGACAGGTGGAACGTCCTTCTCCGTTCGGAGAATTGCCTCGGTAAGAACACCCATGAAAAGCAAGCGGCTGCCGAGGGTTAACCCCCCTCTCGTAGCGTATGCCCCTTGGTTGAAGATGAAGACTAGGCTCCCACTCGAACCAGGGAATACACCAGCGTCGATGAGGAACGCCGGTTGGCCCTGAAAGTCGTTCCATGGAGGTGTTGCAGTGATACCCTTTCGCGTAATCGGAGTAACGTTGTGTTCGTCGTATAGGCCGCTTGGATAGCCAATAAACGTCACCTCCTCTAGCGCGGCCAGATCGGCTACAACGGCTCCGGCCACCACGGAAGGAGTTCTCTCGTCGGAAGTCCTCATGCACCGAGAGGGGCGGTGGTTCGAATAAACCGATGTCACGAGAGCGCTCTGAATCAACATAGGAGTTCCGCCGTCTTTGCCGGGGGATAATTACTGCCGGTGCCGTACGGTCAGATCAGTTTCAGCCCCTGCGTAGCGGACGTTCAACATGTTTCGACGAATGTCGCCATCGGGTCGGACCTCGCCTGTTCAGCGCGAACACCGGTATAGAGCTGCGCTGCCGGTTAGCTTTTCGAGGACTGTTTGCGCGGACGCCCGCCCAGCCGGCCGTTTGCTC
>JAJPJT010000093.1 GCA_021324095.1 Gammaproteobacteria bacterium
ATCACGCCGACCCGCGGATTGCTGGACGCGGTCGCGTAGGGCAGCCGCGTCGCACCGGGCACGAACAGGAACGCGATGTGCTTGCCGTCGCGGCTCCACTGCATGCCCTGAGCGAAACCATCGATATCGGCAATCTTGCGCGGCGCACTCCCGGCGTTCACGTCGATCACCCAGATCGCGCCGTGGATCGGTTTGGTATTGGACGGATCGACCTTGCAGCGCGTCAGTATCGCGAGGGTGTTCCAGTGCGGGGCCCAGCGCAGGCCTTCCTCGCGGCAGCCGCCGGGAATCGTGACGGCGTGGGCGTTCTGGCCATTCCAGGCGCCGAGCATCAACTCCGTTTGCTCGCCGTGCGCGACCACCCATGCGAGGTGCTGGCCGTCGTACGAGAGTGCCACCGCCGGGATTTCCTTGACCTTGGCGCGTGCGCTCAGGATGTGCTCGATGCGCGCGGTTTCCTGCGATGAAGACGACGACGGGGGCGCATCGGCCCAGGCACCTGGCGTGGACGCGAAAACGATCAAGGCGATGAACGACAACAGGCCGAAACGGGAGGTTTTCATGGCGTGCCTCTCGGATGAGACGATCCGCCGAACCTACACCCGGAGGTGCGCACCGCCAAGTGCCGGGAGGCACACGCCGGCTCCATTGTTGGGCGGATCAGCACGTCACCCACGACCAAGCATGGGGAGACCGGACTGGAATTCGAATCAATCCGAAAACGTGCGCCGTGCAGGATGCGCAGGATTGCTGGTAGACGCGTGTGGCGTCAGCGGTTCGACCTTCCCGCGCTGCGTGGGCGGATGCGCAGCCTCCGCGTCCCTCCCCGAGCCGGCTGGCTGCGCCTGCCGCGCGTTCAGCAGTTCCTGCATCTGGGTTTTGAGCGCTTCCAGTTGCACGGTATGCCGGTGCAGCGCAGCCATGATCGCCCACAGCACGATGCACAGGACGATGAGCAGGATACCGATATCGGTGGTGGTCACAGCGTGGCTCTCTCGCGGCCGCGCATCCCTGCGACGAATACCAGGCTCGGGATGCAACTTGAGACCGCTCGACCCCGCGCCATCCCCTTCCGCACACGGCAAGCATAAAGCAATTTCCGTGCCCGTCCATCACTTTATCGCCGCAACCATGCAATCGCAAACCGGGGGTCCTGCGCCACGTTCCGCACGTACAAGCCGACGGGATGCCTCTGCCGTTGTGACAACGGAGCACCGCTCCTTGGGGTGGTCCCGCGCAAGGCGCGTACGGGTAGAGCGGGAAGCGCGTTTCGAATGCCGGCGCCCTGTTTATTTATGTGTCCACCTTTATTTGCTGTACGAACAAAATCGCGAAGATTTGCCGGTTACACGTTCAAGTACCTAAATGCATTCACGCTCCATATCGATACATAAATGAACATCATTACAAAATGTTCAGGGCATGTTTTACACGCGTTGGGATACTGCGGCTCTGGTGACCAACAGAGCAATCACGGATGATTTCCACCGCGCACACCGTTTTGTCAGCATGCATTGTTTCGATTGGTGCGTCGGCCCTCGCCCTGTGCGTGCTGGTTCCGATCAGCAGGCCGGCCGGCTTGCTCGACTACCCGGATGACCGCAAGCGCCATGCGTTTGCAACGCCGCTGGTCGGCGGTTTGGCGATCTTCCTGGGGCTGATCGCCGGCTGGATATGGCTGGGGCGGATGGAGCGGTTCGGCAACGCCGTGCTGGCCACTGCATGCGTCCTGGTCGCGCTGGGTGCGCTCGACGACCGCTACAACTTGCGGGTCAGCGTGAGGGTGATCGTGCAGATCGCGGCGGTCCTGCTCGTGATCGGCACCACGGGCGCGTACGTGCATTCGCTCGGTGTCCTCGCCGGACACGATCTCACGCTCGGATGGCTCGGCATCCCGTTCACGGTTTTCGCGGTGATCGGACTGATCAATGCGTTCAACCTGATGGATGGCATCGACGGGCTGGCTGGGTGCCTCGCGCTGGTCAGCACGGGATCCATCGCGGTGCTCGGCTCATCGCGGATATTCACCCCGCGCAACGTGATCGTCCTTTTGCTGGCGGCGGCACTGTACCCCTATCTGCTTTCCAACCTCGGGCTGCTGGGCCGCAAGGCCAAGGTATTCCTGGGCGATGCCGGCAGCGTGGTGCTGGGCTACGTCATCGCGTGGGCGTTGATCGCCTTGAGCCAGAGCTCGCCGCGCCGGATCTCGCCGGGGCTGGTGTTGTGGTGCGTGGGACTTCCGGTGATGGACACCTTCGCTGTGATGTTCCGCCGCATGAAACGGGGCGTATCGCCCTTCACGCCCGATCGAACCCACATTCACCACCTGTTGATGAATGCCGGACTCGGGCCGCGCCGCACCTTGGTATATCTGGTGGCATTCGCCGTGGCACTCCCGTGCGTGGGTGCCGTAATCCACGCCGAGTTGGGACCGATCGCCAACCTCATCGCGTTCGTGGTCGTGCTGTTCCTGTGGGGCCTCTACACCTCTCATCTGGAACACAAGCAGGCCGGAAAACAAGAGGCAACGACCTCTGCGTCGTCTGCGCCGTACATGCCGATTCCCGAAATTCATCCCAAAACGGAAACATTGGTTCCCTTCGTCCAGGACGAACGCTCGAAACGCAGACGAAACGCGTCGCACTGATCGGTCGCCAGCGCAGATCCTGGATCGGCCGCTCCGCCGTTATGGAGACGACTACGCAGGGGCAACGTGCAGCCCGCGCGGTCGCGCCAGCAGCGCGCGGTAAACCTCGAGCGTACGCTGGATCACGATTCGCTCATCGAACAGGGCCAGCGCCTTGGCCCGGGCCGCGTCGCCGAGGCGCTTTGCCAGTTCGGGCGAGTCCAGCAGCCGCGCGATCGCGCTGGCCAGTGCCTCGGCATCCCGCGGCGGGATCAGCAAGCCGTCCTCGCCGTCCGTCACCACCTCGCGGCAGCCGGGCATGTCGGTGGTGATCAGCGGCAATCCGCAGGCGGCGGCTTCGGTGAGGGACGTCGGCACGCCCTCGCGGTAGTAGCTGGGCAGCGTCACGATATCCACCGATGCATATAGCTGTCGCATGTCGGCGACGTGGCCCAGCCATTCGACCAATCCTTCTTTCACCCACTCATGAAGCGTTGCCTCGGGCACCGCTGCCGGATTGCCGGGATCGGGCGTTCCGGCGAGCAGGAAGCGAACGTTCCTGCCTTGGCCGCGCAGGATCCGCGCGGCCTGCGCATATTCCGCAATGCCCTTTTCCCACAGCAGCCGCGCGGCCAGCAGCACGGAGGGCCGTGGGTCAGCCGCGATGGATCGCGCGACGCGTGGCACGTAGCGGGTGCAGTCCACGCCTGCGCCGGGGATCAATGCCAGGCGGCCGGCTTCGATCAACTCGAAACGCTCGAACGCCGCCCTGTCATCGGGGTTCTGCAGAATCAGGTGGGCACTTTGGCCATGCAGTGCAGAACGCAGCAGCTTGCGCACCACCGGACGCAACAGGCGTGCCTTGCGGTCGCTGCTCGCGAAGACGTAGCCCAGTCCGTCCACCGCGTTGATGCGTGCGGGCACGCGGGCCATGCGTGCGGCCAGCGAACCGTATACGGCGCACTTGATCGTGAAGTTGTGCAGCAGGGCCGGCCGTTCCTGACGGAGCAGCCGCGCGATCCGCAGCAGCAACGCGGATTCGCGCAGCGGATTCACGCTGCGTCGATCCATCCACAGGGGCCGCCATCGCAGCCCCAGGGACCGCAGTCGCGGGCCGTATTCTCCGGGCGGCGACACCAGCAGCACGTCGTAACCGTTGCCTTGCAGCGCAAGCGCCAGGGAACGCCGGAAGTTGAAGAGGTACCAGTCCGTATTGGCGAAAAGAATGATTTTTTGCATTTCCATTGCGGCATGTCGTGTGGCACGGACTCCCCCTCCGTCTGTGGCGATTGCAACGGCATCAGGCGTCGCCTGACGCCCGATCAACTAAGCGTGCGGTGGCGAGCCGGTCGCGGCACAGGTGGCGCGAACCTGGTGGATCGTGTCCAGGAATTGGTTGAAGTTGCTGGCCACGGGTCCCGGGACGGGACCGAGGGGCCCGTCTTTCTGCCACGCGCTGTTGGACCCGAAAATCCAGACGTACTCCTTGGACTGCTCGAATGCCGCTTCGAGGCGCCGCTTGAATTGCGCGGGGTTCTCCCGGGCGGACTTGTTCTTGGCATTGGGACCGAGCGGCCACAGTCCCGGCGCGATGCTGAAGTTCGGTCCCAACTTGCCGTGCATCGCGTTCTGGTAGCGCTGCAAAGCCTGCTGCATCTCGGGCGCGATCCGGTCCGCATGCGCGCTGTAGGTGAACTCGGTCGCGATCACCACGTGCGACCATGGCACGGACAGCAGGCCGCGCACGAAGGGTGCGGCCAGTCCGTACCCGCCGTGCGATTGGCCGGCGAGGCCGCCCAAGAGCGAGTGTTCATACTCGACTTCCCTCAGCACGTCCGGCAACACGATCAGGGTCATGCCGGGATAGGCGTCGTGCATGGCCTGCCCCATCCTGCGGCCTGCCTGTTCCACGGTGTTGGCAAGTTCGGGTCCACCGGCCGGGCCGCCCCAGGCAGGCTTGTAAGGCTCGAGATCCAGCGCCAGACCTTTCAGTCCCGCATAACGGGCCAGGGCCGCGGCGTGCGCGAGATTCAGGGTCGCTTGCTGCGTCTGCTTGGCGTTGTGCCAATCGTGGCCGGAATACAGCGCGATCTTGATGAAATTGTCGGTGACGCCCTGCTGCGCATAAAGGGACTGGTATCGACGCAGCAATTTCCAGGTGCCTGAATCCGGATTGGTGCCGACATCCGTGCTCCAATCGGTGACGATGTAATTGACCATGAATCCCTGCAGGCCCACGGTCTGACCCCAGTAGGTGGCCTGCTCCGGATTTGTCTGCTTGTAGATGCTCAAACCCGCCGTCATCAGAAGCTTCGGACAAGCGGGCCGTGCGGGCGCGCTCGCGAGCGCACCCATGAGCAGCGCGCAGCAACACAGAGCGTTTCGGCGGAGGAGGCGAAATTCCCTTGCCTGGGCATTCATTGCGATTCCATTCGGGTCGTGGAAGGCTTGTGTTACCACCCGTGCGGTGCGGCGTAAAGGCAAGCACGCAAGGGTGTTCAGGTTTGCGAAGGTTCGCGGTCGGCTGCGATTCAGCGGGGAATCGAATAGCCGTAGCGCCGCAGACTTTCCGCCAGCACGGCTTCAAGGATTCCCTGCTGCTCCAGGGTCAGGTTCTCCCGCCACTTGTCGTTGGCCGTCTTCAGCCGGTGCCGCCGGATCGAACGCCCGAATCCGTTCGACCAGTCCAGTTCGCAAAAGGCCGTGACGCGCCTGAAGCTGCCCATCGGATCGGCGACGAAGTCTTCGTAGCGAAGCTGCAACAAGTCTTCCGGAGGAATATCCCGCACGGCTTCTTCCATCGCCGCCATGAGGAGTTTCCACTGAATGCCCGCCAACGCGACGAAGGATTTTCCGTAACGTTCCCATTCAGCCTGCTGCAGCGGATCGAGCGGCCCGAATCCCCATCCCGGCGGGCCTTTCCAGCCGCGCCAGAATGGCACCGCGAGCAGCGAACTCGCGACGGCCCTGCCGTCGCGGTACACGTGGATGAACTTCGCGCGCGGGAACAGCGCGCGCAGGAAACCGACGCGCGGCCAGCCGGTGATCTTGACCAGCACGCGGCGCCGGCGCGACGTGGCGAGTTGCGCCAGCGCCGGCGGAATCCTGCGCCTGTGCACGGGCATGACATCGGAAGCCAGCAGGTCCCGACAGGGTTGGGCGAAGCCGCGGCAGTAGTGTTCCCAGAATTGGTAGCGTTCACCCGGACGTAAATGGCGCGTCAGCCATTTCCCCAGCAGCGGCCAAGGGGCAGTGCGCAGCAACATGCGGTTCCAGCCGGGGTTGGCCGGAAACAGGTCGCAAAGCGGGGATTGCCAAGCCACGTCCGGGTGTTCGCAGAATACGCGGTGGAAAACGGTGGAGCCGCTGCGTCCCGCACCGACGATGAAGATCGGCCTGTCGGCGGCGGCCTCGACCCCCCGGGTCTGCCGCGCGGTCGCGGGTTGCCTGACTCCCTGGTCCACGAACGCCCTCCGATTGGCTTGGGTCATACGCCGGGCCGCGTGGCACGTTCCGATGCGATTTCGCCGGCAGCGATGCGTCCCACCGACGCACCTCGGGAAGCATACCGGACCGCATTCCCTTCATTCGCCCGCGCCGCCACGAGCCAAGGCGATCGTTCAGCAACGCGGGTTCATCGTATCGGTCAGCGTGCGCACGGACGCACGGAACAACACCAAAGGGAGCGGCTTGCATGTGTGGAATCGCGGGATTCTGGGACGTGGCCGGTCGGCTGGATCCCGAAAAGGGCATGGCGGCGGTGGAAAGGATGACGCGCGCCATTCGCCATCGCGGCCCGGACGATGCGGGCGTCTACCGCGACCCGCACACGGGGGTGTGGCTCGGCCATCGGCGATTGTCGGTGGTCGATTTGTCTCCCGAAGGGCACCAGCCGATGGTGTCCGCCAGCGGCCGCTACGTGATGGTGTTCAACGGCGAGGTGTACAACCACCGGCGCCTGTGGCCGGAACTGCTGGCGTACGGCCAACGCTTCCGCGGGCATTCCGATACCGAGGTGATGCTGGCTGCGATCGAGCAATGGGGGCTCGAACGTGCCGTGGAGCGATTCATCGGGATGTTCGCTTTCGCGCTGTGGGACAGGCAAACGCGAACGCTGACACTGGTGCGCGACCGCATCGGCATCAAACCCCTGTACTACGGGTGGACAGGGTCGATGTTCGCCTTCGCGTCCGAATTGAAGGCGATCGCCGCGCTGCCCGGCTTCGACAAACCCGTCGACCGGAACGCGCTGTGCTTGCTGGTGCGCCATAGCTATATCCCCGAGCCCTATTCGATCTACCAGGGGATCTACAAATTGCCGCCCGGCGCGATGCTGCGCGTGGACAAGGATGGCGCGGCGGTGCCCGCTTCGGTGGAATCGCTGTCCGGACGCGTGCAGCGGTACTGGTCGATGGCGGACGTCGCTGCACGCGCCCGCTCGGACCTGCCCGATCCGGAAGCGGTCGAGGAACTGGACCACCTGCTGCGCGACGCGGTCGCGTTGCGGATGGAAGCGGACGTTCCGCTGGGCGCATTCCTGTCGGGGGGCGTGGACTCCTCGACGGTGGTGGCGCTGATGCAGGCCCAATCCAACCGGCCCGTGCAGACCTTTTCGATCGGCTTCCACGAGCAGGGCCACGACGAGGCGAAGTACGCCAGAGAAGTCGCGCGGCATCTCGGCACCGACCACCACGAGCTGTACGTGTCCGCGCAGGACGCGCTGGATGTGATCCCGGACTTGCCGACGATGTTCGATGAGCCGTTTTCGGATTCGTCGCAGATTCCGACATTCCTGGTATCGAAGCTCGCACGGGGGCGGGTGACCGTCTCGCTGTCGGGGGACGGCGGGGATGAATTGTTCGGCGGGTACAGCCGTTATCTGTGGGCCGCGAAAATCGAGCGCTGGGTGCGGCCGATACCGCGCGCCTTGCGCGCCTCGGCGGCGCATTCCCTGCGTTCGCACCCGGGCTTCTATGAAGCGCTTGTGCAGTCCGCTAACCGATGCGCGCCGCGCCGATTCCGGTTGAGGAACCCGCGGACCAAGATAGGACTGCTTTCGCGAATGCTGGAAACGTCCAGAGACGAACGTTACCGGCTGCAGATCTCGCACTGGTTCGATCCAGCCTCCGTTGTGTTGCAGGGCCATGAGCCATTGACCGCGCTTTCCGATTTCAGCAGGTGGCCCCAAGTCCCCGATCCGATGGAACGCATGATGTATTGCGACCTGGTGGGCTACCTTCCGGGGGACATCCTGGTGAAGGTGGACCGCGCCAGCATGGCGGTCAGCCTGGAAGCGCGCGTACCGCTGCTCGACCATCGCCTGGTGGAGCACGCGTGGACGATTCCGATGCGGCAGAAACTGCGCGACGGAAAGGGCAAGTGGCTGCTGCGCCAGGTCCTGTACCGGTACGTGCCGCGCGAATTGATCGATCGGCCCAAGCAAGGCTTCGGCGTCCCGATCGACGGATGGTTGCGCGGTCCGTTGCGTGACTGGGCGGAGTCGCTGCTGGATGAACGCCGGCTGCGCGAGGAAGGTTATTTCGAGCCTGCTCCGATTCGCAGGATGTGGACCGATCACGTCAACGGCCGGGCGAGGGAACATTACCGGCTTTGGGACGTGCTGATGTTCCAGGCGTGGCTTTCCGAGAATGTCCGCCGCCAGGTTCCGATGCCCGTTGCGGCCGAACGGCGCATCGCATGAGCGCAACCTCGAATGAAGCGCCGGGTCGCTGCATGCAAATGGAAGCCCGCCCGCGCGGGAAACGTCCTTGAACGCAGTCGCCTCTCCCGATGAACGTCAACCGACTCGTTCCGTGGTGGGGAAAGATGGCAGCCAAGATCGCGCTGTCGCGCATCCCTGTGGGCTATCGGGTGTGGGAACGGCTGGGCCTGTTCAAGCACGGAACGATGGAACGGCCGCGGTATGCATTGGGGGTCTTTCGCAAACACTTCGATCGCAGCGGATTGACGGGATGCGCGGACGGCTTCAGCGTGGTCGAAATCGGTCCGGGCGACACGCTGAGCACCGCGGTGATTGCCAAGGCGCTGGGTGGCACGAGGTGCTGGCTCGTCGATGCCGACGCGTTCGCGCGCCCGGACGCGCAGCCATACCGGGACCTCGTGGACAGCTTGCGCGAGAGCGGTTTGCGGGTGGACGGGCTGGAAGCGTTCGCGACACGCGACGAGCTGCTTGCGGCGTGCGGCGCAGCCTACCTGACCCGTGGCGTGGCTTCCCTGGCAGAGATTCCGGACGCGTCGGTGGACTTCATCTTCTCGCATGCCGTCCTGGAGCATATTCCGCGACACCACTTCGCACGGCTTGCGAGCGAGATGCGAAGAATCCTCAAGCCCGGCCGCATCGCGTCGCATGCAGTCGATCTGAAAGATCACCTGGGCGGGTATTTGAACAATTTGCGTTTTTCGGAACGCGTCTGGGAGAGCGATTTCATGGCGCGCTCGGGTTTCTACACCAACCGGATCCGGTTCAGCGAAATGCTCGGCCATTTTCGCAACGCCGGATTCGATTGCGAAGTCGTGCGGACATGCAGGTTCACCGGCCTCCGGCCGGCGCGGACCGCCATGGCAAAACCGTTCCGCGAAATGTCCGACGACGATTTGCTGATATCCGATTTCGAGGTCGTGCTGCGCTGATTCGGATCGGTGCTGCACCATCTGTGGTTCACACGAATCGCGGTGTGGAGAAGGTGCGTCATGATGACCCGGCTCGTCAACCAGAACGCGTATCGCTCGGCGGGCGCAGCGGAAGGCTGCAGCGATCGGCCCGTTGCCTTCACCGTACTGACCCCCACGTTCAATCGCGGGCACACGCTGGAGCGGGTCTATCGGTCGCTGTGCAGGCAGTCGTGCCGCGACTTCGAATGGCTCGTGGTGGATGATGGCTCGACCGACAACACACGCGTTCTGATAGAAGGTTGGCAGCAAGAGGCCCCCTTTGCGATCCGGTACATCTGGCAGCCGAACCGGCACAAAAAGGCTGCATTCAACAACGGCGTACTGCATGCGCGCGGAGAATGGATCGTCGCCCTGGACAGCGATGACGACCTCGACCAGGATGCGCTCAAGAAAATGGGGGAAATCTGGTCGGAGATCGCCTCCGCCGACCGCGAGCGGTATGTCGGAATCACGGGACTTTGTGTGCGCCCCGACGGCTGCATCATCGGTGACCGTTTCCCCCGGGACGTGATGGATGCGACGTCACTCGATATGCGCTTTCGCCATCACGTGGATGGAGAAAAGTTCGGTTGCCTCCGGACCGCCGTGTTGCGGCAGTTCCCCTTCCGCGAAGATGTGGCGGGATTCGTTCCGGAAGACACCGTCTGGAATGCGATCGCGCGCGCCGGTTACCTGACCCGCTGGGTCAACCAGGTGTTCCGCGTCTACCACGAAAGCCCGGACGCGCTGGTGCGCGGCGGGGTCAGTGCGTCCAACGCGACCGGCCTGTGGCTCGCGGCCTACGAGGCGATCGAAAACAATGTGGCCTGGTTCTGGTACCAGCCGCTCTCGTTCCTGGCCGCGGCGGCGCGTTACACGCGATTCTCCCTGCATATGCGGCGCTTCGCATGCCGGAGGCCGGCAGGCCTGCGCCTCACGCACATCCTGTCCAGATTGCTGGTCATCGTCATGGCTTCCCTCGGCATGGCGCTTTACCTGTGCGATCGGCTGAGGGCTGCACGATCGGACAAGCGGGAATGGAGCAGCCCGGATGATGCCGCGGGTGGCATATCACGAAGCCGCGACGTTGCTCCTGCGTTATCACAAGCCACCATTCGCAATGCACGCGAAGGGCGCGATTGAGCGGGGTGAAAGGCACCTTCACCTTGCATCCTTTGCCGAATGCTGCCGCTGTATCGTGCTCACGGGCGGACCGCGGCGGCAAATGCACCTCAAGCCGCGCCGCACGGTGAGCGGTTGAGGCGCGAAAGGCGGGAACGGGAATCGCCAGACACGCTTCAGAATCGCTGCGACGCGAGCGCACGATCCAGCCAGCGGTAGCACAGCCGGGTATAGCCAATGCCCAGCGGTCGAACCGTGCGCCGCATCCGCCGGGCCGATCCCAGCGCGTGAAACCTGCGCATTGCGAGTCGTTCGAGCAGGAAATAATTCAGCAACTGCTTGTCGAGTTTGACGGGCGCAAACGTCTCGTATTCCGCAAGCAATCGGAAGCGGTCGAAGCCCGTCCACGGCCGGGGTCCGCGGCGCCGGCCCCTGATCATCAGCAGTGACACCATGAAGCGCGCGAAATCTTCTTCGGGGAAGCCACGCCAGACGTGGTGCGGGTCAAAGAAGAACCACGCGTTGTGATTCCGGTCGAAGCGGAAGTTCCTCGCCTCGAAGCCGGTGACCACGAGGGTTCGCTGCCGGCCTTGCATCCGGTCCAATAGCTCCGGCGTCGGCGCAAGAAAATTGTGGTGCCGGTAATCCTTGACAGGGTACGCCGTGGCATCGCCGTGGTGGAGGCGCGCCAGCAATCGCATCGCGCAGTCCAGGGGCGCCTCGCGCTCGCCGGAGGAACTGCCGCGCAGCAGCACGTTCCGCAAATCCGGCCCCGTCAGGACCGGATACACGATGCAGGCGCGGTCGATGCGCTCGGGGCGGCAGACGCCGTTATCGAGCGCGCGCAGGAACAGCATCTCGCTGTATTCGCGCATCGCGGTTTCGATGCACGCCGGGTCGTCGAGGTCCCGCAGCGGATCGTCGCTCTTGCGAACGATCTTGTAGAAGTGGCCATCCGCCTCCGCAACCCAGGATTCCTTCCGGCGCGTGAATTCCAGGGTCTCGATCCGGCCGGGTGGCTGCAGTCCGCCTTCGGTCTTCATTCTGACCAGGATCTCGTTGGTTCCAACGCTGATGCGCATGTCCAGCAAGCGGCGCGGGTCCGACATCTCCCGCCGCGTGCGGGAACCCTTGTGCAAAGATCGCGATTCAGGCTTGCGGGTCTTCGCATGGGGTGGTTACCAATTCCCAATAGAGTTCCACAAAGCGACGGCCTATGGCATCGCGCGCAAAGCAATCAATGATCCGCTGGCGTGCGCGCAGGCCCAGCGCACTACGTTCGGATGCGCTCAAGGCAGCCAACTGCGCCCAACCGCGGCTGAGCGCGGCAGCATTGCGGGGCGGCACCACCACGCCCGTGTCGCCCATGATCATCGCGGCGTCGCCGACGTCGGTGGCGACGCAGGGCGTCCCGCACGCCATCGCTTCGGGGATGGCGTTGGGAAAAGCTTCTCCCCGCGACGACAGCGTCGCGATATCGAAGGCCGAGTCCAGCGCGGCGACGTCCGCGCGTCTTCCACACAAGCGCACGCGTCGATTCAGCCCAAGATGCTCGATCGCCCCCAGCAAGGGCCGGTTGCCGGCGTCCGCGCCTTCTCCGACCAGCACGAATACCGTGTCCGGATGATTCCCCGCGAAGTGCGCTGCGGCCTCGAGAAAATTGGCATGGTCCTTGGTCGGATGCACGCGTGCCACCATTCCGATCACCAGGGCGTCGGGTCCGATGTCGAGTTCGTGCCTCACACGGGCGCGCGCTTCCGGATCGGGCTTCAGCCGATCCGTGTCGTAACCGTTCGGAATCACCACCGCGCGCTTGGCGGAAAAGCCGAACTGCTTGTGCTGCTCGGCCGCCACGGCGGAGACGTAACGGATCCGCGTGGGCAATCGTGACAGCAGCGCGTTGCCACGCACGACCGCCCGTGTCCTGAGCTTCTCGGTTGCGAGATCGCTGAGCGAGTGGTGGATTCCCCAGATCACCGGGGTGGGCAGGCCAACCATCGCGAGCGACGTCAGGAGATTGGCGTGGTACATCCAGGCGTGCACCACGTCGGGATGCTCGCCGCGGGCCGAGAGGGCTTTCCGCAGACGCAGCAAATCGCCCGGCGCGGCCCGTCCCGGATTCATGTCCAGATGATGAAGCGTGGCCAGCTTCGCGACCCGGTCGCTGAGGACACTCCTCTCCCGCAGCACCACGACCGAATTCTCTGGCTGCTGCAGTGTCTCCAGCAGTGCGCACAACGCCAGTTCGGCGCCGCCGACTTCGAGGCCGGTGATGACGTGGCACACCTTCATCGGTCGTGCGGCTCCGTCATGGCCGCGCGTGACCGGCATTCATGGGATCACCGTCGTTCGTTGCCGGCTCGATGTCCTCCTCGGGCACGAGATCGAGCGGGGCGTCCAGCGGCTGGCGGACGCGCCGGCGGAAACGGCTGCGCACCAGGCCGAGGAATCCGTAGTACTGGAAAAGCACCACGAGCCCGTCGATCTGGACCCGGTGCCGCGCGCCCTGCAACGTGCTGAAAGAGCCGTACAGCAGGATCATCAGCACGAAGTAGATGACCATGAAGCGGCTTGAAATGGTTCCTTTCCGCCACACGCAGGCGATGCCGTAGAACATGAGCGGCAGCAGCGCCCAGTAAATCATCTGCGGTATGTCCATGAAACCGTAGCCCGGCGAGGTATGGAACGGTATGGGCGTGACGACGAAACGCACGACGCCCACCACCGGATCGACCATCTGGGCACGCAGCGTGTGCAGGGCCCCCATCAGGCTGCCATGTCCCATGTAGCGCACGACCACCGCCAACGCGAAAGCCGCCAGCAACCACAGCCAGGGGTTGCGCCTGCCCCGCGGCGACATGAACAGCGTGATTCCAAAGGCGACGCCCAGCATCAGCGGCACGTACAGGCGCGTCACGGCCAGCACGAAAGCGGCCGCCAACGCCACCACGATCGCCCGCAACGTACGATGCTGGTCCACGAGGGACACCGCGTACACCGCGCCCGCGGTGGCCGTCATCACCAGCGTGTCCTTGAAATTCGGGATCGTCGACCAGGCGAGGATGTCCGGGCTGAGCGCCAGCACCGCGAACAGCCCGATGCCGATGCGACGGCTCATTCCAAGCCCGCACCGCGCCGCCTTCATCAGCAGCCCCGCCGCGAGGAAGGTCAGGACGATGTTGATCGCGACCGGTGCGTAATACCCGAACCCGAACACCTGCACCGCGGTGGCGTTGTAGACGTAATAGGCGATGTTCTCTCCGGCGACCGTGCTGACGATGAACTTGTAATGGCTGATGAGGTCCAGCAGGCCGACGTGGTTCCCGGCGAGCTGTTCGCCGATGTCGAGGTATTTCCAGTCGTCCAGGAAGGTGTAGGTGCCATCGAACAGATAGCCGAAATACAAAAGGAACAGTCCCGCCTTCACGATCGAGACCACGTAGCTCAGGACTACGCGGCGGGTAAACGCGTACGAAATCACCAGTCCCGCCACCAGGATGAAAACGGTGGGCCAGACGAGCTCGATGAACGGGAACGGATGCATGCAGCTACGTCCCCCCGGCCTTGCTGCACAGCGCGCGGAAGGCTGCCTCGGAATTGCGCAGCAGCGCTTCCAGCGAATAGGTTTCCACGATCCGTGTCCGCGCCATGGCCCCGAGCTGTGCGGCCTGGTCGGGATCTTCCAGCAGTCGCCCGATGTGCTCGATGCCCGACGCGAGCGCCGGTGGATCCTGCGCTGCGACCACCGCCCCGCAGTCGCCCACGATGCGCGCGGAATCGCCGACATCCGTCACCACGCACGGCCGTTCGCAGGCCATGGCTTCGGCGATGACGTTGGAAAAACCTTCTCCGCAGGAGCTCGACACGACGATGTCCAGCGCGCTGTAAGCGGCGGCCACGTCATTCCGCGATCCCGCCCAGATCACCCGCTGGTGAAGTCCGAGGCTCTCCGCCAGGGTCCTGACGGTCTGCGCGAATTCGGGCTGGCCGTCGCCGACGCAGGCGAAGCGCCATTTGACGTCACGCCCCGCCAGCCGCGCCGCGGCCCTGAGGAACGTTGCATGATCCTTCATCGGATCGATGCGGCCGACCAGCCCGACCAGGATGCAATCGTCGGCCACGCCCCATTCGCGGCGCAGCCTGTCGCGCCCGGCGGGATCGAAGCGAAAACGATGGATGTCGATGCCGTTGGGAATCACCTTGATGCGTGCATGCGGATAACCCAGCGCGGCGTGGTACGCCGCGCCGGCTTCGGAATTGGCGATGATGCTGTCCGCGAGGCGCGCCGCGCGGCAGCTCATCCGGAAGGTCAGCCGCGACAACCAGTCGCGTTGCTCGCGGTCGATGTTGCTCGAACGCACGCCCCACACCACCCGCGTGCGCGGGCATGCGGCGCGCGCGAGCAAGGCCAACAGGTTGCCGAGCGGCATGTAGCCATGGACGATGACAGCGTTGGATTTGCGGAAGGCGCGCAGCAATCGCCACAGAAACCCGACGAGATCCCAGCGTCCCCGCTTGCGCAGGTCGATCAGCGGCACGCCGGCGTTTTCCAGCTCGCTCTCGAAGATGCCGCCGCCATAACAGCAGACCACGGTGACCGGCCAACCGCGCCGGTGCAGTCCCGTCGCCAGCGCGACCAGTTGCCGTTCCGCACCGCCTTGCCGCAGCGAACGCGCAAGAAACAAGATCCGCGGCGTGCCGGCAGCGGTCGTGGCCTGTGGCTCGGGCTGCATGTCGAAGGTCGCACTCATGGTTGCACCGCGCGCAGGGCGGCGGCAGGCAGGACCGACATCACCAGCGCGTTCCATTGCTCGAGGATGGCCGGGAGCGCGTAAGTCGTGCTCACGCGCCGGGCGGCTTCTCCAAGCCGGCTTCGCAGCTCGGCATCTCCCATCAACGCATCGAGTGCCGTCGCCAGTGCCGGCACGTCCCCCGCGGGAACGAGCCAGCCGTTCCTGCCATGTTCGATCAACTCACGCGGCCCGGCATCGCAGTCGAAACTCACGCAGGCCACGCCCTCGGCCATGGCTTCCAGCAGCGCGTTCGGAAAGCCCTCGTAATGCGACGACAAAGCGAACAGGTCCGCGCGCCGCATCGTGTCGCGCACGTGCGCGACGAAGCCCGGCATCGAGACGCGATCGCCCAAATGGTGTGCGGCGATCCTTTGCGCGAGATCGCCGCGCAACGAGCCTTCGCCGAGGATCACCAGATTCCAGTCGCGGTGGCGTTCCGCGACCTGCGCAAAGGCCTCGATCAAGAGGTCGAAGCCTTTCTCGGGAGAAAGCCGGCCGACCGCAAGCAAGGTGCGACGGCTGCCGCTGCGCGCGGTCGGCTCGCTCGATTCGTCTCGATGCCGTGTCAGCGCACTCGGCGCGGGATTCGTCACGATCGGATTGGCGATCACGTCGACCCGCCGGCCCGTCAGGGATTCGAGGTCGCTCGCGCACCGGTGGGTCTGCGCGACGACGGCGGCCGCACGTGGATACAGCCAGCGCCGCAGCGCGCGCCACACGCCGCGCAGATGATGATCCTTGAGGAACGTGCGTTCCGAAATGATCACGGGAATGCCCAACCCCATTGCCGCGAACAGGACGCGCACGTTGCTTTCCGCGATGAAGCTGATCACGGCATCGGGCCGGAACGCCGCGATGGCCCGGCGCAGGGCGCGAATCCGCACGGCGTTGTGGCCAAGCGCCGCCAGTACGTGCGCGGAAGGTCCGGCCACGTCCAGCGCGACGCGCTGCACCGCGGGATCGAGCGGATACCTGTCCATCTGGTGCGAGGCCAGCGTGATCAGCGTGACCTCGTTGCCGCCGTCCGCCCAGGCGTTCGCGAGCAGCGTCATGACGCGTTCCGCGCCGCCGCCGCCCAGCGACGAGATGACCAGTGCGAGCCTCATCGTGGGTCGGCTCCTTTTCGTTCGATGCTGCCGAAGATGGACGGCTCGACGCCGAGCCGCGTGGTGACGAACCGCCACGCCAATCCGCGCCAGATCACCAGCGACAACGAAGCGCCGATCGCGGCACCCGTGGCGCCCAGCCGCGGCACCAGCAGGACCGCCGCGATGCAGTTGGCGGCGATCCCGATCAGCACGAAAAACGATGCCTGCTTCTGGTACTTGGTCATCGACAACATGAAGCCCACTTCGCCGAAACACGTGCTGATGCAATAGCCCAGCGCCAGGATCAGCAGCGGCACGTAAGCCGTGTCGAAGCCATGGCCGAACAGCCCCAGCACCCACCGGCCTGCGGCAGCGCAGAACAGCGCCACGGCCAACGCGCCGGTCAGCGCGATGCGCGCCCCGTAAACGGCCACCGACTGCAGCCCTTGCATGTCGCCCGCGTCGTAGCGTTCCGCGATCATGGGCGCGAGCACCACGTTGACGGCCTGCGATGCAAAAAACGCGAAACCGGCCATCTTGACGGCCGCGTAGTAGGGTCCGACGTCGGCGGTGCCCATGATCGCGCCCAGCAGCATCACGTCCAGCTTGGCGCCGCCGACGATGATGATCGAGAGCAGCGACAACTGTCCGCCGACCGCGACCCAGCGGCTCGTTTCATAGCACGGACTCGCTCCGCGTCCTTCCGCGGGCCATGCGCGTGTCAGGTGCCAACCCGAAGCCATCAGCGACATCAGTGCGGCGATGGCCACGCACACGGCCGCCATCGGTGCATCACGGCGCACCAAGATGACCGCGGCGATCCCGAGCAGGACCAGCAGCACGACGGGCCGCATCACGCTCGAATAGATGCCCGTGATTACCGGGCGCTTGAAGGCGCGGTGCATCGCGCTGCTCTGCTGGAGCTGCGTCAGGATCGGCAGCGTGGCGAAACCGATGTAGAACGTGTCGCGCCAGCTCGCGGAATGGCGGGCGCCCAGGCTGTGCACCACGGCGCAGCCGACGATCGCGACGCAGATGCTGGTTGCGAGCACGAACAGCCCGACGCCGACCCGCAAACCGAGTACCTTTCCCCAGGCCTTGTCCTGGATGTAGCTCGGCAGGAAGCGGATGATGCTGATGTCCTGACCGGCTTGCGCGACCATCGTCAGCACGCTGACCCAACTGAACATCAGGGCGTAGATGCCGTACTCGGCGCGGCCGATCAGCCTCGCCATCACCAGGTTCGCAAGCAGGCCGAGCGCGGTTCCGCCGACCGAAACCAGGAATGCGCCCGACGCGCCGCGCCGCAGCAGGCGCGACATGAGGGCGCGATCCGACGCGCGCCGGATCGCGTCGCCTTGTCCGTGGGTCACGCTCGCGCCATCCGAAAGCATGCTGGTTGCTCCCTGCCTGCCAACTCGTCCCCGTGCAGCGACCTCAAACCCCGACCCGCGCAGTCGCTGACGGCGCGAACGTCCGCGTACCCGGTCGGCTTCCCACGTTTCACGCCGGCATCCGCCCTTGCCCGCTCAGCGCGTCGAGCATGAGTGACGTCGCCTGCTCACCTTCCCACGTCAGGGCGGCTACTTTTTCGCCCGACCGCCGTCCCGCCAGCATCAGCGCCTGCGCGCAGAGGTAGGCGATCAGCCGGGCACGCGCCGCTCGCGCGGACCGGCCAAGCTCCCGGACCAGCACCGACTCGACCGCCCGGCAGCATGCGACGGTGGCTTCGTGCCGCAAGGCCTGCACGGTGAACACGAAGCGGATCAGGTCGAAATCCGCGGGATAGTCATAGCCGGCGTATTCCCAATCGAAGACGCACAGCCGATCCCGGTGCTGGAATGTGTTGCCGGGCGTGAAGTCGCCGTGCGCCAACCCGCGCGGCGCGACGAGTTCCGGTGCCAACGCAAGCAACTCCAGTGCGTGCTCAAAACGGTGCCGCCACTCGGCGGACAACGACTGCGGGAGGTCCCGCACCTTCGCGCGCAAGCCGTCCAGCAACGCGCCGCCGTCCGGTGCGCGCGATGCGGTCCGCGTTGCCAACTCGTCCAGAAACGCGAGGTGTGACGGGCGAAGGCGCGCGCAGCAGGTGCTGCGCTGCGTGCGGGCGGTATCGGTGGCGAGTACCGCCGCGCCTTCGCCGAATTCCTGCAGCAGCCGCCGCGGCACGACGGCGGAGCGCAGGCCGACGTCGCGCAATTCGGCCAGGACGGAAGCCTCGTTGGCCAGCAACGCCTGCGCCGCGGGCTTGCAGGCCACCTTCGCATAGCCGCCGATGCCGCCGTGTTCGCCCATGAACTGGACCACGAGCTTGCGATGCGGCCCGGCGGTGCCGGTGAGGAACGCGGCGTGCGTGGCATTCGGGCCGAAAACAGGGGCGATGCGGTTCGGGCCGGAAACGTGGACGCACGCGTGTCGCCAAAGGTGCGGCACGCCGAGCCGTGCGGCGCCGGCCGCGAAGCGCTTCAGAATGCGCGGGCCGGTCCGCAGGGGCTGGACCAGCGCGAGCGAAGCCACGCGTACCGCGCGCGGCCGTGGCGGCACCAGGTACCAGCGCCGCTGCATCCGCCCGGGCAGCACATCCAGGGGACCCGAACCTGCGTGCGGGGTGGCGGTTACGTGCAGACCGAGCACTTCCATCTCCCGCACCGCCGCAAGGAAGTGCGGGTCCTCGAAACACCCATGCTCCCCGGAATGGCGTGACGACGGAGGCAGGCGGCCCGCGATTGCGGTGCCACGCTCGTGCCCGACCGCATCATTCGTCAGTTCCGTACCCGCAATAGCCGTTCGTGGTATAGCCACCGCTTCGCTTTTCCATGCCGTTGAATACGACGCCGCTGATATGCACCCCGCTCTGCCGAAACCGCGACATGGCCATCTCGACCTCGCGCGACTGGTTGAGGCCGAAGCGCACCACCAGCAAGCTGGTTCCCACGTGGTGGCCGATGATCGTTGCATCGGTCACCGAGAGAATCGGCGGCGTGTCGATGACAACCAGGTCGTAACGAGGAGAAAGCGTCCGCAGCACGGCCGCGAACCGCGGCAGCATCAGGAGTTCCGAAGGGTTGAACGGTTTCCGTCCGCTGGGAATGAAATGCAGGTTCTCGACTTCGTCGATCGAACGGACCGCTTCTTCGAGGAGGATGCGGTCGGCCAGCAATTCGGACAATCCGTTTTCCGCCTGCCCGCCGACGATCGTGTGGAGTTGGCCGTCGCGCATGTTGGCGTCGATCAACAGCACGCGCTGGCCTGCCTGCGCATTGATCGCGGCGAGGTTCGCCGAAATGAAGGTCTTGCCGGCGTTCGGGCTGGCGCCGCAGATCATCAGTCGGTTGTTCACCGCGTCGGGCGCGGTGAAGTACAGGCTGGTGCGCAGGCTCCGCAATGCTTCAGCCGCAAGGTCATGCGGCGCGGCGAGCGCCAGCAGGGGCTGGCGCTGTCGGGCAAACAGGCTCCTGCGGCGCTCCGACAATTCGATCTGCTGCGCACTCAGCGGAATGGCGGTGTAAACCGGCAGGCCGAGTTGCTCGATTTCGGCCGGGTCCTCCATGCCGTGGCGCGTCATCTGCCGCAGCAGCACAAAACCCACCGAGAAAAACGCGCCGATGAAGGTGCAGCCCGCGACAGTGAACAGCTTCCTTGGCTTCACCGGCCGCGTGATGTCGACCGACGGCTGATCCACGATGCGCGTGGTGCCCACGGTGCCCGCCTGCGCGATTTCGAGTTGCTGCTCCTCGTTAAGCAGACCGTTGTAGGTCGTGTTGAGCACGTCCACATTGCCGTTGAGGCGCAGCAACTCGCGCTGGGTGTCGGGCATCGCGGTCAATTGTTTTTCGAGCGCGCCTTTCTGTCCCTGCAACGCCCCGATCTGTTTCGAGATCGACTGGTATGCCGGATTCGCCGGGGTGTACAGCCGCGCTGCCGCGATCTTCTGCGTCTGCAGCTGCGCGATGCTGGCGTTGAGCGTATCGATCTGGGTGAGGATGCTCTGGGTCTGCAAGGGCACGTTGACGGAATGCGCCTTGACCTGGAAAGCATTGAGTGCCGCCTGTGCGTCTTCCAGTTTTTTCTTGATCACCGGCAGTTGCTCGTGCACGAACTTCAGGCTGTTCGCCGCCTGCGCCGAGTTGCGCCCCACGTTCTGCTCGAGGTACGCCTTGGTGACCTGATTGAGCACCGCGACCGCCTGTTGCGGATTCACGCTGTCGTAGGTGAGGTTGATGACGTTGGAGCCCTGCGCTGCCTGCTTCGCGCTGATGGCTTTCTGAAGCCGGTTGATCGTGGTCATCTCGTAGTTGCGGGTGACGTGGAATCGCATGCCCGGATTCGCCCGCATGCTGTCCACCAGCATCGTGACACCCGATCCCTGCGCGGGCTGTCCGACTTTGCCGCGCAACAGCAAACGGCCGCCCACGAAAGGCATGCTGCTGTCCTGCCAGAGCGAATAGGCCCCGTCCTTGCCTGCCACCAGCGTCAGCTTCCGTCCGAACAGATCGCGCGGGACTTCCAGCTTGCTCACCTTCAACTGGGAACCGCCCCAGTTGTATCCCGAAAGCCCGAACCACGGCTTGGCGACATCGCCGGGTTTTGCGGGCGTGTAGCTGCGTGCGATCAGGCTGCCGAGCACCGGCACCTGATAGTCCCCGATGACGATGTTCAGGTTGAGGTTGTCGACCGCGGGCTTGATCACCGATTCCGACGTGATGATCGAAAGCGCGTCGGTGGCCTCCGGATTGGATGCACCCACGGCTTCGGCGACCGCGGTCAGGCCCGGCAGCGTCGGCGACTGCTCGACCTGGACCATGGCGTTGGCCTCGTACACGGGCGTCGCGATCAGCACGTACAGGAGGCTCAGCACGAAGCACGCGACGGCCACCCCGATGATCAAGCGCTTGTGGTCGATGACGGTGCCAAGGAGCGCGCGCAGATCGATTTCGTCGCCCGCGGGTGCATCGAAGGTCCCTGCCCGCGGGGCTGCAATTGTCATCACCTTGGCCATGCGCTTCCCTTTCCCGTGGATGGACTTTTCGCGGTGCGCCGCCTCTCGTCCTTCCACTGACTCCATGCATTGAAATGGTTGTTGTTGATCTCTTTCGAGCCCGCCGAAACAGACCGTGATTTGCCGTTTTCAGACCTTCCTGCCATGCGAATGCCCGGACCGGCAATGCGCAATGGGTGTTTCCAAACAGGTTCGTTCATGCAGCCGCGCTGCATCGCTTACCTCTGAGTGGTCCAGTGTAAAACGGCTCCCTGAATCGCCCCCGTGCGCCGCTGCCTTGCAAAGTTCGGCACGGGCGGCCTCGGAACGGGCGTCTCCGGTCCTGCGCGACACTGCCGTTGCAATGGATTTTCAACACGTATTTCATCTTTTTGCCACGTGGAGTTGAGAACGATCTCCGCGATCGTAAATTCTCGATCTCCCACGCTCGCATTACAGAACGATTCATTCAGGTGAATAACCCATGACTCCGTTGTGAATATCGCGTAAATAAACGAATCATTTATTGCGTGGGCGCATTGCATGGACAAACGAGGTGGGGCGTGACCTATACTCTGGATCTCGCATGCAGTTCTGGAGCAGGGACAGGGAATCGGCGCAGGAGCAGCACGATCATGATGAGCATGTCGGATGTTGTAGCGGGGTTGCTTGGGTCGGCAATGGGCAGGGACCGCACGATCGGCCCATCCGCCGATGAAATCCGTACATGCGCACGCGACGTCACCCGCAAGCGCAGCCGCTGGATCGGCGGCATCGGCAGCATCGCGTGCGCATGTGCACTCGTGATGCTGGCAGGCTGCGTGCCCGGCCAGCAGATGTCCGTGCGGGGCAACAACGATTACGTCCAGCTTGTTCCGATCACTCCGCAATTGATCGAATCGAACCAGGCGACGACCACGGCGCCCACGATTCCCGCGGCGTTGCTCGACGTCCAGCCGCAGCCCTACCGCATCGGCCCCGGTGACACGCTGTACATCACGGTATGGGATCATCCCGAACTGACTTCTCCGGCGGGCTCGCAGCAACAAACGATCGCCAACGGCCGTCTGGTGCTGCCCGACGGCACGATCTATTTTCCGTTTCTCGGAAAGTTCAAGATTGCAGGGATGACCCTGGAGCAGGCGCGCGACGCCATCAGTTCAGGGCTCACGCACTGGATCAAGAACCCGCAGGTGGACATCAACGTCGTCGACTACGCCAGTCAGCATGTCGTGTTGGAGGGCGCACTCGTGAAGTCCGGAACGCAGCCCATCACCTCGGTGCCGCTGACGCTGGCCCAGGCGATCGCCAACGCGGGCGTGGACAACCAGTACGCGAACCTCTCCAACGTGGTGCTG
>JAJPJT010000124.1 GCA_021324095.1 Gammaproteobacteria bacterium
CGCGGTACTGGAAGGCATCGCGATCGGCTGCTACGCGACGGGCTCGACGGTCGCCTACAACTACCTGCGCGGCGAGTTCCACCGCGAACCGTTCGAACATGTGGAACAAGCATTGCACGAGGCCGAGCAGGCGGGCCTGCTCGGCACCAACATCCGCGGCAGCGGCATCGACGTCACCATCCACAATGCGTTGGGCGCGGGCGCGTACATCTGCGGCGAAGAAACCGCGCTGATGGAATCGTTGGAGGGCAAGAAGGGCTGGCCACGTTACAAGCCGCCGTTCCCCGCGAACTTCGGCCTGTACGGCCGTCCCAGTACCGTCAACAACACCGAAACCTACGCGTCGGTCCCGGCGATCCTGCGCCACGGTGCCGACTGGTTCCTCAACATCGGCAAGCCGAACAACGGCGGCCCGAAGATTTTTTCGGTGTCGGGCCACGTCAACAAGCCCGGCAATTACGAGGTTCCGCTGGGGATGCCGTTCAAGGACCTGCTCGAGATGGCGGGCGGCGTGCGCAATGGCCACAAATTGAAAGCGGTCATTCCCGGCGGCTCGTCGATGAAGGTCCTGAAGGCCGACGAGATGCTGGAATGCAACATGGACTTCGATTCGCTGCGCAACGCCGGCTCGGGCCTGGGTTCCGGCGCGGTGATCGTGATGGACGAGACGACGTGCATGGTGCGCGCCTGCGAGCGCATCGCCCGCTTCTACCACATGGAATCCTGCGGCCAGTGCACGCCGTGCCGCGAGGGCACCGGCTGGATGCACCGCGTGCTCTCGCGCATCGTCGCGGGCGGCGGCACCCCGGAGGACCTGCATCGCCTCAAGGCCATCGCCGGCCAGATCGAAGGCCACACCATCTGCGCGTTCGGCGAAGCGGCGGCGTGGCCGGTGCAGGCGTTCCTCGCGAATTTCTGGGACGAGTTCGAGTATTACTGCACGCATGGGCATTCGATGCTCGATGACGCTGAAAAGGTGGCCGCATGACTGCGCTCATCAAAGCGGGGCTGGGGGCTGGGGGCTGGGGGCTGAAAGCTCGCGGCCGGTGTTGCCACGCGAGCGACTGCAGCGGCTTTTCCCCAGGCCCCAGTCCCCAGCCCCCAATCTCGGGCTTCATCGCATGAGCGCCCAACCCAAAGACACCGCGCCGCCGGTCGAGATGGTCGATCTCGAGATCGACGGACACCCGGTCAAGGCGCGCAAGGGCTCGACGATCATCCAGGCCACCGACGCCGCGAAGATCCCGGTGCCGCGCTTCTGCTATCACGAGAAGCTGCCGATCGCGGCCAACTGCCGGCAGTGCATGGTCGAAGTCGAGATGGGCGGCAAGCCGATCCCGAAGCCGCAGCCTGCCTGCGCGACGCCGGTGGCAGCGGGCATGAAGGTGTTCACGCGCTCGCCCAACGCGATGAAGTGGCAGCGCAACACGATGGAATTCCTGCTGATCAACCACCCGCTGGATTGCCCGATCTGCGACCAGGGCGGCGAGTGCGAACTGCAGGACGTGTCGATGGGCTACGGCCGTTCGGTGACGCGTTTCACCGAACGCAAGCGTACCGTCAGCGACGAAAACATCGGGCCGCTCGTCGCGACCGAGATGACGCGCTGCATCCACTGCACGCGCTGCGTCCGGTTCGTGGGCGAGATCGCAGGGACGTACGAGCTCGGCGACATGAGCCGTGCCGACAGCCATGTGGTCGGCACCTACATCGGCCGCACCATCGATTCCGAGCTTTCCGGCAACGTGATCGACGTGTGCCCGGTCGGCGCGCTCACCGACAAGGTGTTCCAGTTCAAGGCGCGCGCGTGGGAACTGATCGCGAAGCCGTCGATCGGCTATCACGACGCGCTGGGTTCCAACCTGTGGCTGCACACGAAGCGCGGACAGACGCTGCGCGCAGTGCCGCGCGACAACGAAGCGATCAACGAGTGCTGGTTGTCCGATCGCGACCGCTACAGCCACCAGGGCCTGTATGCCGAAGACCGCGCGGAGCGGCCGATGATCCGCAAGGGCGGCGAACTGGTCGAGGTCGAATGGGACGAGGCCATTGCGTTCGTCGCGGACGGCCTGAAGAAAACCGGCAACGACGTGGGCGCGCTGGTCGCGCCGATGACTTCCTGCGAGGAAGGCTGGCTGCTCGCGCGACTCGTGCGCGGACTCGGCAGCGAGCACATCGACCATCGCCTGCGGGTGCAGGATTTCAGCGATGGCGGTCCTCCGGGCGCCACGTTCGAAATGCCGGTTGCGGAGGTCGCCAACGTGTCGGCGGCGCTCATCATCGGTTCCAATCCGCGCCACGAGATGCCGCTGCTGGCGCACCGCCTGCGCCACGCCAGCCGCCACGATGCCTCGAAGCATTCGGCGTCGAATCCCGCGCATTACGACATTGCCGAAGTTCGCGGCGCAAGGATTTTCGCGATCAATCCGGTGCATTTCGACTACAACTTCGAACTGGCCGGCGAGAAGGTGTTTGCGCCGCAGGATCTGGTGGATGCACTGCTGTGTACCGCGAAAGCCGCGGGCGTGCAGAGCGAAGAGCGTGTGCTTGCGGACGCCATCGCCGCCGCGGATGACCACGAAGAAGCGCACACGTGGATCGCAGCGCTGCGCGATGCAGCGTCCTCGCTCGTGATCCTGGGCGACGCGGCCACGCAACATCCTCAAGCTTCCTGGCTACGTGCCCTGGCACGTGGCATCGCGAAGGCGACCGACAGCGCGTTCAGTGAAATTCCGTCCGGCGCCAACGCCGTGGGGCTTGCGCGCGTGGGTGCGCAATCCCCGGACGGTGCCAAGGCGATTCTCGAACAGCCGCCCAAGGCGTTGATCACTTGGCAGGCCGGGTCGCTGGACACCTTCGCGCCGGCGCTCTACGACAAGGCGCGCGAAGGTGTGGAGTTCCACGTTTACGCCGGCGCATACGCCTGCGAAGGCGTCAGGCGCACCGCCGACGCGGTGTTGCCGCTGGGCCTGCCACCGGAGATCGACGGTACCTACGTGAACGTCGACGGGATCGTGCAATCTGTCGCGGCGGGTTCGGTGTTGCCTGGCGATTCGCGATCGGGCTGGAAGGTGCTGCGTGCGCTGGGTGGCGCGCTCGGTGTTGCGGGGTTCGACTTCGTCGAGCTGTCGGATGTGCAGGCGCGCATCGCGAATGTTTTGTCGAAGCCGGCCGTCGTTGTGAATCGTACCCTCACCCCTCGCGCTACCGCGCGCGTTCGCTCCGCTCCACCTCTCCCAGGGGGAGAGGGGCTACATCGCCTTGCCACCGTCGGCATCTATCGCACCGATGCGGTGGTTCGCCGCGCAAAGGCGCTGCAGGCGCATCCGTTGAATCGTGCACCGGCCGTGCGCATCTGCGCGGATGATGCACGCAAGCTGGGCGTGATCGCGGGCACGAAGGTCGATGTCGATGGCACGGTATTGCCGGTCGTGATCGACGCCGCTGTGCCGCAGGGCTGCGCGTGGATCGAAGCCGGCCACGCCGCCACCGGATCGCTGCCGCCGTACGGCGCGCCACTCACCATCAAGGCTGCGACGGCATGAACGACGCGCTCATCTTCGGGATCACGCTGGGCAAGATCCTCGCGATCGCCGTGCCTCTGATCATCGCGGTGGCGATGTACGTGTGGTGGGAACGCAAGGTGATCGGCTGGATGCACGTGCGGATCGGGCCGAACAAGATCGGTCCGTTCGGCCTGCTGCAGGCGTTCGCCGACGTGGTGAAGCTCCTGATCAAGGAGATCGTGATTCCGACCAACGCCAATCGCGCCCTGTTTTTCGTGGCCCCGTTGCTTGCCGTGATCCCGGCGCTTGCGGTATGGGCGGTGATCCCGTTCAACGGCGGTGGCTTCGTTCTGGCGAACGTCAATGCGGGCGTGCTGTACGTGCTGGCGATGAGTTCGCTGGGCGTGTACGGGATCATCCTCGCCGGCTGGGCGTCCAATTCGCGCTACGCGCTGCTCGGCTCGATGCGTTCGGCCGCGCAGATGATTTCCTACGAAATCTGCATCGGCATGGCGCTGGTGTGCGTGCTGGTGCTGGCGGGCAGCCTCAACTTCACGGCGATCGTCGAGGCGCAGCGGGGAACCAAGGGGCTGTTCAGCTGGTTCTGGCTGCCGCTGCTGCCGATGTTCTTCGTGTTCTACATTTCGGGCGTGGCGGAAACCAACCGCCTGCCGTTCGACGTGGCCGAGGGCGAATCGGAAATCGTCGCGGGCTTCCACGTGGAATATTCGGGTTCGGCGTTCGCGCTGTTCTTCCTCGCCGAATACGCCAACATGATCCTGCTGTCGTTCCTTGCGCCGATCCTGTTCATGGGTGGCTGGCTGAGCCCGTTCCAGGGCTGGCACTTCGGATGGCTGTCGCATCCCGGCTTCGGCTGGCTTTTCCTGAAGTTCTTTGTGTTCGCGACGTCGCTGCTGTGGCTGCGCGCGACCTTCCCGCGCTACCGCTACGACCAGATCATGCGGCTGGGCTGGAAGGTGTTCATCCCGCTCTCGATCGTGTGGATTTTCGTGGCGGGCATCCTGAAGTACTTCGGCGCCGCGCCGATCGGGTGATTCGACGCACTTGAATTTTTGGACACGGATGAATTTTTGGACACGGATAAAAGCGGATAAGAGCAAATAAGGCAGAGGGTCTAAATCTTTTTTGTTTTGTTTCTTGATCCGTGTTCATCCGCTCTGATCCGTGTCAAAAAGGATTCTAAGTTTTGTTTTGCTTTTTGATCGGTGTCAAAGATGTTTTTGACTCGTCCATCATTGAGAATGCCGTAAACCCATGAATCGCATCATCCGCTATTTCAAGAGCCTGTTGCTGCTGGAGCTTGCGGCCGGCCTGTGGGTGACCTTGAAATACCTGTTCCGGCACAAGTACACGATGCGCTTTCCGATGGAGACGATCCCGCGTTCGGTGCGCTTCCGCGGCCTGCACGCGCTGCGCCGCTATCCGAACGGCGAGGAACGCTGCATCGCGTGCAAACTATGCGAGGCGGTGTGCCCGGCGCTCGCGATCACCATCGATTCCGCGCCGCGTGCGTCTGACGGACAGCGCCGCACCACGCGCTACGACATCGACCTGTTCAAGTGCATCTACTGCGGCTTCTGCGAGGAAAGCTGTCCGGTCGATTCCATCGTGCTGACCGACATCCTCGAATACCACTTCGAGCGCCGCGGCGAAAACGTCGTGACCAAGCCGCAACTGCTCGCGATCGGCGACCGCTTCGAGAAATCGATCGCGGCCAATCGCGCCGTGGACGCGGCGTACAGGTGATGCCCATGGCTCATGACGTTTTCCAGTTGGTCTGC
>JAJPJT010000121.1 GCA_021324095.1 Gammaproteobacteria bacterium
TCCGTCGACCAAAACCATGAACCCCCGCAGCGCATTCTTCGCGCGCGTCGTCAATGCATCGCCCGCGAGTTCCGCGAGCGCAGCGTCCCACAGCGAGCTGTCGTCGCCACGCGCGCGCCGACGCAGCGCCTCGATGGTGCGTTCGCCCACGCCGTGAGGCGGCGTCGCCAGCGCGCGTTCGAACGAGGCGTCGTCGCCGCGATTGGCCGCGAGCCTGAGGTATGCCAGCGCGTCCTTGACCTCGGCGCGTTCGAAATAGCGCTGGCCGCCGTACACGCGATACGGAATGTCGTGCTGATGGAGTTGCTCCTCGAAATTGCGCGATTGCGCGTTGGAGCGGTACAGCACCGCGACATCGGATGCATTGCCGCCGCCATCGAGGTATTCGCCGATGCGCTCGATCACGAAGCGCGCTTCGTCCTGCTCGTTGTACGCGGCATACAGCGCGATCGACTCGCCCTTGTCGCCCGACGTCCACAGCTTCTTGCCGAGTCGCGAGGGGTTCTGCGCGATCACCGCATTGGCGGCTTCGAGGATGGTCGCGGTGGAGCGGTAGTTCTGCTCGAGCCGCAGCGTTTTCGCGTCGGGAAAATCGCGCAGGAACGCGCGCATGTTCTCGACCTTCGCGCCGCGCCAGCCGTAGATCGACTGGTCGTCGTCGCCAACCGCGAACACTTTTCCCGTTTTGCCAGCGAGCAATCGAATCCACGCGTATTGCAGCGCGTTGGTGTCCTGGAATTCGTCGATCAGCAGGTGCCGCCAGCGTTCCTGGTAATGCGCGCGCAACGCGTCGTTGTCGCGGAACGTCTCATGCGCGCGCAGCAGCAGTTCGGCGAAATCCACCAATCCCGCACGACGGCAGGCCTGCTCGTACGCTTCATAGATTTTCAGGTACGTGCGCGCGACCGGATGATCGCCGGGCTCGATGCCTTCGGGCCGCCTGCCTTCGTCCTTCCATGCATTGATTTGCCAGCAGGCCTGCCGCGGCGGATGACGCGCCTCGTCGATGCCGAGCCCCGCGACGACGCGTTTCACCAGCCGCTGCTGGTCATCGGCATCGAGGATCTGGAAGGTCTCCGGCAACTGCGCTTCGCGCCAGTGCTGGCGCAGCAGGCGATGCGCGATGCCGTGGAAGGTACCGACCGTGAGTCCGCGCAAGCCATGCGGCAGCAGGTTGGCGAGCCGCCCGCGCATCTCGCCGGCGGCCTTGTTGGTGAACGTGACCGCGAGGATCGACCAGGGCGGCGCGCCCTCGGCTTCGATCAGCCAACCGATCCTGCGGGTGAGCACGCGGGTCTTGCCCGACCCCGCGCCGGCCAAAACCAGGTAATGCCCCGGCGGGGCGGCGACGGCTTCACGTTGTGCGGCGTTGAGGGATTCCAGGAGATACGAAACATCCATCGCCACAATTGTAACCGTCACCTGCAGTACGAGCCGACGCGGGATCACGCGGGACCGATCCGGTTCCGGGCCGTCAGCGATCCACGCGTGCGCTCACGTCTTCTTCAGCACGCCCGCGAGGATCAGCACGCCGCCGATCACGATGCCTGCGTAGCCGATCGGGGCGGGCACGGGCTTCTGTGACGTGGCCTCGATCTTGACCGGCCCGAATTGTGCCTTGGTGCTGCTGTCGTTGTAGTACGCGTCGCCCAGTGCGACCCACACACCGAGTCCCAGCAGGATCAGGCCAATGACGATGGCGGCAATGCGCATGCGCAGTCTCTCCGGAGATGGTTTGCCGAAGGCTACGGGAACGCGGCTGAAGGCGCCACTCGCGGATTCAGGAGTCCGTCATCGAACGGCGCCGACGTGCAATGCCCCTCGCCGAGGGGCATTGCCATGCGGGTCACTGCGTACTGCTGGCGCTCGCCGGTGTCGCGGCCGTTGCGGGAGCGGACGTCGACGCCGACGTCGCGATGGAGATGGGCTTGGTGAACGCCTGCTTCGGCAAGACCTCGTGCGCGAGCTTGGAGTTCTGGTCCAGCATGCCGACCTCGTCCGCCATGATGTGCGCGGCTTCGTCCAGCTCGATGTCCTTGGCCTCCTTGGCGGCCTTTTCACGCGCCACGGACGCTTTCACGCTCTGCTCGGCGGGCGTCAGGCCGTTGTCGAGTTCCAGGTTGACACCCGAAACGTCACCCAGCGCTTCGCGGCGTTTCTTGAACGCCGCATCCTGCGCTTCCTGTTGCTTGCGTTCGGTCTCGCGCACCTTGTAGTTGAGCGAGACCGTCTTCTGGTCGTGCAGCTTGCGCGCCGCGGCCAGTTCGTCCAGCAGCAGTTTCCAGGCCGGATCGGTCTTCGCACGTTCCTGATGTTCGGCCGTCAGCGGCGCGATCACCGGCTGCTGGTCCGCAACCGGCGTGTATTTCGCGGGGTCGATGTGGCTCCACGGCAAGGCGTTCGGATAGCTCGATTCGCCGTAATCCTTGTAGCCGATCGAGTGCGGGAACTTGATGTCGGGCGTGACGCCGTGCAACTGGGTCGAGTCACCATTGACGCGGAAGAACTCGGCGACGGTCATCTTGAGCTCGCCGAACGTGGGCTTGGTGTTCATCGCCAACTGGTCGAGGCTGGTGAGGTTCTGCACCGTTCCCTTGCCGAAGGTCTGTTCGCCGATGATCAGCCCGCGTCCGTAGTCCTGGATCGCGGCAGTGAAGATTTCACTGGCCGAGGCCGAACCGCGGTTGACCAGCACCGCCATCGGGCCGGTCCACAGCATCTTCTCGTCGGAGTCGTCTTCCTCGACGTGGCTGCGGTTGTCGCGCACCTGCACCACCGGGCCGTTGCCGATGAACAGGCCGGTGAGGTTCACCGCTTCGCTGAGCGAACCGCCGCCGTTGTCACGCAGGTCCACGATCACCGCCGAGACCTTCTCCTGCTTGAGCTCGGTCAGCAGCTTGGCGACGTCGCGCGAGGCGCTCTTGTAATCGGGATCGCCGCGCCTGCGCGCGTCAAAGTCCTCGTAGAAGCTCGGCAGGTCGATGATCCCGACTTTGATGGTGTGGCCGTCCTCCTTGACGTCAATGACCTTCTTCTTCGCGGCCTGGTCGGCGATGTTGATCTTGGCGCGCACCAGCGTGACGACACGCGGCTTGGCGTCCGGGCCGCCCTCGGCGGGCAGGATTTCCAGGCGCACCACGGTGCCCCGCTTGCCGCGGATCTTGGCGACCACGTCGTCGCTGCGCCAGCCGACCACGTCCACGATCGCACCGCATTCGCCCTGGCCCACGCCGACGATCTTGTCGCCGACTTCGAGCTTGCCGGATTTCATGGCAGGACCGCCCGGGATGAGTTCACGGATCACGATGTATTCGTCGTGTTCCTGCAGCAACGCGCCGATGCCGTCCAGCGACAGCTTCATCGTGATGTCGAAGTTCTGGCTGGCGCGCGGGCCGAAATAATTGGTGTGCGGGTCGATGGACGTCGCGTACGCGTTCATGAAGGTCTGGAACACGTCCTCGCTGTCGAGCTGGTGGACGCGGTCGAGGTAATTTTCGTAGCGGTGCGAGAGCGTCTTGCGGATTTTCGCGTCGTCGTCGCCGGCGAGCTTCAGACGAATCCAGTCGTTCTCCACGCGCTCTTGCCACAGCTTGTCCAACGCCGCGGTATCGGGAGCCCAGGGCGCCTTGTCGCGGTCGAACGTGTAGGTCCCGTTGGTGTCGAGGTTGAAGCCCTTCTTCAGCAGTTCCAGCGCGTAGGCGGTGCGCTCGCCGGCGCGCTTTTCGTACAGATTGAAGATCTGGAACGGAATCGTCATGTCGCCGTTCCAGATCGCCGAGGCCAGCTTGGTGCGGTCGGGCGCGAACTTGTCGATGTCCTGCTGCGTGAAGAACAGTTTGCTGCCATCCAGGGCCTTGAAATAGGCCTTGAATATCTTCTCCGACATCGCGTCGTCGAGCGGCAGCGCCTCGTACTGGAATTTGGTCAGCAGGCGCGCCGCGAGGATCGCGGCCTGGCCCTGCGAGGCGGTCGGTTTCAGCACCGGCGCCGGGGTCAGCTTGTAGCTGGCGACCGGGGCCGCGAGCACGCTGGACGAGGAAGCCGGGCAATTCGCCGCCGGCGTCGGGTTCTGCGCGCGCCCGGTGAGCGAAACGGCGAGGGCAATCAATACAACGAAGACACGCTGCAACATGGACTTTCCTTGGGCGGCCGCAACGGGATGGCCGGGTGCGCTCCTGGCGCGGTGGGGATGAAAAAATGCGCCAGCCGTTCGCTGGCGCGTGCGGGTGCGTGATGCGGGCGGGTGCGGCTCGCTTTGGCGCGGCCCAACACTACGGTATCGGAAAATGGAAGTGTCGGATACGGCCGCAAGTCATGCGGCGACGCGGGGCAGGGTGGGTTCCGCTTCCTGCGGTGACAATCCGAATTGTCGGCCCAGCTCAACAATCAACACATCCTCGACATCGACAAGCCGCGATGGGCCGCCCAAGTCTAGCATCTGCGTCACCTGGAGGCCCGCATAGCCGCAGGGATTGATGCGGCGGAAGGGCTCGAGGTCCATCGCGATATTGAAGGCGAGTCCATGAAAGGTGCAGCCGTGGCGCACCCTGAGGCCCAGCGCCGCGATCTTGGCATCGGCGACGTACACGCCCGGCGCGCCGGCGCGGCGGACGGCCGCGATGTTCCATTCTGCGAGGGTGTCGATAATCGCCTGTTCGATCCGGTGCACCAGCTCGCGGACGCCGATCCCGAGCCGGCGCAGGTCCAGCAGCGGATAGGCGACGATCTGGCCGGGACCGTGGTAGGTCACCTGGCCGCCGCGGTCTACGTGGATCACCGGGATGTCGCCCGGCGCCAGCACGTGCTCGGGTTTGCCCGCCTGGCCCAGCGTGAACACCGGATCGTGATCGACCAGCCACAGTTCGTCCGGCGTGCCGGGTCCGCGCGCGTCGGTGAACGCCTGCATCGCGCGCCACACGGGTGCGTAGGGCTGGCGGCCCAGTTTGCGAACGGCCAAAGGCGAGGGTACGGCAGGCATGGTTCAGAGATTAGGGGCGAGTAGCGAGGGCGCAAGTAAGCCGACATCGCCAAGAAACCAAAAACTGCCTCTCACCACTCGTCTCTCACCCCTCGCCGCTCTACAACGTATACCGAATATCCGGATGCGCCTTCAGCGCGGCGTGCGCTTCCTCGTATTTCTCGCGCGAAGGGCAGTTGAACACCACGCTCACAGAAACGTAGTTGCCCTGGCTGGATTCACGCTCGCGTACGCTGGCTTCCAGCACCGACAGCCCGATGCCGCGCAGGATCTCCTGCACGCGTTCGCGCAGGTTGGCGTTGGCGACGCCCATCGCGGTGATCTCGAACGTGCCGGGAAACTGGAATCCTTGTCCTTCCTGCTTCTCGATGTTGTGAAGTTCTCGCATGATGCTTGTTAGTGTAGGGAAGTTCTGATCAATGTAGCCGTTCACCCCCTTCGACAAGCTCAGGACAGGTTTCGATACCTGGGGGTGAACGGCCAAGTCATTGATCCGTTCGCGGTGATGCTTCGACGAGCTCAGCACAGGGTACGCTTCGCGTATCGAACCACGAACGGAAAATCAGAATTCCTCTAGTGCGGTGCCGCAGGTGCCGAAATCGGCGTGGCGGATGAGACGGTCACGGTCGGGGCAGGCGTCGTCGTGGTGCCGTTGCCGTGATGGAACCACAGCAGGATGGCATCCCACAGGCGTTTGAAGAAGCCGCCCTCCGGCGCGTCCTTCATCACCACCAGCGGCTCGGTCACCAGCGGGTTGCCGTCGAACGTGACTCGCAGCGTGCCGACCTGCTGGCCCTGCTTGAACGGCGCGATCAGCCGTTGCGGGATTTCCAGCGTGGCCTTGAGCTTGTCGTACTGGCCGCGCGGGATGGTCACCGAGGCGTCGTCCGCGATCCCGAGCTCCAGCGTGTCGGCCTGGCCCTTCCACAGCCGCGGCGTCGCAAGCACCTGGCCCGCGGCGTACAGCTTGTGGGTGCGGTAGAAGTTGAAGCCCCAGTTGAGCAGGGCCTCATCGCCGGTGGCCGCGGCATTCATGTCGGGGCTGCCCATGTCCACCACGACCAGGCGCATGCCGTCGCGCAATGCGGAGGCGGCGAGGCAGAAACCGGCTTCCTTGGTCGAGCCGGTCTTGATGCCGTCCACGGTGGGATCGCTCGACAGCAGCGGGTTGCGGTTGTACTGCATGATGCCGTTCCACTCGAACGACTTGATCTTCGAGATCTGGTAGAGGTCGGGAAAATTCCGGATCAGCGCGCGTGACAGGATCGCGATGTCGTGCGCGCTGCTGTAGTGGTCATCGGCGGGATAGCCCGATGCATTCACGAAGTGCGTGTTGTCCATCCCGAGCCGCTGCGCGTAGGCGTTCATCATGTCCGCGAACGCCGTCTCGGAACCTGCGACGTGCTCGGCGAGTGCGATCGCGGCGTCGTTGCCGGATTGGATGATCATGCCCTTCAGGAGATCCTGCAGCGGCACGTCCGAATCGAGCTTCAGGAAGCTGGTCGAACCGTCCGTGCCGGCGCCGCCTGCGCGCCAGGCGTGTTCGCTGATGTGGACCTTGTCGTCCATGTGGATCTTGCCGGCCTTGAGTTCGGCGGCGACCACGTACTCGGTCATGATCTTGGTCAGCGAGGCCGGCGCGCGGCGCGCGTCCATGTCGTGCGAGGCGAGAATCTGGCCGTTCGCGTAATCCATCAGCACCCATGCGGCGGCGTTCGGCTGCGGCGCTGGCGGGATCGGCGTCTGTGGGGTCGTCGGCACCGGCTTGGGTGGCGCCTCCGGTTTCGGCGGCAGCGGCGCGGTTTGCGCAAACAAGGCGCCTGTGAAAGCAATGAGGGAGATCAACAGCAGAGGACGCACGATTTTCATTGAATGACTCAAGTAGCTCTGCAACAAAGAATGCCGGGGACTGGGGGCTGGGGATTCAGGACTCGGGACTCGGGACTCGGGATCGTGACGCGCGCAGCGCAGCAGATTAATCGAATTGCGTCACTGTATCGATACATTCGCGTGTGGCAAGCCCAGCGCATCCAGCCGCGCCGTCGTGCGGTCCACGGTATCGACGTCAGGCAGCGGACCGATCTGCACGCGCTGCAACGTGCGGCCGTCCACCGCCGCGGCGACCACCCGCACCGCGCCCAAATCGAGACTACGCAGGCGCGCCGCGAGCCGCTCGGCGTTGGCGGGGTCGGCAAACGCGCCCACCTGCACGTACAACTGCGGTTGCCTGCCGGTCCGGGATGTGACCGCGGTGACCGGCGCGGGTTCCGCCGCCGGATGCGCGGGATCGATGCCCTGGACTTCGACGAGGCCGGTGCCCTTGGGCCAGATACCGATCCGCACCGCCGCCGCGAGCGACAGGTCGATGATGCGGTTGGGCATGAACGGACCGCGGTCGTTGATCCGCACGATCACGCTCTTGCCGTTTTCGAGATTGGTAACCCGCGCGAAGCTCGGCAGCGGGAGCACCTTGCTGGCCGCCGAGAATTTGTACATGTCGTAGGTCTCGAAGTCCGAGGTCTTGTAGCCGTTGAACTTGGTGCCGTAATACGACGCGATGCCGCGCTCGTCGTACCCCGCGGCACTCGGCAGCACGCGATAGGTCTGCCCGTTCACGGTGTACGGTGACTTGTTGCCGTAACGCGACAGCGGCTCCACCACCGGAACCGGCTCGGGAATCGTGCTGAAGTCGATCCCCGCGATGTCGGGCGTCGAATCGTTGCGCTGCCGGTAGCGCTCGGCCTGCGAGAGGCCGGTGTTGTCGCGCCATGGGGTGCCTGCGGTCCCGCCACGTTGTGCGCTTCGAGGAGGATTCGACGAGCACGCGGCGAGCGACAGCAGCGCGAGCGGCAGCAGGCCGCGCAGCCGGCGGCTCATTGCGCGGCGACACCGCGCGCGATCGCGTCGGCAAGCTGCGTCACCGCCAGCGCGTACATCGGGCTCTTGTTGTAGCGGGTGATCACGTAGAAGTTCTGGAAGGTCAGCCAGTACTCGGGGCCACGGGCGCCGTCAAGGGTCAGGAGGTTGGCCGGCAGCCCCGGATTTTCCTGGGCGGTGGGTGCGTAGCCGTCGGCCGTGAACTGTTCGAGAGGTGTGCTGGGCACCGCGTTGGCATACGCGGGCGCCGGCGTGGCCTTGGGGCTTGGGTCGGCCTGCACCGCGACAGGCTGGCCGGTCTGCCAGCCGTGTGCGCGGAAGTAGTTGGCGATGCTGGCGAACGCGTCCGGCAACGACGCGACGAGATTGATGTGGCCGTCGCCGTCGGCATCGACCGCGAAATCGCGGATGCTGGAGGGCATGAACTGCGCGAGCCCTTCGGCGCCCGCGTACGATCCGTAGATGTCGGGAATCGGCCCCGGAAGCTTGCTCGGCGGCAATTCCAGCAAGGTCTTCAACTCGCCGCGAAAGTACTTCGCGCGCGGCGGATAGTGGAACGCCAGCGTCACCAGCGCATCCAGCACGCGATAACCGCCGGTATTGGCGCCGTAGTTGGTCTCGACACCGATGATCGCGACGATGAATTGTGGCGGCACGCCGTACTGCTGCGAAATCTGGTCCAGCAGCGCGTGGTGGCGCTGGTAGAACGAAACGCCTTCGGCGATCCGTTCCGGGTTCAGGAAAATCGGCCGGTACTGGCTCCACGGCTTGCTTTCGGCCGGACGGTTCATCGCGTCGATGATGCTTTGCTTCACCACCGCGCCGTCCAGCAGCGCGTTCAGATCTGCCGGATTCTTGCCGGTCGCAGCAGCCACTTCGCTCACCAGTGCGGCCTGGGCGGCGGCGGAGTCGTCGCTCGCCGCAGCCGTCGAAGCGACCGGCGCGGGCGTCGATGCCGCCGGGACGGGACGCGCCGCCGCCGAAAGCTGCGCCAAAACCGCCGGCGATGCACATGCCGCCAGGGCGAAAATCGAGGCAAGCAGCGGAAGATTCTTGTGCAGCGAGGTGGAGCGGTGATGCGGCGAGGCGTCGAGCGGGTTCATGCCGGTGGTTCGTCGAGCGATGTGCGGATGGTAGCGGAAGCCGGACGCGGCTTTCTCCGTTCCGCGGCTTAACCATTCGCGAACAGGCGATGGGGTTACGCTAGGCCGCACAATGCGGGTCGGGATCCTTGCCGAAAGAGGCTTCGGTCTGAAGGAGTGCTTCCCATGATCATGCGCATCTGGCGCGGTATCACCCCGAAGGAACAAGCCGACGCCTACCTCGAACACCTGCAGCAAACCGCGCTGCCTGCCTTGAAGGAATCCAAGGGCCAGCGTGGCGCCTGGGTTTTGCGGCGCGTGCAAGGTGACCAGTGCGAATTCCAGGTGCTGACGCTCTGGGATTCCATGAAGGCGCTGCATGCCTTCGCGGGCAAACAGCCCGAGCGTGCGGTCTACTACGACGAGGACGACAAGTACCTGCTGGACATGGAACCGCTGGTGCGGCTCTACGAAGTCGCGGATTCCGTCGCACCGCCGCGCTGAACCGCGTCGCCGTCGCGCCTGTCGCGCTCACGGGAACCAAGATGTCGCAGATCGATCCTTCACATCCCGCCGTCGAGTCTTTCTTTCATCGTGAGACCGGCACGTGGACGCACGTTGTCCATGATGGTCGCATGGCCGCGGTCATCGACCCGGTGCTGGATTACGACGCCGCATCCGCACGCACGGGCACGGCAAGCGCGGATGCGGTGCTGGCATTCGTGCGGGATCAGGATTTGTCGGTCGCGTGGATTCTGGAAACCCACGCGCACGCCGATCATTTGAGCGCTGCGGGTTACCTGCACGATGCGTTGGGTGCGCCGATCGCGATCGGGCGCGGGATCGTCACGGTGCAAGCGCACTTCAAGGAGGTGTTCGGGTTGGGCGACGATTTCGCCGCGGATGGCAGCCAGTTCGATCGCCTGCTCGACGAGGGCGATGAGCTGACCATAGGTTCGCTCACCGCTCGCGCCCTCGCGACGCCCGGCCACACCTGCGACAGTCTCACGCATCGGATCGGCGACGCCGCGTTCATCGGCGACACCTTGTTCGCGCCCGATATCGGCACCGCACGCTGCGATTTCCTGGGAGGCGATGCCGCGCAGTTGTACGCATCGATCAGGCGCATCCTCGCGCTGCCCGAATCGACGCGGCTGTTCCTGTGCCACGACTATCCGCCTCCGGCGCGCGCGCACCAGCGCGAAACGTCGGTTTGGTGCGAGGCGAACGAGAACCTGCAAATCGGCGGCGGCGTGGGCGAAGGCGAATTCATCTCGAAGCGCCGTGCACGGGACGCCACACTGCCGGTACCGCGTCTGCTGTTGCCTGCCTTGCAGGTCAACATCCGCGGCGGGCGGTTGCCGCCCGCGGACGCTAACGGGCACCGGTACCTGCGTCTGCCCTTGAACCGGCTCGGCTGATCCCGCGCACGCGCGGCTCGCGCTAGCATGCGGGCTTTCGTTGGGTGGCAATGATCGATGGCACTATCGCTGCGGGCCGGCTTGTGGGCTGCCGTGCGTTCGCCGCTCACCCCGATCTGGCTGGTGATCTTCCTGCTGCCGTTCGGGCGCGCGAGCGAACTGGGAATACTGATCTGCCTGCTGGGCGCGGTCATCCTGTTCGTGCGCGACCGCCGCGCGCTCGCCGGCCACCCGGGCGCGCGACTGCTGTTGTGGTTGTGGGCAGCCTATTTTCTCGCGGCCCTGATCTCGGCGCCGGCCGCGATCGATCCGGGGCGCAGTTGGAGCAGCGTGGCCGCGTACGTCCGCTTCGCGCCGTTTGGCGTGTACGTGTGCTTCGCGGTGCGCCGCGAATCGCGGTTGAACGCGCTGTGTCTCGCAACCGGCATCGTGGTTGCGCTGTGGGCGCTGGACGCGTGGGTGCAGGCGCTGACCGGCCACAGCATCGGCGGTCCCGCGCCGCCGGAGCGCATTTCCGGCATTTTCGGCGCAGGGAATCTCAAGCTCGGACCGGTGCTGGCGTCGCTGTCGCCATTCGTGTTGTGGATGGCGAAGCGCCACTTCGGGCGCGTCGGCCTGATCGTGGCGATGCTGTTCCTGCTGGTGCCGATCCTGCTCGCGGGATCGCGCGCGGCGTGGATCACTTATGGCGTCGCGCTGCTGGCGTTCTTCTGGATCGAGGCGCGCACGCCGCTGCGGTTCGCGGCGTGGATTCTCGCTGCCTGCGTGGTCGTTGCGGCGGCGATGGGCGTCGCGTGGAAGACGTCGTCACGTTTCGACGCGCGGATGGAGCGGACGCTGGCCGCGCTGCACGACACCCGCCACGCGATCAATTACGCCGGCAGCGGCCGCCTCGACATCTGGCGCGTGACGGCGAAGATGATCGCGGCGCATCCGGTGATCGGCGTGGGCGTACGCGATTTCCGCGACGCGTATCCGCATTACGCGCCGCCCAACGATCATTTCGTCACCGCCGAGGCCTGCGGCGTGGGCGAGGGCGCGTGCCACCCGCACCAGATCGTTCTCGAAGTGCTCGCGGACACCGGCGCGGTGGGGCTGGCATTGTGGCTGGCCGCGCTTGGCCTCGCGGTTCGCGCATGGCGCGAAGTGGAGCCGGACGCGCGGCGCCGCGCGTTTCCGGTCACGGTGGCGCTCGCCGTGACGGTGTTCCCGCTCAACACCCATCTTGCGTTTTATTCTGCGTGGTGGGGATCGCTGTTCTGGTGGCTGCTGGCGTTGTGGTGCGCGGCGTTGTACGCGGACGTGCCCGACGATGCGCCGGTCGTGATGCCGTACATGCGGCTGCGTGGACGGAGTGGTTGATATGGCGCGTGAGCCGTTCTCGCTGGTGATCATCACGTTCAACAATGCGGACACGCTGGAGCAGTGTCTCGAGGCTGCGGATTTTGCCGACGAGATCGTGGTGCTGGATTCGGGTTCGACCGACGCGACGGTGGAAATCGCGAAGCGCCATGGTGCACGCGTTGCGATAAACCCGTTCGACGATTACGGCCCGCAGAAGCAGCGTGCGATCGACATGGCGGCGCACGACTGGATACTGAATCTCGACGCCGACGAAGTCCTGTCTCCTGGTACGCGCGGGGTGATCGAGCACGCACTCGAAAGTCCTGCGGCCGCAGGTTTCCGCCTGCCGCGTCGCGAACGCATGTTCTGGGGCGTGCAGCATCCCTGGAGCCACCGCAACGGCCACCTGCGCCTGTTCGACCGGCGCCGCGGGCGTATGAACGCGGTACCGGTGCACGCGGCCGTCGAGGTGGACGGTCCGGTCGCGACGCTGCACCGCGCCGATTTCGTCAACATGGGCGACGACGACATTGCCGCGCGCGTCGCCAAGATCAATCGCTATTCGTCGGGCATGGTCGCGGACAAGCTTGCGCGCAGGCAGCGCTTCTCAGGTCCGATGATGCTGGTGTATCCGCCGATCTTTTTCGTGCGCCAATACGTCTTCAAACGCTATTTCCTGTCCGGCTGGGCGGGCTTCGTTGCGAGCGTGCTGGGGTCGTTCTACGTATTTCTGAAGTACGCGAAGCTGCATGAGGCGAGGAGAGCCGGGACCGGGGACTGGGGGCTGGGGACTGGGGAAGATCAAGAGCCATAGAGCCGGCATTCGTGAACTTTGCGCGGTGCCAGCCCGCTTTCAGTGCGCATCGTTCTGCTTGGCAGAACGATGCGCACCCAGAGCCTTTCAGCTTTTTCCCGAGCCCCCAGTCCCCAGCACCGAGTCCCGATCGTAGACAGGAGGCTCGCCAAGTGGCCTCGTCTTGAACCGCTTGTGCGCCCACAGGTATTGCGCGGGCGCTTCGCGCACCATGCGTTCGATCACGGCGTTGATGCGCGCGGTGTCGACAACGACGTCTTCGCTCGGGAAATCCTCCAACGGCGCTTCCAGCCGCAGTACGTAACCGCCTTGCGGCGTGCGCCGGTGGAAGAACGGTATCACCGCCGCGCCCGAGAGCCGCGCGAGGTGGTGCGTCGCGGTGATCGTCGAAGCCGGAATGCCGAAAAACGGCGCGAACACGCAGTCCTTGCCGCGCATGTCCTGGTCCGGTGCGTACCAGACCGTGCCGCCGCGTTTGAGGTATTTCACGCATCCGCGCAACTGGTCCTTGTCGAACATCGCATCGGCGTAGGCGAGGCGCGCACGCAGCACCATGTATTCGAACACGTCCGAATCCATGCGTCGGTACATCCCGGCGATCCGGATGCGGCGCGAGATCAGCCGAGCGCACAATTCCAGGTGCGAAAAGTGTCCGCCCACCAGCAGCACGCCGCGCCCCGCTGCCCGTGCGGCTTCGAGGTGGTCGAGCCCGTGGATTTCGACGTCCAATCGCGCGAGTTTGGCGTCGGATGCGAACCAGCCCAGCGCGAACTCGCCCAGCATCCGTCCCATCTCGCGGGTCGCTTCGCGCCGCAGCGTGTCGCGCTGCCGAGCATCCATCGCGGGAAAGCACAGTTCCAGATTGCGCGCGATCACGTGGCGCCGCGCACGCAACAGAGGTGCAATGGTCGCACCGAACGTGGCACCGAGCCCGACCACCCATCGCGCCGGAAGCAGCGCCAGCAAACGGATGAAGCCGATGCCGATCCATGCCGTCCAATGGTTCGGCGCCAGCAGCTTGCGTGGAAAGGGCGGGACAGGCATGGCGGGCGATGATAGCAACGACGCCGTAACGACTAAGCGCGCCGCAAGCAACCGTCCACGGTACCCCGGGTCTCGTGCAGCCATCCTTGGCCGCACGTTCGGGCCGTCGTGCGATGCCACTGGCATCGCACAAGCATCGGCCCTCATCCCAGCATCGCCGCGATCTTCGCGAGTTGCGCGGCCGCGACGTCGCGCCTTGCCTGCGCATCGGCTTCGGGATCGGCGCCGTCGCGGCGCAGTTCGGCGGCGGGCAATTCGTCGAGGAACCGGCTCGGCTTCTGGCGGAACGTCTGCCCGAAGCGCCGGCCCTGCACGCTGTAACTCAGATGCAGCCGTTCCTTCGCGCGCGTGATTCCGACGTACAGCAGGCGGCGTTCCTCATCCATCCGGCCTTCGTCGATCGCGCCCTCGTGCGGCAGCGTGCCGTCCTCGCAACCGACGATGTGCACCGAGCGAAACTCCAGGCCCTTAGCCGCGTGCAGCGTCATCATCCTCACCGCGTCGCCGCCGTCGTCGCGATCGGCATGGTTGAGCAGCGCCAGTTGTGCAGCCAGGTCGCCGGCGCGCACGCGACCGCCGTCCATCGCACGGAACCAGTCCATCAGTTCGCGCACGTTGCCGAGCTTGCGTTCCTGCAACGCAGGATCCCTGGCTGCGTGGGCGATGTGCTCGGTATAGCGCGTGCGCTTCAGCGTTTCCTCGACCAGGTCTGCGGGTTTCGCATGTTTCGCATGATGCGTGAGCGCGTCGATCAGGTCGATGAAGCCCGCCAGTGCTGCCGCCGGACGCGCGGCGAGTTGTTGCAGGACGGTCGGGCTGTGCGCTGCGCGCAGCAGGGACAGGTGTTTGGACTGCGCCAGTTCGCCGAGCTTTTCCAGCGTGGTCGCGCCGATCTCGCGGCGCGGCACATTGACCACGCGCAGGAACGCCGCGTCGTCGTCGGGATTGGCGACGAGGCGCAGGTAAGCCAGCAGGTCCTTCACCTCGCCGCGGTCGAGGAAGCCCAACGCGCCGGTAAGGTGGTAGGGGATGCGGTTCAACTGGAAGGCCTTTTCCAGCGGCCGCGCCTGGTGGTTGCCGCGGTACAGCACCGCGCAATCGGACCACGCGAGTTTGTGCTGGTCGCGCAGATACATGAGCTGCGACGCCACGCGCTCGGCTTCGTGTTCGGCGTCGCGGCATTCCAGCACACGGATGCGTTCGCCGTCACCGTGGGCGCTCCACAGTTTCTTGGGATATGCGTGCGGATTTTGGGCTATCAGCGCGTTGGCGGCGCGCAGCACGCGCTGCGCACAGCGGTAGTTCTGTTCCAGCTTGACTACGCGCAGGTTCGGGTAATCGGCAGAAAGCTTGTCGAGGTTGCCGGGATCGGCGCCGCGCCAAGCGTAGATCGACTGGTCGTCGTCGCCGACACAGGTGAAAGCGCCGCGCTCGCCCGCGAGCAGCTTCAGGAACGCATATTGCGCGGCGTTGGTGTCCTGGCACTCGTCCACCAGCAGGTAACGGATGCGTTCGCGCCATGCCGCACGGGCTTCCTGATCACGTTGCAACACTGCGACCGGCAGCCGGATCAAATCATCGAAATCCACCGCGTTGAACGCGGCGAGTCGCTTCTGGTAGGCGGCATAGATTTGCGCGGCTTCCAGTTCGCGCGGTGCGCGTGCGGCGTCGAGCGCTTCCTCCGGCGACAGGCCGTCGCTCTTCAGGCGCGACAGCAGCGAACGCAACCGGAACAGCTTGTCGGACTTGACGGATGCGCCCGCAAGTTCCTTCACGAGTCCCGCGCTGTCGTCGGCGTCCAGCACCGAAAAGCCGCGGCGCAGCCCGGCCCGCGCGTGCTCGATCTGCAGGAACTTCAAGCCCAGCGCGTGGAAGGTGCAGACCGACAGCGCGTCCGCCGCTTCGCCCTTCACGCGGTTCGCCACGCGTTCGCGCATCTCGCGCGCGGCCTTGTTGGTGAACGTGATCGCGGCGACTTTCCCGGGCGGCACGAGGCCACGTTCGACGAGATGCGCGAACTTTTCGCTGATGACACGGGTCTTGCCCGAGCCCGCGCCCGCCATCACCAGCAGGGGACCGTCCGTGTATTCGACGGCGGCGCGTTGTTGGGGATTCAACATGGGGATGGGAGATGGGTAGCGGGGGCGTGACCATGCCGGTTCATGCCAGAATGCAGCATTGTCGAAGACGTGCACCGCAAAGGCCAGTCGTTGCGATGCGCTTCCTCGTGCGGTCCCCACCACCCGCCCCCAATCCCTGCGCGTATCCAGCGCGCGTTCCGGAGCATTTCATGTCCACAATCGCCGATTGGTCGCGACCGCACTGGAGCTGCGACGAAGCCAGCGCGATGCTGCTGTATTTCGTGTTCGGCGAATTCGGGGCCGAGCCGCAAATCGACTTGTCCGCGCACGACAGCCGCGGCTTGCCGCAGGGCATCGAGATGCGGCGCATTCCCAAGGCGATGCTCGCGCATTGGGACGGACATCCTTTGCGCGGCGCGTTGGGTGGCGTTCTCCGCGACGGCAATCCCGCGGCGTTCGAGGTCGCCCGCAAAGCGCCCGAGTGCCTGATGCTGCGCGGCGAATTGCCGGACCCGGCTTCGCTCGCGTATCTGCGCGACACGTTGGGCGTGGTCGCAGCGTTGCTGGATGCGGGAGGCGTCGCCGTCGTCGATCCGCAGATCCTGGAAATCTTTTCGGCCGATGACTGGCGCGAACGCTACCTGGGCGATGCCGCTGGCGCGCCGCGCAACCACGTCGCGATCCTGTGCCACGACGGCGAAGCCGGCACGGCGCGGATCAAGACGCGCGGAATGCGCAAATTCGCGCGGCCGGACATCAGCATCCGCCGCGTGCCGCAGGCCGAGGTGCAACGCGCCGGCGCGGTCGCGGCGCAGCTCGTCGAATTGGAGGCGCGCGGGATGCGTTTCGGCGACGGTTCCGAAATCACCGCCGAAGGCTTGCCCAAGGGGCTGACCGTGACGCGCGGCGGCTCGCTGGATGATCCCGAGTTCAACAACACGCATCTTGAGATCGTCTGGCCAGCCGTCTAGCGTGTTATGTCGCCCCCTTGACTCAAGGGGGCTGAAAAGCTCGCGCGATCACCGGATCGCGTAACCTTTGCGGCATGCGCATCTCGAACGCGATCGACATTCCCGAATCGGAACTGACCGAGCGTTTCCTTCGCGCGGATGGCCCGGGTGGACAGCACGTCAACCGCACCGAGAGCGCGGTGGAATTGCGCTTCGACGTCGCCCATTCACCGTCATTGCCGGATGCGGTCCGCGCGCGCGTGCTGGCGCGGCACGATCGCCGGCTCACGGACGATGGCGTGCTGGTGATCCAGGCGCGCCGTTTCCGCGACCAGGCGCGCAACCGCGAAGACGCGCGTGAGCGACTTGCCGAAATCATCCGCGCTTCACTTACCCCGCCCAGAAAACGCGTCGCGACGAAGCCGACTCGTGCGTCGAAGGAACGCCGACTCGCGGGCAAGAAACTGCGCGGGGGAGTGAAACGCAATCGCGCACGGCCACAGGACGACGCGTGAGCGATCACAGCCACTATCGCCCCCACCCCATCCCTCGCCCGCATGCGAGGGAGGGAGGTGAGCACACGGCGCGAGCGGGAGGGGGCAATTTGCCGTTGTGCCTCCCGGTTTCGATGCCGCAGTTTCCCGATCGTGCGTGGCGACACGCGTTTCGCGCCCTCGTGCGCTGGAGCGGCTGGCGGCTGGAGGGCGAGTTGCCAGACGTGCCGAAACTGGTGCTGATCGTCGCGCCGCACTCGTCGTGGTGGGACGGCATCTGGGGGTTGCTGTTCAAAGTTGCAATGGGCGTGGACATCAGCTTCATGGCCAAGCGCGAACTGTTCCGCTGGCCGCTGGGTGGATTGTTGCGCCGCCTGGGCGGAGTCCCGATCGAGCGCCGCGCCGCGCACGACGTGGTCGAGCAGATGGTCGAGCGTTTCCGCGCGCGCGAACGGCTGTGGCTGGGGATCGAGCCCGAAGGCACCCGCAAGGCGGTGGCGAAGTGGAAGTCGGGTTTCTGGCATATCGCCCGCGAGGCCGGCGTGCCGATCCTGCCCGGCTATTTCGACTATCCGCGCAAGGTGATCGGTCTCGGGCCGCTGTTCGAGCCCGGCAACGACAAGAATGCCGACATCGCTGCGTTGCGCGCCTTCTATGCTCCCTTTAAAGGGAAGTACCGTGGTGTCTAGTTGGCACGGGTTGCATGCATTCGTTCGAAGCCGAACGTGCCGACACCTACTTCCCCTCTCCCGCTTTCGGGAGAGGGGAAAGGGCGGGAAGCATCGAGGCGTTTGATGTGGCGGGGTGGTCGGATATGATCGCTGCCGAGGGGAGAGTCGCGATGCCCGGTGCGCTGGCACAATCCGCAGAGAATCTGGAAGAGCAGGGGCATGGGTTGCCAGTGGCGGGTCATCCGCCGCGCATGCTGTCCGCGCGCGAGCGGGAACTGTTCGCCAGCGCCGGCCGGCGCGAGCAACTCGAGGCGGGTCGTGCGGTGTTTCGCCGCGGCGAATTCGGCCGCAGCATGTTCGTGATCGAGTCCGGACACGTGCTGCTGGAATTCGCGGGCGAAGCGCCCGACAAGCTGATCGGGCCCGGCGAATATTTCGGCGAACTGGCTTTGTTCGCGGGCAGCCAGGCCCGACCCGGCAGCGCCTTGGCCACAGAACCTTGCGTGGTGTACGTAATCAATCCGGAATCGTTCCGGGACGTGCTGCAGCGTGAGCCGTTGCCCATGGCGCAGTTCATGCTGCGTTCGTTCGCGGACGTGGTGGCCAACGAGCAGCAGTCGATCGCCAGTTACGAGCGCCGGCACGAGGACCTGTCGCGGATGCTGGAGGCGCTGCGGCAGAATCCCGACCAGATGCAGTTGGCACGACAACAGATCTGCACGGACGATCTCACCGGATTGTGCAACCGCCAAGGCCTGTACCGGTTTCTCGGAAATGCGAAAGAGCTGCGCGACCGCAACCGCCGGTTCGGTCTGCTGCTGATCGACATCGATCATTTCAAGCAGATCAACGACCAGCATGGCCACCTCGTCGGTGACGAGGTGCTGTGTGCGGTCGGCTCGGAAATCCAGGAAGCCGCCGGACCCACCGACTTGCCTTGCCGCCTGGGCGGCGATGAGTTCGCATTGTTGAGCCAGGTGCGCGAGCAGCACGAGTTGGCCGAGCGGGCGTGGCGCATCACAGCTGGCGTGCGCCAATTGCGTTTTCCTCGCACCGCGCCTGCACTTGTCGTGGCCGTGAGCGTCGGCGGCGGACTTTGTCCCGAAAACAATGATTGGTCGGTGTGGTATAGCGAGGCCGACTGCGCGCTGTACCACGTCAAGGGCACCGGCGGCGACGGCGCACACGTGATGAGCTGAGCTTCACTTGCGCTTTGGGTGTCCATGCCTTGGGCATCGTGACGCCATTCAACCCGTCGCGCGTGCTTCCGTGCGCCGGTATTGCACGGCCTCCGCCAGATGCTCCCGCGCGATGCGTTCACTCCCGGCCAGGTCGGCGATGGTGCGTGCCACGCGCAGCACGCGATGGTAGGCGCGCGCGGACAGTGACAGCTTTTCCATCGCGCGTTCCAGCAGCGCGCGTTCGGCATTGCCCAGTGCGCAATCCCGTTCGATCTCGCGGGTGGCGAGCAGGGCATTGGGTTTGCCCGCGCGCCGCATCGCAATGTTGCGCGCGGCAACCACGCGCGCACGCACGGTCCCGGAATCCTCGTCGCGCGCGCCGCGCTGCGCGTCCAGTTCGACCAGTGGTACCCGTGGTACGTCGCTCCTGATGTCGATGCGGTCCAGCAGCGGCCCGGAAATGCGGCCGTGATAACGCGCGATCGCATCGGGCGTGCAGCGGCAGCGCCCGTCGGCGTCGCCGGCATAGCCGCAGGGACAGGGATTCATCGCGGCGACCAGTTGAAAGCGGGCGGGGAATTCGGCTTGGCGCGCAGCGCGCGAGATCACGATGCGGCCGGACTCGAGCGGTTCGCGCAGAACTTCCAGCACCCGGCGGTCGAATTCCGGCAGCTCGTCGAGAAACAGCACGCCGTGGTGCGCAAGCGAAATCTCGCCTGGTCGCGGGTGCGATCCGCCGCCCACCAGTGCGACGCCCGATGCGGTGTGGTGCGGCGCACGGAACGGACGTCTCCGCCAGGCAGTCGTGTCGAACGGTTCGCCGGCCACCGAGCGCACCGCGCAGGCCTCGATGGCTTCCTGGTCGGTCATGGGCGGCAGGATGCCCGGCAGGCGGGCTGCGAGCATGGACTTGCCCGTGCCGGGTGGTCCGATCATCAGCATGTGATGGCTGCCGGCTGCCGCGATCTCCAGCGCTCGCCGCGCGTGCAGTTGCCCGCGCACGTCGGCGAGATCGGGCATGCTGCCAGGGTCGTGATGTCCAACTGTCGCGTCGGGCGCAGGCAACGGTTCCGACCCGCGCAGGTGCGCGCAGACATCGGCGAGCGTGCGTGCAACGCGTACTTCGACGTCACCCAGCAGCGCCGCCTCGTGCGCGTTGCCGGATGGCACGATGACACAACGCTTGCCGTGGCGCGCGCGCAACAGCGCCGGCAGCACGCCAGGTACCGGCCGCAATTCGCCGGACAGCGCGAGTTCACCCAGGAACTCACAATCCTGCAGCGCTTCGCGGGGGACCTGTCCGCCGGCGGCGAGGATGCCCAGCGCGATCGCGAGGTCGAAACGGCCGCCGTCTTTCGGCAGCTCGGCAGGCGCGAGGTTCACCGTGACGCGGCGCGCGGGGTATTCGAACTGTGTATTCTGGATCGCGACCCGCACGCGGTCCCGCGCCTCACGCACAGCCGCTTCAGGCAGACCGACGATGGAGGTGCCGGGCAGTCCGCCCGAAAGATGCACTTCCACGGTGACCAGCGGCGCGGCGACGCCTTCGGAAGCCCTGGTGAGCGCCACTGCGAGACTCATTGCATCCAATCTCCCCGGGACAAAAACGCCGGCGTCGATTGCCGGCGTTTCGCGCAGCCTCGGATTGGCGCGGATTACACCTTCCGGGCGGTTTCGAGTTCGGTCACGCGCCTTTCCAGCTCGATGATTTGTTCGCGCGAGCGTTCGAGCACCGCGCGCTGTGCGTCGAATTCCTCGCGGGTGACGAGGTCGAGGCGGCGCAATCCGTGCGCCAGCACGTCCCGAAAATTGGCTTCCATGTCGTCCCGCGCCTGCGCCAGTCCCGGAGGAACCAAAGTAGCCAACCGGTGCGCAAGCTGGTCTATGGAGTGCACGTCGATCATGTCGTCGCCTCGATGCCTCCACAGGTTAGGCCCCCGGCTTCGGTGCGCCAATCGGTGGACGCCGTGTTGTGGAGTAAGGATTCTCCTACATGGTAATTCTGTTCTTTTGCGATCGTCCATGACAGGCTGACTTCTCACAAAAGCTGATTCGGACGGGACACTTTTTTGCCTCTCCGGTAATATCCGGCCGATGAAACTGATCACCGCCATCATCAAGCCTTTCAAGCTGGACGACGTGCGTGAGGCGCTGTCGGAAGTCGGCGTCAACGGCATCACCGTCACCGAAGTGAAAGGCTTCGGCCGGCAGAAGGGCCACACCGAGTTGTATCGGGGCGCCGAGTACGTGGTCGATTTCCTGCCCAAGGTGAAACTCGAGATCGCATTGCCGGACAACCTGGTCGAACGGGCGATCGAGGCCATCACCCACGCCGCCCGCACCGGAAAGATCGGGGACGGCAAGATTTTCGTTTCGACGCTGGATCAGGTGATCCGGATACGGACGGGCGAGCTGGACGCGGATGCGTTGTAGTGCGGTCGTCCCTGACCGCTCCTTCGGCGAACTCCCAACGGCCCAAGATCACCTCAAGTCACAAACGTCACCACGGCCGAAAGCCGCCGTCCATGGCCAAACCACTCCCTGGCCTGACTTTTCACGAAAGCAGCTTTGCGCGACCCTTCACGCGACCGGTCGGGTCGCCAATACGCGGCGGTGGTGGATCAGCAGCCCCGCGTAATACGCGATGTAGTAGCCCAGCAGCAGACCCAGGATCATGAGCGTGAGCGGGCTGCGCTGGTAAGCCGCGTAACCGCCTGCGGTCGCGTGTGACATTTCGGGCCAGATCACCATCAACTTATACAGCAGGCGGCCGATGAACAGCGCGGTCAACGCCAAGCCGATCCATGGATTGGGGAAGTAGCAGTCGTTGCTGCCGTCGATCTCGAAGCGCGTCAGCTTCAATGCCGCCATTCCAAGCATCACCCCGCCGACCAGACCCGCGCCGAATCCGCCGGCGAGCCGCGGATCGATGAACCCCTGGGTCGCGACCAGCAACGTGACCGCCGAAAGAATGCCTACGCGTGTCCACATGCGTTTCGTGCGGATGGGCTGGCGGCCGAAATTGCGGCGCATGCGGTAATAAAGGCGCCAGACGATCAGCGGCGCCACCACGATGGGAACGATGACGTTGGGAGTCATGACGACGTTTCGTCCAAGGGGATACACATTCTGGTGCAAATCACGATCCTTGTCGTGTGACGCCTGTCAGCCGTAGCGCATGCGAGCTTTTGTGAGAAATCAGGCCAAGGAGTGGTTTGGCCATGGACGGCGGCTTTTGGCTGTGGTGATGTTTATGACTTGAGGTTGTTTCAAATCAACTGTCGGTGGGTCGAAGGAGCGGTCAAGGACGACCGCACACTAATGCTGGCAGCGCGGGCACCAATAAGTCATGCGTTGCCCGATCACTTGCGAGCGGATTGACGTGCCGCAAACCTTGCAAGGTTTGCCCGCGCGTCCGTACACGAACAATTCCTGTTCGAAATACCCGGGCGCGCCGTCGGGTGCGAGGAAATCGCGCAGGGTCGTGCCGCCGCGGGTGATCGCGTAATTCAATATGCGCCGGATTTCCGCGGCGATGCGCGCGTAACGCGCGCGTGATACCGCGCCTGCCGCGCGCTTGGGGTGTACGCCTGCCGCGAACAGGGCTTCGCTGGCGTAGATGTTGCCGACGCCCACGACGATCGACTGGTCCATCAGGAAGCTCTTGACCGCAGCGCTGCGCCCGCGCGATGCCGCCCAGAGCCAGTCGCCGTCGAATGCATCGCCCAGCGGTTCGGGGCCGAGGTCGCGCAGCAGCGGATGCACTTCGCCTCGCTTCTGCCAGAGCAGACAGCCGAACCGGCGCGGATCGTTGAAGCGCAGCGCCTGGCCCGAATCAAGCACGAGGTCGTAATGATCATGCGCGCGCGACGGCGCGGCAGGATCGGTGATCCGCAGCGAGCCCGACATCCCGAGGTGCAGCAGCGCGCTGCCGATTTGGGTGTGCAGCAACAGGTATTTTGCGCGGCGCTCGACGGCGTCGATGCGTTGTCCCGGCAGTTTGGTCGCGATCGCGCGCGGGATCGGCCAGCGCAAATCCCCGCGACGCAACACCACGCGTTCCACGATGTGTCCCGTCACGAACGGCGCGATGCCTCGCCTGGTGGTTTCCACTTCGGGGAGTTCCGGCACTCACTCACCTGCGGGCTTCGTAAGCATCACTTCCGGTGAATACTGCCTCGGCACCAGCGCGACCTTGTTCCCGACCCGCACGTAACGCAGTTCGTCGATCGCGGTGAGACCGCCGTATTCGAGGCGCACGCCGTTCAACACCAGCGTCGCCGAAGGATGCTCCAGGGCAATGCTGGCGGACGCAATACCGGATGCCGGAATCCAGCGCGCGACCGGCGAGGCGGCGAGTTCCGCGAGGCGTTCGACACGTTGGTCGTCAGCGCGGGCCGCGGAAGGCTCGATGCGCCACCAGCCGTCCGCGCGGCGTTCGAAGACCTGCGGCGTGACCGGCGGAATGTCGAGCTCGATCCTCGTTACGGCGCCGGGATCGAGCGGCGTGACCGACGGCGGGTCGCGCAGGTATTCGCGCCGCCCCACCCACAGCACCGCCGCGACCAGCGCCGCGGCGACGATCGTCAGCCCGACCAGGTTTCGATTCGCGCGGGTCACCGCAGGCGCCGGCGCCAGGCAATCGAGAAGCCGATCAAAATCAAAACGATCGGCAGCGCGATCAGGTATCCGAAGCTGAGCACGCCCAGTTCCGCACGGGTCGGCTTCAACACGGCATCGGGTGCCGGTCGCGGGACGCTCGCCAGTGCGTCGTCGCCGAGCAGCCAGTCGAACACGCGCTCGCCGAGTGCCAGGTTGCCGCCGTTGGCGAGATACGCATTGGACAGGAAATCGCCGTCGCCGATCACGACTACGCGCTGCTGGTTCTTGTCGGGGCTGGGCGACAGCCGGCTCAGCGCGTAGCCGAAAGTGAGCGGGCCCTTCAGATCCCCGGCTCGCGGATCGAGCCCCGCCTGTGCCGCATCGTCCGGCGCGGTCCCGTTCCAACTGCGCGTGCTCGACTGCAGGATCGGTTGGGCGTTCCATTGCGCGCCCGCCAACGCAGCCAGCGCGGTGGCGCGCGGGAACAGCGCATTGATGTCGAAGCCGTCGGTGATCGCCTGCGCCGGGTACTGCGTCGTGACCAGCATGCGCGGATCGGCGAGACCCGCAGCCGCGCTCTGCGCGTCGAACAGCGCGCCCGGCAGGCGCTTGATGCCCAGCGCCTGCGCCAGCGGTGCGAGTCCCAGATCGTCGCTGCCGGGTTCGGTCAGCCACAACAGGTTGCCGCCGTTGGCGACGTAGTCCACGAGTTTTTGCACCGACGTCGTCAGCAACGCCGCTTGCGGACTCGCCAGCACCACGAGGTTCGCATTGCGCGGAACTTCGGCGGCCTGGGCGAGGTTCAGCGGCAGCGCGCGTACGCCGCGCGCGGACAGTTGCTTGACGAAGTCGCCCAAATCTCCCGCATTCTGTCCGGTGGCGTCGCGTTCGCCGTCGCCGGTGATGAAAGCGGCCAGTTTGGTGCCGCCGCGCGCGAGCCGCACCAGCGCGTCGGAAAAATCCTGTTCGTCGAGTTGCGCAACGTGCTGGGTATGGCCATTCCATCTCAGCATCAGTTCGCCGTCGGACGCGATGCCGGCGTCCTGCGTTGCGATGGGATCGAGATCCGGGTCGACGAACTTCAGGGAAAGATCGGGCTTGAAGCGGCGGTAGCGGTCGACCAGCAGGCTGGTCTTCGCGCGCAGCGTGCCCGGTCGCGCATAGCTCGTGACTTGGATCGGCCCTCTCAGTTGCGCGAGCAGCGCCTGACTGCTTGGCGTGATCGTCGCGCGTGCGCCCGCGCTCCAGTCGGCGGTGAACCCGAAGCGCGCCGACAACGCCGCGACGCACACGGCGATCACGACGCACAGCAGCGCGTGCAACCAGCCTTTCCACGCGCCGCGCATCAGTCGCGCTCCCGTTCGGACGCGACACGCCGGACCGCAAGCGCCAGCGCGAGCACGATCACGATCAGGAAGTACACGATGTCCTCGCTGCGGACCAGCCCACGCATCGCGGGCGCGAGATGCGTGTGCAAGGCAAGGTAGCCCAGCCAGCCACCATCGCCGCCGGTGATCCGAACGCCGGCGTCGATCAGCGACAAGCCCTCGCCGATCAGCAGCGCGGCGGTTGCAGCCAACGCGGGTTCCGGCGTGAAGGCGGAGCAGGCGATGCCGATCGCCGTGAGCGCGGCGACGCACAGCGCGCTCAGGATCAGCGCCGCGCCGAACTGGCCCCAGTCGGGATGTGTCGCGCCGCTCAGCACCAGCGGCAGCGTGGCGACCACGACCAGCAGCAGCCACACGAATACCAGTCGCGCGGCGAACTTGCCCAGCACGATCCCGGCGCCGGAGGCGCCGGATGCCGTCAACAGCGCGAGGCGCTGCGAACGGCGCTCACCGGCCAGGGCCTGCATCGTGATCAGCGGCGCGATGATCAGGCACAACTGGATGTAGTTGAGCAGATACGGCGACACGACCGCGTCGACGAATCCGGGCTCCGTCGCGGCGCCCGGCAGTGTCGGCTGCGCGTGCAGGAAGGTGGACACGCCCAGCAGGAATTGCCAGGCCATCATCGCGAGCGCGATGCCGGCCAGCGTCCAGGCGAATGGCCGAACGGCCAGGCGCTTCAGGTCGAGGCGCGCAACGGCGAGTGCGCTCATGCGGCGGCGGCCGCCATGGGTTGCGCGATCGCGCGGAATTGCGCCTCCAGCCGACCGCGCCGGTCATCAAGGCTAGCGTCTAGCTTTGCATCGTGCCGCACACGTCCGTCGTGCAGGATCACCACGCGATTGCACATCGCGGCCACTTCGGCCAGCACATGGCTGGACAGGATGATGCCGCGCCCGCGCGACAGCGATCCGATCAGATCGCACAGTTGCGCGTTTTGCACCGGGTCGAGGCCGTTCCCGGGCTCGTCCAGCACCAGCAGGTCGGGCTCGTGCAGCAGCGCCTGCGCAAGTCCGACGCGGCGCCTCTGGCCGAGCGACACCTGGCCGCACAGGCGGTGCGCGACGGCTTCGAGTTCCAGCCGCGCGAGTTCGCGTTCGCAAGCAGCCTTGCGCGCGGATTTCGGCAGGCCGCGCAGCCGCCCGCACGCTTCGAGCGCTTCGCTCACCGTCAATTCCGACCAGAGCGGCACGCGTTCCGGCACCCAGCCGATCCGATCGCGGAGCGCACGGACATCATCATCCATGTCGCGGCCTTCGATCCGCACGCGCCCCGCGTCGGGTTTCAACACGCCGGCAATGATCGCCAACGTCGTCGATTTGCCGGCGCCGTTGACACCCAGCAGGCCCAGCACGTCTTCGCGATGCAGGCTGAACGAAACGTCCTGCAGCACCGCGCGCCCGGCCAACCGGCGGCACACGCGATCGAGTTCGAGCAACGCCGGCGTCGCGACCATCGGGTTACGATAATGTAAACATCATTGAAAACATTGTCGTAGCCATCACATTGTTTAGGCAAGACTGTGGCGGTCGGGTGGCATCTGCCCTAGACTGATGGTCGCGGGCTTGCTCTGGTCCGTCCTTTTCCTGTGTGATCGTAATGCTCGGAACTTTCCTCGATTTTGCCGCGCACGGCCTGGCGAATGCCGGCTGGCTGGCGATTCTCATTTATGTGCTGGTGACGACCCAGTTCACCATTTTTGCCGTCACGCTGTTCCTGCATCGCAGCCAGGCACATCGTGGCGTGGACTTCCATCCAGCAGTCGCGCACTTTTTGCGGTTCTGGAACTGGCTTGGTACCGGCATGGTGACCAGGGAGTGGGTCGCGGTGCACCGCAAACACCATGCGCACTGCGAGACCGAGGACGATCCGCACAGCCCGCAAGTCGTCGGCATCGGCAAGGTGTTTTTCGAAGGCGCCGAGTTGTACCGCGTGGCGGCCGCGAACGA
>JAJPJT010000054.1 GCA_021324095.1 Gammaproteobacteria bacterium
CTCTTCAACGCGCTGACGAAGGCGGGCATCGCCGCGGCGAATTTTCCGTTCTGCACCATCGATCCCAACGTCGGCGTGGTGCCGGTGCCGGATATCCGCCTGCAGCAGCTCGCCGACATCGCGCATCCGCAGAAGATCATTCCCGCGTCGGTCGAGTTCGTGGATATCGCCGGTCTCGTCGCGGGTGCGTCGACGGGGGAAGGATTGGGCAACAAGTTCCTCGCGCACATCCGCGAGGTGGACGCGATCGCACACGTGGTGCGTTGCTTCGAACATCCCGACATCGTGCACGTCGCTGGAAGAATCGATCCGATCGCCGACATCGAGACCGTCGACACCGAACTGGCGCTGGCCGACCTCGAATCGGTGGACAAGGCGCTGCAGCGCGTCGAGCGCGCAGCCAAGGCCAACGACAAGGAAGCGATGGCGAAGCGTCCCGTGCTGGAAAAGCTGCGCACAGCGTTGAACGAAGGCAAGGCTGCACGTTCGGTCGCGCTGGACGACGAGGAATGCGCCGCAATCCGCGACCTGTTCCTGCTGACGGTGAAGCCGCTGATGTACGTCGCCAACGTGCGCGAGGATGGCTTCGAGGACAATCCGCACCTTGATGCAGTGCGCAGGCGCGCGGAAGCCGAAGGCGCGGTCGTAGTGCCAGTGTGTGCGGCAATCGAAGAAGAACTGGCACAGCTCGACGAAGCCGACCGCGGCGAATTCCTGGCTTCGATGGGCTTGTCGGAACCGGGCCTGGATCGGGTGATCCGTGCGGCGTACACGCTGCTTGGGCTGCAGACCTATTTCACCGCGGGCGAGAAGGAAGTACGCGCGTGGACAGTCAGGCGCGGCGCCACCGCACCGCAGGCCGCTGGCGTGATCCACACCGATTTCGAGAAGGGCTTCATCCGCGCCGAGACGGTGTCGTTCGACGACTACGTGAAGTACCGCGGAGAAGCTGGCGCACGCGACGCCGGCCGGCTACGCCTGGAAGGCAAGGAATACCGCGTGCAGGAAGGCGATGTGCTGCACTTTCGCTTCAATGTGTAAACGAGGACAGGATGTCCGGGTCCCGGACAGCACACGGATGTGCGCTGATCCCGGACCCACAACGAAAAATGTCTGCTTCCCGTGCCAGGAATGACCGCTGACACCGGGTCTGGATCATTTCAGTGTTCTGTTGAGCGTAGCGATGCGAAGCTTCGCGAAGTCGAAACACTGGGAAACAAACAGGATGCCCTTCGACTTCGAGCCTGCGTCGCCACGCTCAGGGCGAACGTATTGTTTCCAGGCACGCATCACTGATTCTTTCCACCAAGCTTCATGCTCATCTGCACGAAGTACGCGCGTCCGACCCCGGCGGGCGCGCGTTGAACAGGTTGTCCACCACCAGTGACACGTTCACGCAGGGGCAACCCGGTAGCCCATGATTGGGTTGCACAGGAAGGTCGGATCGATGCGATGCTGCCGTCGCGATAATCGGGTCGTGGCCGGAAAGCCTTTGAATTGGTTGATTTTCTCGTAATCGGCACCGGCAGCCGCCTGCGTGCGCAAACCTGACCAGCGCGGAAGTCGCACAACCTTGAATCAGGGGTCGGGAGCGAGGTCTACTCCTCGATCCCGCTGCGGTCAGCCAACCCCTTGTGGCGTTCGTCGGCACAAACGATTAAGTTCCCGGTCAGCGCCGTCCGAACCTGAACGACCTAGCCCCTGAACTGGACAAGGAACGCGGACTTTCGCGGCATTACCCGCGATGCCAAGGGTCCGCAAAGGTTGACTTGTCGTGCCAGAGCCGCAAAAATACGCGGTCTTTGTGATGCAAACCGTTGAAACCCGGGTGTCATTGAACATGGCCGGGTTCTTCGTGTCGGCGTTTCCGGGATCGTGCTGGATCGTTCATCCGCATGGGCCGCGGGAGTTCCAGCAGCGATCCACTCGAAAAATCTGGAGATACGGTCAACGGGCCAGACAGGAAGTGTGATCTGCTGGCTTACGCCTTCGGTGGCTGACGAGGTTCCTTCCGAATCGAGAGACAAAGCGAAAAATTCCGGAGGGATACCCAAGCGGCCGACGGGCAGACAGGAAGTGTGATCTGCTGGCTTACGCCTTCGGTGGCTGACGAGATTTCTTCCGAATCGAGAGACAAAGCGAAAAATTCCGGAGGGATACCCAAGCGGCCAACGGGGGCAGACTGTAAATCTGCTGGCTTACGCCTTCGGTGGTTCGAATCCACCTCCCTCCACCAGTTTCAACAATGGAAGATGCTTCGAAGAGGTGGATGAGAACCACCGATGAAATGATGGTTCGACCGATTCGCCGGGACGAATCGGAACGCGACGCGAAGGCGGCGCGGCCCCGGAGGGTGAGTGCCAAGGATGGCCGAATCGCCCGAGGGGCGAGTCTCAGGGACGAGACGAGTAATCCACCTCCCTCCACCAGCTTCATGCAACGGAGCCGAAAACTCCGCCAGAGCACACCCCGATGCGGGAGTAGTTCAATGGTAGAACCTCAGCCTTCCAAGCTGATGGTGCGGGTTCGATTCCCGTCTCCCGCTCCATTGAATGCGCTTCGCGCAGAGCAACACCCGCGCTCACATAGCTCAGTCGGTAGAGCACTTCCTTGGTAAGGAAGAGGTCACAGGTTCGATTCCTGTTGTGAGCACCACCCGCGGTTCGCCGCAGTCAGCCAAGTTTCCGCCGAGGATCGAGTCATGTCCAAAGAGAAATTCGAACGCAAGAAGCCGCACGTGAACGTGGGGACGATTGGTCACGTGGACCACGGCAAGACGACGCTGACGGCGGCGCTGACGAAGGTGGGCGCGGAGCGGTTTGGCGGTGAGTTCAAGGCGTATGACCAGATCGACGCGGCGCCGGAAGAGAAGGCGCGCGGGATCACGATCTCGACGGCGCACGTGGAATACGAGAGCCCGAACCGTCACTACGCGCACGTGGACTGCCCCGGCCACGCCGACTACGTGAAGAACATGATCACGGGTGCGGCGCAGATGGACGGCGCGATCCTGGTGGTGAGTGCCGCCGACGGCCCGATGCCGCAGACGCGCGAGCACATCCTGCTGGGCCGCCAGGTGGGCGTGCCGTACATCGTGGTGTACATGAACAAGGCCGACATGGTGGACGACGCCGAGCTTTTGGAGCTCGTCGAGATGGAAGTGCGTGAACTGCTCTCGAAGTACGAGTTCCCGGGCGACGACACGCCGATCATCAAGGGATCGGCGCTGAAGGCGCTGGAAGGGGACCAGAGCGAGATCGGGATTCCGAGCATCCTGAAGCTGGTGGATGCGCTGGACGAGTACATTCCGGAGCCCAAGCGCGACATCGACATGCCGTTCCTGATGCCGGTGGAGGACGTGTTCAGCATTTCGGGTCGTGGCACGGTGGTGACCGGGCGCATCGAGCGCGGGATCATCAAGGTGGGCGATGAAGTGGAGATCGTGGGCATCCGTCCGACCCAGAAGACGGTGGTGACGGGCGTGGAGATGTTCAGGAAGCTGCTGGACGAGGGCCGTGCGGGTGACAACGCGGGTCTGTTGCTGCGCGGCACCAAGCGCGAGGAGGTCGAGCGTGGGCAGGTGCTGTGCAAGCCGGGATCGATCACGCCGCACACCAAGTTCGAGTCCGAGGTGTACTGCCTCTCCAAGGACGAAGGCGGCCGGCACACCCCGTTCTTCAAGGGTTATCGTCCGCAGTTCTACTTCCGCACCACCGATATCACCGGAGCGGTGGAGCTGCCGGAGGGCGTGGAGATGGTGATGCCGGGTGACAACGTGAAGATGGTGGTGTCGTTGATCCACCCGATCGCGATGCAGGA
>JAJPJT010000111.1 GCA_021324095.1 Gammaproteobacteria bacterium
CGCAGGATCGGGAAGTCCGTATTCCCACAGCGCGATCTTGGCGCGCAGCCTGCACCTGCCGATGCTGGTCAACGCCGACGGCGTGCTGGAGGATCTCCGCGACGGCGATCTCGCGCTGGTCGATGGCGTGCGCGGCGAAGTCGTGGTGCACCCAGCCGCGCAGGATCTGGCGCAATATCGCACCTGGCAGCGGGAAGCGCTGCGCGAAGGCCAGCGGCTGGCCGAGCTCGCGGGCGCCGAAACCCGCACCCGCGATGGTCACAGGCTGCGCCTGTTCGCGAACGCGGAACGCGCCGAGGACATCGAGCGTGCGCGCAACCTGGGCGTCGCGGGCATCGGACTGTACCGCACCGAATTCCTGTTCCTCGCCCATGCCGGTTTGCCGAATGAGGAAGAACAGTTCACCGTCTATCGCGACGTGGTCCTGAATGCAGGCGGCCTGCCCGTCACGATCAGGACACTGGATCTCGGCGCCGACAAGGCCGACGCGGCGGGCTTGGTGATGGCATCCGAGCCGAACCCGGCGCTCGGTCTGCGCGGCGTGCGACTATCCCTGCGCCAGCCGGACGTGTTCGTCACGCAGTTGCGCGCGATCCTGCGCGCAAGTTGTTACGGGCCGTTGCGCATCCTGGTGCCCATGGTGACAGACGCCGCAGAGCTTGCGGAGGTACGCCACCTGATCGAAGGCTGCGCGCGCGACCTGCGCACCGCCGGCCACGAAATTCCCGACCAGTTCGAGCTTGGGGCGATGGTCGAGGTTCCGGCCGCCGCGCTCAACGTGCGCGCGTTGCTGGAAGTCGCGGATTTTCTCGCGATCGGCAGCAACGACCTCACCCAGTACATGCTGGCAGCCGACCGCAACAACGATCAGTTGGGCAAGCTGTACGAACCGGCACACCCTGCGGTGATGAGGGTGCTGGCGCACGTGATCAGGCGCGCACGCATCGCGGGCAAGCCCGTGTGCCTGTGCGGCGAAATCGCGGGAGACCCTGCCTTCGCACCGCTGCTGGTCGCGATCGGGCTCGAAGATTTCAGCATGCTGCCTGATCGCATCCTGCCCCAGCGCGATGCGCTGGGACGCTGCGATCGTGGGGCACTGCGCACGCTGGCGCCGCGCCTGTTGCGCGCGCGCGATCACGCAGAAATCGTGGCGCTGCTCGCGAAGGCCCGCCGCGCGGCTTGAACGGCGCTTCCGGCGCTGAACCCGGCATCGCGTTTATCATCGGGCGGGAACCGCCACCACGGAGGTACGCCATGGCAAGTCGATTGCTTTGCGCCGCACTGGCCGCGCTGCTCGCCGCGCCTGCAGCATTCGCGTCCAGGGACATCAGCCTGACGATCTACCATGCGGACAACCAGGCGCTGTTCACGGGATCGTCGCAGGGCACGATCGATGCGGGCCAGGCGCTGGTGCACGAGCGTCGCACCCTGGACGTGCCGGCGGGATCACACCCACTCCGGATCGGCGGGTTGCCCGCCACGCTGGATCCCGAAGCCATCGCGGTGGGTTTCGGCTCCGGACCGGCCGTATCCGTGCTCGGCCAGCGGGTGGCCCTTGCGAACGCCAGCGCAAGCGGCGCGCTGGACAGCGCGATCGGAAGCAATGTCAGCGTGACGACGGGCGGCGCGGGCGGCAGCGGTTTCGATGGCATCCTGCTGGGTGCCTCCGACAACGGCCTGCTGATCCGCGCGTCGGACGGCAACGTGCACCTTGTCCACCAGTACGCGTCGGTAACCCTTCCCCCGGATGCGGTCTCCGGCGGCAGCAGTCTGCTGCTGGACGTGGATGCGAAGGCTGCCGGTCGGCGCGATGCATTGCTGACTTACATGACCTCGGGAATCGGCTGGCGCGCCGCCTACACCGCGACACTGGCGAGCGGCGCCGGCTGCCGGATGCAGTTCAAGCCTGAGGCCAGCATCGCCAACCGCAGCGGCCGCGATTACGACGGCGCCACCATCAAGCTGGTGGCGGGCCAACCCAATCTCGGCAATCGCCTCATGCCCACGTACAGCACAGTTGTCGTTACGGCTGCAGCCGCTGCACCAATGCCGATGCAGTCCTCGCTGGGCGACTACCGCAGCTTCACCTTGCCCGCCGCGGTGAGCCTGCCCAACGGCACCGTCACCCTGACGCCGCTGTATCCCGTTCAAACACTTGCGTGCGAACGTGAATACGTGGTCGAGGACGGCGGCATGGGTTATCCCCCCAAGCCCAACACCAACGATTACGGCGCGCAGGATTACCAGGATCGCCCCATCAGCAGCACGCTCGCCTTCACGGCGCCGGACGCCCTGCCCGCCGGCACGCTGCGCGCGTGGATCGTGGATCGCGACGGTGCGCCGGCCTTGCTCGGTGAAGGAGCCATTGCCGATACGCCCAGGGGCCAAGGTGTCTCGGTGCAACTCGGTCAGAGCTTCGACCTGCGTGCAAGCCGCGAGCGCACCGCGTTCCATGTCGACGCCAAGGCGCGCACGATGAGCGAGTCCTACAAGCTCACGCTCGGCAACGGCGGCGACACGGTCCGGACGGTGACGGTGCGCGAGCATCCCGACCGCTGGCGCGAATGGACCGTCACGTCGTCCAGCGTCAAACCGTCGAAACAGACGCCGCAACTGCTGGAATTCAGGATTCCGGTGGCGGCGCACGGCAACGCGACGCTCACCTACACCGTCAAGTACACATGGACGTTACAGGACATGTGAGCGCGACGATGCTCGACATCATCGAACACGAACATGGCATCCGCGAGCTGAAGCTCGCGCGCCCGCCGGTCAATGCGCTGAACCCTGAACTGATTGGGAGGCTGAAGCACGCGATCGAACAGGCTTCGAAACAGGATGTGCAAGCGCTGGTGCTCTCCGGGTCGCCCGGCCTGTTCTCGGCGGGACTCGACATCCCTGCCCTGCTGCAACTCGACCATGATGCGATGCGCGCGTTCTGGAACGACTTCTTCGGCGTCTGCGCGGCGCTGGCGCGCTCCCCGATTCCGGTCGCCGCCGCGGTCACCGGCCACAGCCCTGCCGGGGGTGCGGTACTCGCGATCTTCTGCGACTACCGCGTCATGGCGCGCGGGGAATTCAAGATCGGCCTCAACGAAGTGCAGGTCGGGCTCACCGTTCCGGATTGCATCCAGGCTGCATTGCGCCGACTGGTCGGCCCGTATCGCGCCGAACGCCTGCTGGTTTCGGGTGCGATGCTGGATGCCGACGATGCGCTCGCCGCGGGCATGGTGGACGAACTGACCGACGTCGACCACGTCGTCACGCGCACGCTTGCATGGCTGGAACCGTTGCTGCAACTGCCGCGGCAGGCGATGCTCGCCACGCGTGCACTGGCACGCGCCGATCTCGCGAGTCTGTTCGACGATCCCGACTCGCTGCCGGTCGAAGCCTTCCTCGACGGCTGGTTCGCGCCCGAAGCGCAGGCGACGCTGCATGCGCTGGTCGAGCGCTTGCGCAACAAAAAGCCGGGTTAAGCGATGAAATCGAGCATGCGCTTGTTCATCGCTGCGGTTCTGGTCTCCATCGCGCATGGCGCGATTGCGCAGCAACCGTTCCGCATGCCGGCGTCGGAACAAAAGAACATCGCGGACAATCCCTCATGGACGGCACCGCAGAAACCGTTTCGCATCTACGGCAATACGTGGTACGTGGGGCCGCACGGCCTCGGCGTATTCCTCATCACTGCGCCGACGGGCGACGTCCTGATCGACGGCGGCGTGCCGGGAGACGCCGGGCTGATCGAAGGCAACATTCGGGGACTCGGCATCGATCTGCACGCCATCAAATGGATCCTCAACTCGCACGCGCATTCCGACCATGCGGGCGGCCTGGCGCAACTCGCGGATGACACTGGCGCGCAAGTGATCGCGGGCGCCGCGGATGCGCCGTTGCTGGAGCGCGGCGGCCTCGACGATCCCGAATACGGCAATCGCTTTCCGTTCCCGCCGGTGCACGTGGCGCGCAAGGTGGGCGATGGCGAGCGCCTGCACCTGGGCGATCTGGTGCTGACCGCGCGCGCGACGCCGGGGCATACAAAAGGGAACACGACCTGGGCGTGGATGTCGTGCGAGGGGAAGCGCTGCCTGCACATGGTCGACGTGGGCAGCCTGTCGGCACCCGGTTTCAAGTTGATCGACAACTCCAACGACCCGAACCTCGTCAAGGACTTCGAGCACAGCTTCGCGACGGTCGCAGCATTGCCCTGCGACATTCCGCTCGCGCCGCATCCGGAGATGGTGGACTTCTGGGAACGTGTGGCAAAACGCGAGCACGGCGATGCGAATGCGTCGCTGGATCCCGCGGGGTGCCGCGCTTACGCGCAGGATGCACGTAAAGTTTTCGAAGCCGAACTCGCCGAGCAACGCGCGGCTGCCGCTTTGACCAGGTAGCCGCGGCTAGTGCCCCACGCTCGGACCGCGCCCCTTGGGCGTGAACGGCGGCTTGGCGAGCCACACCACCCCGATCAGCAGGAAGAAGCCGATGCCGAGGCCATCGAAGAGATGGTTGAAGGAAATCTGCATGCTCTGCTGGGTGATGACGCCGTTGATGCCCGCGGCGAATCTTTGCAGGTGACCGCCCATCGCGGCGACGTTCTCGCGGACTTGCGGGTTGAACGGGTTGATGTGTTCCGCGAGATTGGCGTGGCTGACCACGCCGCCGCGCAGCCACAGGTACGTCACGATGGACACGGCGAAGCTCGCGCCCACGGTGCGCAGGAAGGTCGCAGAACCCGAACCCTCCGCAATTTCCTGGCCTTCCAGGTCCGACAACAGGATCGTGAGGATCGGCATGAAGAACAGCGCGATGCCGAGGCCCAGCATCAGTTCGGTCAGCGCCACCGACCAGAAATCGACGTCGGTATTGAAGCTGCCGAAGCGGAAGCAGATGAGCCCCATCACCGCGAACGAAAACGCGGTGAGCCAGCGCAGGTCGAACTTGTGCGCGTACTTGCCGACCCAGAACGTCAGCAGGATGGGGATCACGCCGATGGGCGCGGCCGCAAGCCCCGACCACAAGGCGGTGTAGCCGAGTACGTTCTGCAGCCACAGCGGCAGCAGCAGCGAGATCGAGAAGAACAACGCGAACGCAAGGATCAGCGCCAGCGTGCCCGCCGCGAAGTTGCGGTGGCGGAACAGGCGCAGGTCGACCAGCGGTTCGTCGTCGGTCAGTTCCCAGATCACCCATATAGAGAGGCAGATCGTCGCGATGATCGCCAGCACCACGATGGTGTGCGAATGGAACCAGTCGAGGTCGTTGCCCTTGTCCAGCAGCACCTGCAGCGAGCCCACGCCCAGGATCAGCGTGATCACGCCCACCCAGTCGATGCGCGCCCTGCGCAGTTGCTCGATGCGCTTGCCCATCTGCACCGCGACGATGCCGGCGGCAAAGATTCCGAACGGCAGGTTGATGAAGAAGATCCACCGCCACGAATACGAATCGGTGATCCAGCCGCCAGCGACGGGCCCGACGATCGGCGCCACCACCGTGATCATGCTGATGATCGCCAGTGCCATGCCGCGTTTGTCGCGCGGATAGATCGACACCATCAGGCTCTGCGTGATCGGGTACATCGGACCGCACACTGCGCCCTGCATTGCGCGGAACATCACCAGCATGGACAGGCTGGTGGCGAGGCCGCAGCACAGCGAGAACAGCGAGAACAGCAGCACCGCCCACACGAACACCTTCACCTCGCCGAAGCGGCGCGAAAGGAATCCCGTCATCGGCAGCGTGATCGCCTGCGCCACGGTGAACGAGGTGATCACCCAGGTGGACTGGTCCTGGCTGGCGCCGAGGTTGCCCGCGATCGTCGGCAGCGACACATTGGCGATCGTCATGTCCAGCACCTGCATGAAGGTGCCGAGCGACAACCCGATCGTCGCCAGCGACAGGCTGGCGGGCCGGAATTCGCCGAATGGCTGGGTTGCGGTGGCAGCGTTTGAAGCCATGAGAAATGCTTTCGTGAGAAGTCCGGCCATGGACGGCCGCGGTGGAATCTGATTGGCGAGGCTTGAGCGGATTGCGAATGAGTTGAACGAAGCAGCGAACAGGGACGATCGCAAAAATAAACAGAAAAGTCAGGCCAGGGATGGCCGTTCTGGTGTTCGGAAACTCGGAATCATGAATTGCGAAAAGCCCATCGAAGGAACGACACGAACGATCGCATATCAATGCGCGTTGGATGTCGCAGGACCACCCTGCTTGATGAAAGGTGGTTTGGCAAACCACACCACCGCGATCAGCGCCAGGAAAATGAAGCCGAGCACCACGAACAGGTGATTGAAGGAAATCTGCGTGGCCTGACGGGTGATTTCGTGATTCATGAGCGCGGCGTATTGCTGCACGTGGCCGCCCGTGGCGGCGATGCCCGTGCGGACCCGTCCCGAATAGTCGTTGATGTGTTCGGTGAGATTGGCGTGATTGATCGCGCCGCCGCGTTCCCACAAATATGTCACGATGGAGACGGCAAAGCTCCCGCCCAGCGAACGCAGGAAGGTTGCCAACCCCGAGCCCGCGGACACGTCGCGCCCGGTCAGGTCCGACAGCAGGATGGTGAGAATCGGCAGGAAGAAGAATGCGACACCCAAGCCCTGGATCAACTGCACCATGGCCACGTGATAGGCGTCGACCTGGGTATTGAATCCCCCGCGCATGAAACAGGTCAGCCCGATCACCAGGAACGAGAACGACGCAAACCAGCGCAGGTCGAAGCGCGCCGCATACTTCCCGATGATGAAGCTCAGCAACAGCGGAAATACGCCGATCGGCGCGGATACGAGGCCCGCCCAGATCGAGGTGTAGCCCAGCGTCGACTGCATCCACAACTGCACCAGCAGGCTGGTCGAGAAGAACATCGCGTACGCCAGCACCATTGCCAACGTGCCCGCCGCGAAGTTGCGATGCCTGAACAAGCGGAAGTCCACGATCGGTTCGTGGTCGGTGAATTCCCAGATCAGGAACACCGTCAGCGAAATCGCCGCGACGATCGCAAGGACCACGATGGTGTTCGAGTGGAACCAGTCGAGCTCGTTGCCCTTGTCCAGCAGGATCTGCAGCGCGCCGACGCCGAAGATCAACGTGACCAGCCCCACCTTGTCCACGCGCGGCTTGTCGATGTGCTCGGGGCGCCCGCGCATCTGGCCGGCGACCACCGCAGCGGCGAACAATCCCACCGGCACGTTGATGAAGAAGATCCAGTGCCAGGAATACGTCTCGGTGATCCACCCGCCCAACACGGGTCCGACGATCGGTCCACAGATCGCGATCATCGCGAGCATGGCCAAGGCCGTACCGCGCTTGTGCCCGGGATACAGCGACACCATGAGGCTTTGCGTGATCGGATACATCGGGCCGGCCATCGCGCCCTGCAGCGCGCGAAAGACCACCAGCATGCCGAGGCTGGTGGAGAATCCGCACATCATCGAAAACAGCGAAAACAATATCGTCGCCGTGATGAACGGCTTCACCTCGCCGAAGCGTCGCGTGAGAAACCCCGTCAATGGCAATGCGATCGCATTGCAGACCGTGAACGAGGTAATCACCCAGGTGGATTGATCCTGGCTGGCGCCGAGGTTGCCGGCGATGGTCGGCAGCGACACGTTGGCGATGGTGAGGTCCAGCACCTGCATGAAGGTCGCCAGCGACAAGCCGACGACCGTCAGCGCGTGATTGGCAGGGCGAAACTCTCCGAAAACCCCGGCCGTGGCGGTGGCTGCATTGGCTGCCATGCTCGCGCGATCAGTGCGTGATTGCGCTCGTGGCCACGGGCGAAGTGCCTGCGGCCGCGCCGCTGTTTTCTTGGATGATCTTCGCGATCAGCGCATCGGCTTCGGCTTTGCTGTGCGCGAACACATCGGTGTCGAACACCGGATGTTGCGGCGGCGTCTTCGACAGTATCGGACCCGACTGGTTGTGCAGGTTCACGCTGACGTTCATCGACATGCCGATGCGCAACGGATGCTTCTCGAGCTCTTTCGGCTCCAGCGCGATCCGCACCGGCAGGCGCTGGACGATTTTGATCCAGTTGCCGGAAGCGTTCTGCGCCGGCAGCAGCGAGAACGCGCTGCCGGTGCCAATGCCGAGCCCCGCGATATGGCCGTGGTAGGTGACCGAACCGCCGTACACGTCCGACGTCAGGGTCACCGGTTGACCGATGCGCATGTCCGTCAACTGGGTCTCCTTGAAATTCGCGTCCACCCACACGTCGTGCAGCGGCACCACGGCCATCAGCGGCGTTCCCGGCTGCACGCGCTGGCCGACCTGCACCGTGCGTTTGGCGACGTAGCCGGACACCGGCGCAACGATTGTCGTGCGCTGGTCGTTCAGCCATGCGGCCCGCACCGCCGCCGCCGCGGCGTTGACATCGGGTTGGGTGGTGATCTTCGTATCCGAAACGAGGGCATTGCTGGCGGCAAGCTGCGCCTGCGCAGCGGCCAGCGCGCTTTCGGCGGTGGTCAGGGCATCCCGCGCATGCGCGAGCTCCTCGGCGGAGATCGCACCGGAGGATGCCAGTCCCTTGCGGCGCTGATAGTCGGCGCGCGCCTGCTGGACGACGGCTTCGCGCGCGGCGACATCCGCCTTCGAGGTGTGCACCGAGCTGTAAAGACCGCGCACCTTGCGCACCGTCTGCGCCAGCGCGGCTTCGGCCTGCGCCAGCTTGACGTTGGCATCGGAAGGATCGAGCTTCACGAGCGTCTGGCCCTCGCGCACGTAATCGTTGTCATCGGCACCGATGCTGATCACGGTGCCGGGAACCTGCGGCGTGATCTGCACCACGTTGCCGTCCACGTACGCGTCGTCGGTGCCTTCGTACCAGCGGCCGACCAGGAAGTGGTACAGAGCCCAGATGATCGCGACCACCACGATCAGGGCGACCAGCCCGCGCAGCAGCCAGCGCCGCCTGTTCAATCGCCTGGCCTTGATTTCAGCCTCCCGGTTTTCTTCGATCACCGGGTTCGGGTTGATGGGGGAAGTCATCGATGTGCCTTGGTTTTGTTTTGGGAGTCTTGGTTCGCCGCAATCGAGGGTGCATCGTCGGCGTGGAATCCGCCGCCGAGCGCCTCGTTGAGGGTGGCCCACGCGCTGCTGCGGCGGGTTTGCAGGGCCGCCAACTGCTGTTCCGCAGCGATGAGTTCCTGGCGGACGCTCAGCGCCTCGAGGAAGTTGCCGACACCCGCGCGATAGCGCTGCATCGCCAGCTTGTACGCGTCCTCCGCGCTGGCGCGCGCGGATTCGGCGCCCTGCACTTCGTCGTCGAGCGAACGCAGGTCATCGACCTGTTCCGCGACCTGGTTGACCGCGTGCACCAGCGTCTGGTTGTACTGCGCCACCGCGATGTCGCGGGCGGCGTCCTTGCCCGCAAGGTTGGCGCGCAAGGCGCCGCCCTCGAAAATCGGCAGGCTCAGGGCCGGTGAAATGGTATAGAAACGGTTCCGCAGCGAGAACAGGTCCATCGACGAGGGTGCGATCAGGCCGACCAGCGAACTGATGCTGATGTTCGGCAGGAATTTCGTCCTGGCGGCCTTGATGTCCTGACCCGCGGCTTCGACGCGCCAGCGCGCGGCGACGATGTCGGGACGCCGGCCCAGCAGGTTGACGGGCAAATCGCCCGGTATCGCCAGCGCCGGAATGGCAGGCAAGGACGGCCGCTGGATGTCCAGCGCACGATCCGGTCCCTTGCCCAGCAGCGCCGCCAGCACCAGACCGCTGGTGCGCACGGAATTCTCGGCAGCTTCGAGGTGCACGCGGTCACTCGCGGTTTCCGCTTCGATCCGCGCCAGCGAGAACTTGCTGTCGATCCCGTTCGCGACGCGCTTCTGCGTCAGCCTGAGGAAGTCCTCGGCTCGCTGAAGTTCCTCACGCGCGAGGTCCCGCTGCGCGTACGCACCCGCAAGGCCGAAGTACGCCTGCACCACGTCGGCGGAAAGCTTCAGCCGTGCGGCCTGTGCATCCACTTCGGCCGCGCGTGCATTGCCGACCGCCGCTTCCCATGCGGCGCGCTTGCCACCCCACAGGTCGAGATCCCATTTGAAGCTCAGGAAGCCGTACCGGATTACGCCGAAATGACCCGAGGCCAGTGGCGGCAACAACGGCGGCACGCGCGCACCCGCCGCGCTGGCGCCGCCGTTCAGGGTCGGCTTGCGTGCTGCATCGGCGGCGCCCGCGGCGGCCAAGGCCGCAGCCACGCGCGCGTCCACCAGCGTCATGTCGGGGTTGTCGGCGAGCGCCTCATTGACCAGCGCGTCGAGTTGCGTGTCGCCGATGGATTTCCACCAGTCCACCTGCGGCCAGGCCGATGCATCCTGCGTGACCCCGGCAAGGGTCCGTTGCGCATGGAGGCTGCCCGGTTGCACCGGGGTGGCGGTCGGATGCAATCCCCCCGTGCTGGCGCAACCGCCCAGCAGGGCGGCGCTCAGCAAAACGAACAGGGTACCGTTGCGCAAGACAGGCACGGGTTTCATGAGGATAGGAAGTGTTGTCGGTCAGGAGCCGGCGAGCCGCTCGTGCTCGTCACGGAGGTGGTTCAGCACTCGCACCAGCAGGCCATGCAACTGGACGCGCTCGTTCCGGGAAATCTTCGCAAAAGCGCGCTCGGACGCGGCGTTGCCGCAAGCGATCATGCGCGTATGGACGGCGCGCCCGGAAGCGGTCAGTTCCAGCCGCAGCGAGCGTCGGTCATTGGGATCGGGCACGCGCTGCAGATAGCCGAGTTGTTCGAGCTTGTCGAGCAGGCGCGTCAGCGCGCCCGGATTGTAGTTGAGGACACGCGCCAGTTCGCCGGGTGCCATCGGACCATCCTCGCCGAGGCGCTTCAGCGCCAGGAACTGGCTGAAGTTGAGTTCCACACCCTCTTCGATCAATGCCTGCTCGATGCCGAACACGATCTCGGCGCGGATCTGGCCGATCAGCCGGCACAGCCCGAATGGCGTCTCGGTTGGCGTTGCAGCAGCTTGCATGCCGGAGATAATATAGCCGGAACAGTATTTGTCAAGGCAATTATCATGCAGGCAAATATTTCGGCCGTGGGACCTTCCTCATGCGGATGAACTTCGCTTGCTTGAATCACCGCGGCGCAGGCCCAATTCAGTGGCCTCCCAAAAACAAGAATGCTGTCCAGACGGATCGGGGCGTGAAATGAAACTGAAACGCTTGGCGTGGCTTTTGGTTCTGTCGATTTTCCCGCTGGCGGTCCAGGCGGCCGGATTCGATGTCGTGGCGGGGCCGAGCGTGACATCGGGGGAACGCGGCACTGCGGCGATCTTCGGCAGTATCTTCGGCGAATCGTCCAGGGACGACTCCTTCCACTTCGAGCCGATCGGCACCGTGGGCTGGATCGGCGCACATCACACCCACAGCGAGGATTTGCACCACGAGGTTTTCCTCGCCGGCGGTGGCTTGCGCATCGTCACGCCGGGACATCACTGGTTCGTGAGTGAACAGGTCGCCGCGACCAGCCGGGAGACGGACGCGCTCTCGAGCCGTTTCGAGTTCATGACCAGCGGTGGCTGGGAAAACGGCCACTTCGTCGTGATGGTGCGCCACGTTTCCAACGGCCGGCTCATAGGCGGCGGCAAGAACCTGGGTGAGACGATGCTGCTGGCGGGCGTTCGCTGGTAAATCCCGTCCGGGTAGCGCGGGGAGCACAGCATCATCCGGGGCCTTTCCGGATTGCGCCGCTACGTGGCTGCATCCGGGCTACGGGTGCGGAGGCTCAGTCGCCGGTGGCGACGGGCCGCGACGGATCACTCACCCACCCGCTCCAGGACGGCGCGAACAGACGCGAGCCTGAAAGACCCGCTGCTTCCATCGCGAGCAGGTTGTGGCACGCGGTCACCCCGGAGCCGCACATGTGCACGACATCGCGAGGGGCGTGCCCGCCGAGCACGCCCGCGAATTCGGAGCGCAAGGTGTCGCTGGACTTGAAGTATCCATTGGCATCGAGGTTTTGCGAGAACGGCCGGTTGCGTGCGCCGGGAATGTGTCCCGCGGCGCGATCCAAGGGTTCGGATTCGCCGCGAAAACGCGGCGCCGCACGGGCGTCAAGCAGCAGCGAATCGTTCCCGCGCAATACCTCCAGCTCCTCGTAGTACACCACCCGCGCCGGATCGAAATGCAATTCGACCGGTGTCGCCGCGCGCGGCGTAGCGGGTCCATTCTCGACCGCCAATCCCGCAGCCTTCCACGCCTGCCAGCCACCGTCGAGCACGCTTGCAGCGATGCCGACGCTCTCGAGCATCCACCAGAGTCGCGCTGCGGCGAGCGCACCCCCCGCGTCGTCGTAAGCGACGACGCGCTGGCCTTGGCGCCAGCCCCAGCGCGAGAGCGTTTGCGCGAATGCGGTCACCGACGGTAGCGGATGGCGACCCATGCCTTTGATCGACAGGTCCGACAGGTCACGATCGAGACTCGCGTAAACCGCGCCGGGAACATGCGCCTCCAGAAAATCACGTTCGCCCTTGCCCGGATCGGCCAGAGCAAACCGGCAATCCACGATCAGCACGGATTCCCGCTGCAAGGCGGCCAGCGCGTTCGCCTCGATCAATACGTTGCGTTTGTTCATCGCATTCGTCCCATCCTGCGCATCAAGTTCACCAGCATCCTCGCCGTCGCGCCCCAGATCCGCGGCGCGACGCCGACATATTCATACGCCTTGCGATGCAGGCCGTGCGAGCGATAGTCGAATTCGCGGACATTGGAAGGTTCCAGCAGGTACGTGAGCGGCACTTCGAATATCTGCGCGACCTCACCGGGTTGAGGCACCAGCACGGCGTCGTGCGCCAAGCGCGCCACGACCGGGGTGACCCGAAAACCGCTGATCGTCTCGAGCGCATCGAGGAAGCCGAGCGGTTCGACGGCTTTAGGGTCGAGCGCGATTTCTTCATGGCTCTCGCGCAAGGCCGTCGCGACCGCGCCCAAATCACCCGCCTCGGCGCTGCCACCGGGAAAGCTGACCTGGCCCGCGTGATGCACCAGATCGTCGCACCGCAGCGTGAATATTACCCGGGGATCGGGCACATCGCGCACGCCGACCAGGACCGCGGCATCGCGACGCGGCGCATCGCCGATCAGTCCGACGGGGTACTCGCGGTTCGCGCCACGGCACGCTGGCGGCGTATCCAGCGGATGCAGCGCCCGCGTCAATTCACTGATCAGATCTGTCATGGGCGCGCCGGCGGGCGCCGCGGCTGCTCTTCGCGCATCCATTTTCGTCGTTCATCGTTGCTCAGGGTGCTCCAGCGCGCGATCTCGGCCAGCGTGCGGCGACAGCCCATGCACAGCCCGTCGGCACCGATGCGGCAAATGCCGACGCACGGACTCAATGGCGCATTTTCATCGCAGCGGACGGGCTCGGGTTGCATGCACCAAGCCTACCGCAGACGCGATGCAGGAGCGTGTTCCTGCGCACAGCGGCTGGCCAGAAGCGGAGGAAGGTGTGGAACATCCACTCGCAGCGAGCAACCACAACTCGCTTCAAGGTTTGACGCCCAAAAGCCTGATGTCGAACACCAGCGCTTCATTGGGCCCGATGCGCGGCAGATCGCCCCGAATGCCATAGGCTTGGTCTGGCGGCACGAAGACCTGCCAATGATCGCCGACATGCATCCGTGTGATCACGTCACGCCAACCGGGGATCATGTATTTCACCGGAAAAACGGCCGGCTTGCCGCTGTCGGCGGTATCCCCGAACACGGTGCCGTCGAGAAACTGGCCGCGGTATTGCAGCGTCACCTCACTGTCGATGGTCGGACTCTTGTCGCTGCTCCCGCCGTCGAGCACCTTGTATTGCACACCGGAGGGCAACGTGACGACGCCCTGCTTCTTGCCGTTTTCGGCGAAGAACGTGCGCGCCTTTTTCAGGTTCTCGGCGGCCAGCTTCTCAAAGGCAGCGCGTGCGTCGGCGATCATCTTGCGCTGCATCGCCTCGAGCACCTGCTGCATCGCCTGCGGCGAGTACTCCGGCTTCTTCCGCGAGTATCCGTCGCGCACCCCACGCAGTACCGTCGCGATGTCGACGTCGGGTTTGCGCTGGCCCAGGTCGAGGCCTGCCTCGTAGCCAAGCGCATAGGAAAGTTCCGAGCGGCTCGCCGCTGGTGTTGCCGACGACTTCGGTTGCTGCGCGAACGCCACGCCTGCCGACGACAACGCGCCCGCCGCCAGCACCATCACAATGGCGATCCTGCTCATGTCGGCTCCGAATCCCGCTGTCCGATCCACACCAACGCATTCCGCTCCGCCCGCACGGCATCGCCAGC
>JAJPJT010000105.1 GCA_021324095.1 Gammaproteobacteria bacterium
CATGCGCACTGCGAGACCGAGGACGATCCGCACAGCCCGCAAGTCGTCGGCATCGGCAAGGTGTTTTTCGAAGGCGCCGAGTTGTACCGCGTGGCGGCCGCGAACGAAGCGGATCTGCAGAAATACGGCCGCGGCACGCCTGACGACTGGATCGAACGGCACGTCTATGCGGCGCATCCCTATCTTGGTATCACGCTGCTGGCGGTGATCGACGTGCTGCTGTTCGGCGTGATCGGTGGCGCAGTGTGGGCCGTGCAGATGGCATGGATTCCGTTCTGGGCCGCGGGCGTCGTCAACGGGCTCGGCCACTGGTGGGGCTACCGGAATTTCGAAACCGCCGACAAGGCCACCAACCTCACGCCTTGGGGTGTGTGGATCGGCGGTGAGGAACTGCACAACAACCACCACGCGTTCCCGAGCTCGGCGAAGTTCGCGCTGCGCAAATTCGAAGTCGACATCGGCTGGGTGGTGATCCGCGGCCTCGAAAGGGTAGGGCTGGCGAAAGTGCTGCGCGTGGCGCCATCGCTGGATGAACGTCCCAACGTGTCGCTGCCCGACATGGAAACGCTGAAGGCGCTGCTGACGCATCGTTTCGAGGCGATGACCGACTATTACAAGACGGTGATCAAGCCCACGGTGCGCGAACAGTCCGACGCCGAAGGCACACGTCACTTCGGCAAGATGCCGCGCCGCCGCCTGCGCCGTGCGCTGGCCAACGGCGGCCGCTGGCTGGACAAGAGCGGCAAGGCGCGTCTTGCGAGCGTGGTCGAAAACCGTCCGCGCCTGAAACAGATCAGCGAGTACCGCGCGCGTCTCGCCGCATTGATGGAGCAGCGCAAACCCGAATCCGCGCTCGCGGCGCTGCAGCAGTGGTGCCGCGAGGCCGAAGCCAGCGGCAACCTGAAGCTTGCCGAATTTTCCGCGCGCCTGCGACGGTATGCGGTTGCGAGGGCGTAGAAAAGAAAGACGTACCTCAGATTATGCAAAACCCGCCGTGAGGCGGGTTTTTGCTGCGCGCAATTCGTAATGACACAATCCGCGCGGATGATTCTCGCCCTGCATCCCGCCCTTCGCGCCGACTGGCTTGTGCTGCGACGCACGGGCTGGGCTGCGTCTGCAGTCCTCGGTACTCCGGCGCTGCTGCTGGCGTGCTGCGTGGCCATTGCGTGCGGCGACCTTTACGGTGGTTATGGATGGTGCCTCGCAGCAGGTGCGCTGCTCGCGCTGGGCGGTAGCCACGCGATCGCGCATGCGCGGATGCTGGGTACGATCGAGCGTTGGCGGTTCGGGTGGTGTGGCGCGTTGCCGACCGCGCGGGGCGCGATGACCTGGACGTTGTCAGTCCTCACGACGGCAGTCTTGATCGTGTCGCTCGCGTTCATCATTGCACTGCTTCTGGCGGTCTCCTGGCATGCGCCGCATCATGCGGACCTGCCATACGCATTGGCGGGAATGGGTCTCGGGGTGATCATCGGCACGGCCATAGCGCTGGTGCGTGTATCGCGGGCATCCGTAGGACGTGTGGCGCATGCGGATGGAATTCGCGAGCCGCTGTTGGTGCTGCCATGGTTGAACGATCGGCGCCTGCCGCATCTCGTGGATTGGCAACGACGCGCCGCATTGGTGAAGTGGCGGCGTGGCGGCAGTTTCGTCCTGGCCGCAGTCGTGCTTGCTGGGGTGCCGGACGGGCCGTCCATACCGGTCGTGGTTGCCCTGGTCCTGCTGGTGCTGGCATGGGCATGGCTTGCGGTGGTGATGCGGGCCAGTGCCGATTCAACGAGGGCGGTCATGGACCTGCTTGGCGCCACGCCTCTGGATGTCCATTGCGCCCGCGCAGCTTCGCTGCGCTACCCGTTTGTCGCCGCGCTGTGCGCACTGGTTCCGATGATTGCCGGCACACTGCTGACGGGACGCGGCATCGTCGCGCTGGCGTGGGTCGCCTGTGCGCTGGCGGTTTCGGTGTGGCCACTGTTCCGGATGCTTCGCGTAACGACGCGACCGGAACCGCCGGTGTGATGCCTTTGCTGCGCGCCACGGATCTGCGTGTCGCGTACGGCGACACTCAGGTGCTGGACGGCGTCGATCTGGAGATCGGGCGCGGTGAATTCGTTGCATTGATCGGTCCGAACGGCGCGGGCAAGACCACGCTGCTGCGCGCGATCGTGGGTTTGGTGTCTTTGATGGGCGGTGTGGTCAAGCTCGCCGGGCATGACCTTGCCGCCACGCCGCGCGCAGCCAAGGCAGTGGCCGGCTTCGCGATCGATCCGGCGAGCCTGCCGGCATTGCTCACCGGCCGCGAGAGCCTTGCGCTCGTCGCCGGCGCACGCGGTTTGGCCGCCATTCCGCCGCCGACGCTTGCGCTTGGCGAAACACTTTCGCTGACTCCCGTCTTGGATCGGCGGATCGACAGCTATTCGCTCGGGATGCGGCAGAAGCTCGGCATCCTGCTCGGATTGCTCGGCGACCCGCCGCTGCTGTTGCTGGACGAGCCGTTCAACGGGCTCGATCCGCGCAGTGCGCTGGCGTTCAAGGCGCACCTCGCTGCCATGGTTGCGCGCGGCGATACCAGCGTGCTGCTGGCCACCCATTCGCTCGATGTCGCCGAACGCTACGCATCAAGCATTGTGCTCCTGTTGGAGGGCCAAGTGCGGCGAATATGGCGGTCAGATGAAATCACGGCTTTGCGCGAGCATCCGGAGCGTTCGCTGGAACAGGCGATGGCGGAGGCGTGCGGCAATTGACGCTCGCCAAAGAATGCTTGCCTGCCGTTTTGCGATTCGTGATTTACTTTGAAGTCAAACGTATCGGGTCTTCCATGAACCGTCGTGACTTGCTGAAAAACGCCATAACGGGCGCCGTTGCGCTCGTCATGTTTCCGACGTTGTCGTTTGCCGATGATCCGGCCGCACTGCGGCTCGCCGCGCTGGAACGTGAACACGGCGGCCGACTGGGTGTCGCGGCACTGGATACAGGCAGCGGGCGTCGCATCGCACATCGCGGCGATGAGCGCTTCCTGATTTGCAGCACCTTCAAGTTGCTGCTGGTTGCAGTTGTATTGAAGCGAATCGATCAAGGCGCCGAGAAACTGGATCGGCGCCTCGTGCTTGGCGAGGATGCATTGCTCGAGTACGCACCGATCACCAAACAGCACGTCGGGACGCCCGGCATGAGCATTGCGCAACTGTGCGAGGCAACCATCGTCTGGAGCGACAACACTGCCGCAAATCTGCTGTTGGCGAGCATCGGAGGGCCGACCGCAGTCACGCGATTTGCGCGCGGTTTGGGCGACCAGTTCACGCTGCTGGATCGCATCGAACCGGCGCTCAACCCACACGACACCACCACTCCGAAGGCGATGCTCGCAGATATGCAGAAAGTGCTGCTGGGCGATGCACTATCGAGACCATCGCGCGAGAGATTGACGCGATGGCTGGCGGATTGCCAAACCGGGCTACAAACGCTGCGCGCCGGGATGCCTGCTGGCTGGCGTATCGGCGACAAGACCGGTCAGTGGGATGGGGACGGATTCCACGCCAGCAACGACATTGCGATCGTCTGGCCGCGGCATCGAAAGCCGCTGCTTGTTACGGCGTATTACATGACCGACAGCGCTGATGTTGCCGCGCGCAAGGCCGTGCTGGCGGAGATTGGGCGAATCGTGGCGGGTTTGTAGCGATCGTTCGCAGGATCCCGCGTTCCGCGGTTTGAGGATGGTGCAAAGGCGTTCGCACAAAACGCGAATTCGCCAAAAACCGAAACCCGCCTTGCGGCGGGGCTTTCACTTTTCACTGGACCCCCGCTTTCGCGGGATGACCTTTTGAGAAAGGCACTGGATCCCGGGTTCAACGCTTCGCGTTGCCCCGGGATGACGCGATGGCAAAGGCGTTCGCGGAAAACGCGAACGCGCCAAAAACGAAGCCCGCCTCGTGGCGGGCTTCACAAGAGCAAAGACACTGGACCCCGGCCTTCGCCGGGGTGACGTTTTGGCATTCCGCGCGCGAAGCGCGCGGGCCAAAACGTCACTTGATCTTGCCTTCCTTGTAGATCACGTGCTTGCGGACGACGGGGTCGTATTTCTTGACTTCCATCTTGTCCGGGGTGTTCTTCTTGTTCTTGTCGGTGGTGTAGAAATGGCCGGTGCCGGCCGAGGAAATCAGGCGGATCTTGTCGCGTTTGCTTGCCATGGGAGTTCTCCTTAGACCTTTTGCCCGTTCTTGCGCAGGTCCGCGAGCACGGCATCGATGCCGTTCTTGTCGATGGTGCGCAGGGCCTTGCCGGATACGCGCAGTTTCACCCAGCGGTTCTCGCTCGCGACCCAGAACCGGCGTTCGTGCAGGTTGGGCAGCCAGCGGGTGCGGGTCTTGTTGTTGGCGTGCGATACGTTGTTGCCGGCTTGCACACCTTTGCCGGTAACCTGGCAGACACGTGCCATGGCTTCTCTCCTCATGGGGTCCGCGTGGCCCGCGGACGTACGGCCCGACATTCCAACACGCGATCGTCGGAATCGCCGCGTCGGCCCCGCATCGCGCGGCGGGACACCCGGGAAGCCCGGATCGGCTGAAGACAGCCGTCAAATGTAGCAGGCGCCGAGTTTTCGGGCAATCGGAGCGCGTGCATGGAGCCCAAGGGTGTGTGACAATTCCCACCTTTGACCCTTTCCCAGCGGAGCTTGCAAGAACATGGCAGAAGAGACCCCGGCCCCGAGCAATGGCCAAGCCGCCCCCCAGATGCAGATGGCGCTGCAGAAGATCTATGCACGCGACGTCTCGTTCGAGGTCCCCAACGCGCCCAAGGTTTTCCAGGAAGAGGGCCAGCCGCAGGTTCAGTTGAACCTGAGCCACAAGGCCACGCCGATCGAGGGCGACAACTATGAAGTGGTGCTGACGCTCACGGTCACCTGCACCCTCAACGAGCGCACCGCGTATCTGGCCGAGGTGCATCAGGCCGGCGTGTTCTCGTTCACGGGCTTCGACCAGAACAACCTTTCGATCGTGCTGGCGACCTATTGCCCGAACGTGTTGTTCCCGTTCGCGCGCCAGATCATCTCCGACCTGGTCCTCCACGGTGGTTTCCCGCCGCTGCTGCTGCAGCCGATCAACTTCGACGCATTGTACGCCGAGCAGCAACGCCAGCAGATGGGACAGGGCGCCAACGGCGATATCAAGCCCGCCCTGAACGCGTAAGGCGCCATGTCTCGCGCGACGGTTGCCGTTCTCGGCGCCGGTTCGTGGGGCACCGCGCTGGCGGCACTGTTGTGTGGCAACGGCGTTGTGACCCGATTGTGGGGCCGGGACGCCGAGGCGCTCGCGCGCATCGCAGCCGCCCGTCGGAATGTTCGTTACCTGCCGGATCTGGAACTGCCGCCGGAACTGGCCTGCGTGCCCGATCTGGCCGAAGCCGTGCACGGCGTCGACGTGGCGCTGGTGGCGGTCCCGAGCCACGCGTTCCATGAGATGCTCGACGAAGTGGCGCCGCTGTTGTCGGCCCGCGTCGGCTATGCCTGGGCGACCAAGGGCTTCGAACCCGGCACCGGGCGGTTTCTCCACGAGCTCGTGGCCGAACGCCTGCCGGCGACGCCCGCTGCGGTGGTCACCGGACCGTCGTTCGCGCGCGAGGTTGCGGCCGGGATGCCGACGGCGGTCACAGTGCACTCCAGCGACGACGGGTTTGCTCACCACGTGGCGGAGCTCCTGCACAGCCACACATTTCGGGCCTATACCGGCAACGACATCCTGGGCGCGGAACTCGGCGGGGCGATGAAGAACGTGCTGGCGGTTGCGACCGGCGTCGCCGACGGCATGCAGCTCGGGCTGAACGCAAGAGCGGGGCTGATCACGCGCGGGATGAACGAAATGCTGCGGCTGGGCGCGGCATTGGGTGCAAGGGCGCAAACCTTGATGGGGCTCGCCGGCCTGGGCGATCTCGTCCTCACCTGCACGGGCGAGTTGTCGCGCAACCACCGCTTCGGATTTGCCTTGGGCCGCGGCGTGCCGCTGGAGCAGGCCTTGGCGGATATCGGCCAGGTGGTGGAGGGCGCAGTCACGGCCGACGAGGTGATGCGGCTTGCCGAGCGGCACGGCCTCGACCTGCCGATCTCGCAACATGTACAGGCCGTGCTGCGCGGCCAGATGACGCCGACCGGCGCCGTGCACTCCCTGCTCGCGCGCGAGCGCAAACCGGAGTACCCGGAGAACCTGTTCAACTGAGGCAATCAGCCTGCTTCCCCCCTCACCCAGCCCTTTCCACTTGGGGAGAGGGAGACAAGCGCGAAGCGCCTTCGACGGTGCTCAGGACAGGCTTGGCGGGTGAGGGGGAATGGTAGGGTGATCAGTCGAATCGAAACACCCGCGTGAGGTGGTCTGAGCGCGCCACATCTTGCTTGCGCTATGCTTGGGCCTTTTGAGCCGTGGAAGCATTCGCGGATGCAGCACCGCAGCAGCCAGCCCGAAGCACCGACTCCGCCCCCGCTCGCCAAGGCCGCCGCCCCACCTTTGCCGGCGGAGTGGTCCCGTCTGATCGCGGCTTCCGATGGCGAGACAGGTGTCGTTTCGCGCCGGGTTTCGACGCTCGGTTTCCTGCTGGAGCTGTTCCAGGACGAGCCCCCGGTGGCGCGGATCGAATTGGCGCCCGTGTTGCTGGAAACCGTCGCCAAGGGGCGGCTGGGCCGCGCCGTACCGCTGGATTCGAAGCAACTGCTGGGTGTCGCCTTGCCGGAAGCCGAGATCCGGCTCGCCGCCAGCGTGCTCGGCCTGCCGCAGACGCAGCGCAAGGGCCGCACCTACGCACATCTCGCGGGTCCATTCGGTGATGCGCTGCTGCGCGAAGTCCTGACCGCCGCGCCCAGTCTCCTGGGGGGCGTGGCCGGTTTGCGGCTGACGCTCGGGCCGCAGCGCCCGCTCGAATGGGCGTGGCAACTCGAGCGTGATGGTCGCCAGCGCCTGCTGCCTCGGCTGCCCGCGCACCAACGCCTGATCCGCGTCGGCGGATTGTGGTATCTGGACGTGGAGCGCGCGGAACTCGGCCCGCTCGACGGAGATGCCGCGGAGGTCGGCCTGGTCGAGGCACCGCCGCTGGCGCCGGAACACGCCGAAGCCGTGGCGGAGCGCCTCGCCCGCTCGTCCTGGGCTGCGCGGATCCCGCCACCCCAGGCGTTCGAAGCCGTGCAACGTGCTGACCTCGCGCCCAAGCCTGTAATGATCTTCCAGGCGCTGACCCGTCATGCGCGCATCGGCGCCGGTACGCCGCCGCTGGCGTATGCCCGGCTCGCCTTCGACTACGGCGGTGAGCGCCTGCCGGGGCGCGGCGGTGAAGCCGTGGTGCGCCGCGTGCGCAACGGCAACCTGGTCGAGATCGTGCGCAAGCGCGCCGAGGAACTGGCGACGATGGAGCGGCTCGAATCGTTCGGCCTCGCACCCGCCGTCGATTGCGAAGGGTTGCCGTGGGACATGGCCGACGCATTGCCGGAAGACGCCTGGGTGTTTCCCGGCAAGGGCTATGCCGGTGCACTCGAGGTGAACACGCCGGCGCGCTGGTTGGGCCTGCGCGAGAAACTCGAAAAGGAAGGTTTCGTCGTCGAATACGCGTCGACCTTCCCGTTCGAAGTTTTGGAAGGACCGCCGCGCTGGTACGGCGTCGCGCACGCCGACGACGGCGGCGAGGCGTTCGAGTTCGAAATGGGCATCGAAGTCGAAGGCAAGCGGATCAACCTGCTGCCGACCGTCGCGCGTGCACTGTCCCAGCATTCCCTTTCGCTGACCGCACCCGAGAACGAAACGAAGGATGCGGTGTGGTACGCGCCGGTGGACGATCGCCGCCGCGTCGCCGTGCCTCTGGCGACGCTGCGCAAACTGCTGGCGCCGTTGGCCGAGTATCTTGCGCATCCACGCGACAAGCTGCGCCTGCCGCGCGTGCAGGCGGGACGGCTGGAGGAATTCGAGAACGCATTGCCGAAGAACGGCAAGCTGGACGCGCCGAAGGATCTGACGGGCTTCACCGCGCGCCTGCGTGAAGCCGCCGCGCACGCCTCCGGCGCGGTGCCCGAAGCGCTGCGCGGCGAGTTGCGCCCGTACCAGCGCGAAGGCCTGCGTTGGCTGAATGCATTGGCCGCGGCAGGCCTGGGCGGCGTGCTGGCCGACGACATGGGCCTCGGCAAGACCGTGCAACTGCTCGCGCACATCCTTGCGTTGAAGCAGAACTCGGCGCTCACGCAGCCTGCGCTCATCGTCGCGCCTACCAGCCTGATCCCGAACTGGCAGTCGGAAACGGCGCGTTTCGCGCCGTCGCTCAAGATGCTGACCCTGCACGGCCCCGAGCGCGTCAAGAGTTTCGACCGGCTCGCCGGACACGACATCATCCTCACCAGCTACGCGCTGCTGCCGCGCGATCTGTCCGTCCTGCGCGAGCAGCCGTTCGCGCTGGTGGTGCTGGACGAAGCCCAGCAGGTGAAGAATCCGCGCACGCAGGCGCGGCGCGCGCTGCTGTCGATCGGCGCCAGGCGCCGCGTGTGCATGACCGGCACGCCGCTGGAAAATCATCTGGGCGAACTGTGGTCGCAGGTCGATCTCGCGGTGCCGGGTTTGCTTGGCGACGAAGGTTCGTTCCGTCGCCACTACCGCATTCCGATCGAGCGCCAGGCCGATGCCGATTGCCAAGCGCGGCTCAATCACCGCATCGCGCCTTTCATCCTGCGCCGCACCAAGGCACAGGTCATCAAGGAGCTGCCGGAGAAAACCGAGATCGCGCGACGTGTCGTGTTGTCGGGCAAGCAGCGCGAACTCTACGACGCGCTGCGCATCTCGCTGGGCGAAGAAGTGCGCGAAGTGGTGCGCCAGCGTGGCATCGAGCACAGCGGCATCATCGTGCTGGACGCGCTGCTGAAACTGCGCCAGACCTGCTGCGATCCGCGTCTCGTGAAACTCGAATCCGCGCGCACGGTGCGCGAGTCGGCCAAGCTCGAACTCCTGATGGACATGCTGCCTGACCTTTTGAGCGAAGGCCGGCGCGTGCTGCTTTTCAGCCAGTTCACCGAAATGCTGGCGCTGATCGCGCGCGAGTTGAATCGCCGGCACCTGCAATATGCCACACTGACCGGCGACACCCGCGACCGCGCTGAACCGGTGCGCAAGTTCCAGGATGGCGAGGTGCCGCTGTTCCTGTTGTCGCTGAAAGCCGGCGGCGTGGGCCTGAATCGCACCGCGGCCGCCACCGTGATCCACTACGACCCGTGGTGGAATCCGGCCGCCGAAACGCAGGCTGCCGACCGCGCGCACCGGATCGGGCAGGACAAGCCGGTGTTCGTGTATCGCCTGATTTGCGCCGACACGGTCGAGGAACGCATCGAGGATCTGAAGGCGCGCAAGGCCGAACTCGCGCAGGCCGTGCTGGAGGGTGGTGGCACGCGCGACAAGCTGAAGTTCGACGAGGATGATCTGAACGCGCTGTTTGCTGCCAACTGACAGTCCTTCCCCCGTCTGCGGTGGAAGGTGCCGATAGCGAATGGGGACCTGAAAACGGTGGGCGCATCAACCGAAATCTTCGAAGGCGGCTGCGATTGCCAATTCATCCGCTATCGCCTCACGCGCACGCCGCTGTTCGTGCACTGCTGCCATTGCCGCTGGTGCCAGCGTGAAACCGGCAGCGCGTTCGTTCTGAACGCACTGATCGAGAAAGCGTGCGTCGAGCTGCTGAATGGCCAGCCGCAAATGGTGATGACGCCGTCCGCGAGCGGCCGCGGCCAGAACATCGCGCGCTGTCCGCATTGCCGCGTCGCGCTGTGGAGCCACTATGGCGGCGCCGGTCCGTTGTTTGCCTTCATCCGCGTCGGCACGCTGGACGACCCCGATCGTTTTCCGCCCGACATCCACATCTTCACGACGTCGAAGCAGCCGTGGGTGGTCCTGCCCGAAGGTGTGCCAGTGATGCGCGAATATTACGATCGCGAGCAGCACTGGCCGAAAGAAAGTCTCGCGCGCCGCGCGGCGGTCCTGTCAGCTTAGCCCAGTAGGCTGGCTGACTCCGGCTTCATCGGAGAACCCCAGCAATGATCACCATCCCTGCCGGGGTTCGCAAGAAGCCGCTCACCCCAGCCTACGTCGATTTCTTCGGCGGAGGACCTCGCATCGGGACGGGGTGTCCGTACAGCGAAGCCGGATCGCGCGAAAGATTGTTTTTCGCCAGCGCGTCGAGGTAGGACTGCCAGTTCCCCTCTTGATTGACGCCGAGCTCGTGGAGGGTTTCCCAGGAGTAGATGCCGGTCGCATGGCCGTCGGTAAAGCGCAGGAGCACTGCGTAATTGCCGACAGGCTCGATCGCCCGCAACCCGACCTCGCGCTTGCCCGCGACCAGCACTTGCTGGCCGGGGCCGTGGCCCTGCACTTCGGCGGAGGGCGAGTACACGCGCAGGTATTCCGCAGGCAGGACGAAATGCTCGCCGGAGTCGAATGCGACCTCCAGCGTGCGCGATTTCTTGTGGAGCGTGATGTCGGTGGGCTTCGGTGCAGGCATCCGCCGATTTTATCGGCGCGTACCGCGTCACGGCGTGACACGGATCATCGGCGTGCTGGCTGTGCCGGTGCCGGTCTGGATTCCTTGTCAGATCTCGATCCGGCGTTTGTCGTCGTCGGGATACGGGTATTCCATGTACTTCGCGGTGGATCGCGCGACGCCTTCACCGAAATGGTGCTCCACCAGTTTCAGGGCCATGTCGATGCCCGCAGAAATACCGGCGGACGTGAATACCCGTCCGTGCTGGATGAAATGTCGCGTGCGATCCAATTCGACCCGCGGGAACGTTTGCTGCATGAGGTCGAGCGCTTGCCAGTGGGTGGTTGCTTGCAGTCCATCCAGCAATCCGGCGCTGCCCAGCAGGAGCGCGCCGGTGCAAACCGAAGCAAGCGTTTCAGCCTGCCGGGCCCGGTTCCGTATCCAGTCGATCAGGAATGCATTGCGCATCTGCTCCCGGGTGCCCCAGCCTCCGGGCACCAGCAGGATGTCGAGCGGCGGGCAGGCCGCGCACGTGCAGTCCGGAAGAACGCGCATCCCGCCGATGGTCGTGATCGTGCCGGATTTCTCCGCGACGAGCAGGACCTCGAACGGCGAGGGTTCTTCGCGACGCCTGTCGGGGCGCAGGCGCGTGACCGAGAACACCTCGAAAGGTCCGCAATAGTCGAGCAGCTCGACGTCCGGAAACAACAGGATGCCGACGCGCCTGGTGTGCATGGATGGAAGTCGGCGCGGGGTTACTACTGCACGCTGCCGAACCCCGATCCCGCGAAGTCGATCCGTGGCGGTTGGCCGGCCACGTCGAGCAGCACCTGCGCGTAGGGCTCATCGAAGCTGACGGTGGAAATCTCGTCCCAACCGAAGAACGAAGGTTCGCGCAGCCACTCGGCGTCGGGCGTGATTTCCTGCAGGGTGAAGCCGTCCTCTTCGATGCCGAGCGGACGGCCGATGTAGCAGACTTCGTGCTCGTCTTCGGTATCCACGTGCACGCACATCACCGCCGCGTACTCGGCGGTGGCGCGCACCACCTGGTTGATGTCGTCGAGCGGAAAATTCCGCGGCAGCCGCGGATGGATGTTGCGTATGGCCAGTGCCTTCTCGATGAAGACGGCGTGGCTGTCGGGGACCTCGACTTCGCTGATGTCCGCCAGGCGCATCGCGTACAAGCCATCGAAGCTGATCTGGTCGCCGACCACCCACATCAGCAGCCATTCCTTGCCGATGCCGGCGAGGTAGCCGCAGAAGCTGCCATCCTCGAGACCGCCCCGCCACACGCGCACCAGTTCGCCGCGTTGCAGGGCGCCGCGCAGCTTCGGGCGCGGACTCTCGGATTCGAATTTCAGGACCTTGCCCATGATCGTCATTCTAGCCGGGTCGGGCAGGGGCTGTCCGGACCCGGCTGGACCGTGCCTTCACAGGATGTAGCGGGAAAGATCCTCGTTGGATGCCAGATCTCTCAAGCTCTTATCGACATATTCGGCGTCAATTGAGTACTTTTCGCCGCTTTTGTCAGCCGCTTCGAATGAGATGGATTCCAGCAACCGTTCCATCACGGTTTGCAGCCGGCGGGCGCCAATGTTTTCGGTACTTTCGTTGACCTTGAACGCCACCTCGGCCAGCCGGGCGATGCCTTCGTCGCTGAATTCCAGCTTCACGCCCTCGGTGTTGAGCATCGCGGCGTACTGCTTGGTCAGCGCGTTGTGCGGCTCCTTGAGGATGCGCTCGAAATCCTTCACCGAGAGCGCCGACAGTTCGACCCGGATCGGCAGGCGGCCCTGCAACTCCGGAATCAGGTCGGACGGCTTGGCCATCGAGAACGCGCCCGACGCGATGAACAGCACGTGGTCGGTCTTGATCGGACCGTACTTGGTGGACACGGTCGAGCCTTCCACCAGCGGCAGCAGGTCGCGTTGCACGCCCTCGCGGGAGACGCCTGCGCCGCCCCAGTCGCTGCGCTGGGCGACCTTGTCGATCTCGTCGATGAACACGATGCCGTTCTGCTCGGCGTTCTCGATCGCCTGCGCCCGCAACTCGTCGTCGTTCAGGAGCTTGCCGGCCTCCTCGTCGATCAAGAGCGGCCGCGCGGCCTTGATCTTCAGCTTGCGCTTCTGCGTCTTGGCGCCGCCCAGGTTCTGGAACATCGAACGCAACTGCTGCGACATCTCCTCCATGCCGGGCGGCGCCATGATCTCGACGCCCACGTTCATGGAAAACTCGAGTTCGATCTCGCGCTCGTCCAGTTCACCCTCGTGCAACTGCTTGCGCAGCTTCTGGCGCGTGGACGAATCGGATTCGATCTTTTGCTGGTCGCCCTGCTGGTCCCAGCCGCCGCTGCTCTCGCGGCGCGGCAGCAGCGCGTCGAGGATGCGTTCGTCGGCGTGTTCCTCGGCCTGCGAGTGGACGCGCTCCTTGGCCTGGTCGCGCGTCAGCTTGTAGGCGACGTCGGCGAGGTCGCGCACGATGGAATCGACGTCCCGGCCGACGTAGCCGACTTCCGTGAACTTGGTCGCCTCCACCTTGACGAACGGCGCCTTGGCAAGGGTGGCGAGCCGTCGCGCGATTTCGGTCTTGCCGACGCCGGTCGGCCCGATCATCAGGATGTTCTTGGGGGTGACCTCGTTCCGGAACGCGGGGTCGAGCTGCATCCGGCGCCAGCGGTCGCGCAGCGCGATCGCGACCGCGCGTTTGGCCTTGTCCTGGCCGATGATGAAGCGGTCGAGTTCGTTGACGATTTCGCGGGGGGTGAGTTCGGACATGAGATCGGGGGACTGCGGATGGGTAGTGGGGGCGCTTTGATGGCGATCAGAAAAGGTGTGGGTGTTGCGACAAACGATCAAAAACGGGAGGGGGATTGTGCCGATGGGCTGGATCGCTTCGTCCGTGCGCCCCCGCTACCCATCCCCCACCCCCAGCTCCTCGATCGTGACGTTGTGGTTGGTGTAGATGCAGATGTCGCCGGCGATGCCGAGCGCCTTCTCGACGATGGCGCGCGCGTCCAGATCGGAATTGTCCAGCAGCGCCTTGGCCGCGGCCTGTGCGTAGGGACCGCCCGAGCCGATCGCGATCAGGCCGTGCTCGGGTTCCAGCACGTCGCCGTTGCCGGAAATCAGCAGCGAGGCGTCCTTGTCGACCACCGCCAGCATGGCTTCGAGCCGGCCCAGCCGGCGGTCGGTGCGCCATTCCTTCGCCAGTTCCACCGCCGCGCGGGTCAACTGGCCGTTGTGCTTGGCGAGCTTGTCCTCGAACAGCTCGAACAGCGTGAAGGCGTCGGCGGTCGCGCCGGCGAAACCCGCCAGCACGTTGGAATCCTTGCCGAGACGGCGGATCTTGCGTGCATTGGCTTTGACCACGGTATTGCCCAACGTGACCTGGCCGTCGCCGCCGAGGACGACCTTGTCGCCCTTGCGCACGGACAGGATGGTGGTGGCGTGGAAGGATTCCATGGACACCTCTTGCGGGGAGGAATGCCGCTTAACTGGGGGCGGCAGGCGCGGATGGCAAGCGCGTGGCGGCGAAGCCTTTGAGAGGGCGCTGGATAAACGTACGCGCAATTGGTTTCAGAGTCCCTCGGCCGAAACCGCGGAAGAGCACGTCAGCGGATTGCACGGCATCTGCGGCGCCGGTATGGTCAAACCGCGGTTTCTGGACCGCAACGAGGAGGCGCGCTGCACACTCGAGGGCATTGAATTCATCCATCTGCTACGGCTCGGTGGCGGTGCTTGTGTCGTTTCACACCCGCTGGGGAGAAGCCCATGAAACACAAATTGAAACGCTTATGGTTGGCCGTGCGCGTCGGATTGACAGCCGGCCTCGTCGCGTCGGCCGGCCTGGTCCATGCACAACAACCACAAGAGAATCAGGACCAAACGAAGAATCAACCGAAGACCCTTCAGACCGTGGTCGTCACCGGATCGTTGATCAAGCGTGTCGATCTCGAAACGGCGAGTCCTGTGGTCACGGTCGATCGTCAAACCATCAACAATTCCGGCAAGCCGACCCTGGGTGATGTATTGCAGCAACTTCCTGCCATCCGGGGTGACGCCACCAACCCGCAGAACAACTCGAATGGCGGTGGCGTGGCTTCTCCGTTGACCGAAGGCGGTGACGGGGCGTCACGTATCTCGCTGCGCGGCCTCGGTACCGGCCGCACTCTCGTGCTGATCGACGGCCAGCGAATGCTCAACGCCGACGTGAACCTGATTCCTCAGGCGATGATCCAGCGGGTCGACGTGCTGGCCACCGGCGCATCGACCGTATACGGGTCCGACGCCGTAGGCGGCGTCGTCAATTTCATCCTGCGCAAGGATTTCAACGGTGCGGAGATCAGCCTGAAC
>JAJPJT010000067.1 GCA_021324095.1 Gammaproteobacteria bacterium
AAGTTTGCCCCTATCCTGCGGCATCGCGGTATCCCGCAGGTGGCTCGACGCGACGCTCGTAAAATGCGCCGTGAGCGCCGGGGCCTGCTTCCTGCCGGCAACGCGCGCGACGCTGGAAGAAGCCTCGCGGCACGGCCGACGAGTCACATTGCGGCAGAACAGACAGCCCAGCAGGGCCGTCGCGCGCGTGGTGCTCGATTGCGGCGGGCTTGCGAGTCGTCTCTTGCCGGAAGTCGGCTGGCGCGTCCTGCCGCAGTCGCGCATTGGCGTGGCCGCCTCATGGCGCAATGCGCCGATGTCGCCCCCGTCGGGCGTCATCTACATGGCCTGCTCGAAACACGGGTATGCGGGGCTCGTCCGCGCCGAGCGCGGAATCACCAATATCGCCGCTGCGCTGGATCCGGCGCGTTGTCGGGAAGCAGGAGGTCCGGCTCGAGCCGTCGAGGAGATCCTGAAAGCTGCAGGGCTGTCCGTTCCGGATCAATTGGATTCCATGGCGTGGCGCGGTACGCCTCATCTCAGCCGCACACGTTGCCGCGTCGCCGCCGAACGCGTACTGATCCTGGGCGATGCGGCGGGCTATGTCGAGCCTTTCACCGGCGAGGGCATGGCCTGGGCGCTCGCCGACGCAGCAGCCGTATTTCCTTTCGTGCGTGAAGCGGTCGCGTGTTGGTCGAGTGGCCTCGGTGAACGCTGGAGCAGGCGCCACGCGAACATGGTGCGTGCGCGGCAAGACGTATGCCTCAAGGTTTCAAAATGGCTGCGTCACCCGAGCCTCGTGGCCGCCGCGCTTCCGCTGCTCGACTTTGTGCCTGCCACGGTGGCCCCGCTCATGGCGCGGCTGAATCGCGAATTGAAGGCCGGCGACGTGGTGGCGGGGTGACGTCTGCAGCCATCCTTGGCATGGGCACGGCGGTCCCGGCGGGCTCGTTCAGCCAGGACGTTGCGGCAAGGTTGGCGACGCAGCGCTGCTGCTCCAGTGAGCGTGAGCGTGTCTGGCTGGAAGGCATTTACCGCGCCTGCGGCGTGCACCGGCGCGGCAGCGTTTTACTCGTGCGTGATGATGACGCCGCATCCATCGAATCTTTTTACCCGCCGCGCCAGCGCGAAGACGACCTGGGACCGACCACGGCCAGCCGTCTTGCGCGCTACGCACGCGAAGCCGGCAAGCTGGCTGCGCGCGCGTGTGCCTCCGCCGTGGCGGATGCCGGCATGCTCCCTTCGCGCATCACCCATTTGGTCGTCGTCTCGTGTACGGGCCTCTTTTCACCCGGCCTCGATGCCGAGCTGATCGAGCAACTTGGACTTCCACGCGACGTGGGTCGCGTGAACATCGGCTTCATGGGCTGTCACGGAGCGCTCAACGGGTTGCGCGCGGCAGCCGCACTGACGCAGGGTGTGCCGGACGCGCTCGTGCTGCTTTGCTGCGTCGAGCTGTGCAGCCTGCATTTCTCGTACGGCTTCAACCGCCAGCGGGTGATCGCAAACGCACTGTTCGCCGATGGCGCGGCGGCCGTGGTCCTGGGAGCTCGCCGCGGCTCGGGACTGCACCTCGAGGATGTCGCGAGCTTTTTGACTCACGGCTCATCCGACGCCATGACTTGGCGCATCGGCGACCATGGATTTGAAATGGGCTTGACACCGGAAGTGCCGCGACGGATTCGGAGTGCTTTGCGTGGTTGGCTGGAACCCTGGCTTGCGGTGCGTGAACTCCGGATTGACGAGGTTGCGCAGTGGGTGATCCATCCCGGCGGCCCGGAGATCATCCAGGCCGCGACCGATTCGCTGGGATTGCGCCCTGAAGCTGGAGACTATTCGCGAGCGGTGCTCGCCGACCACGGCAACATGTCGTCGCCGACCGTGCTTTTCATCCTGCAGCGCATGCGCTTGCGGAACGAAGCCGGTCCGATCGTGGCGTTGGGTTTCGGCCCCGGTCTGATGTTCGAGGCAGGACTCTTTTGCTGAAGCATGGCGGTTGCCGCGAGCGCCATCAGGGAACCGATGTAGCCGACAGTCTCATGTCACGCCGATCGGTTCGAGCGCCTTGAGAAAAAACGCTTTGCTCGCTGCGTAGTCGTTGACTCCGAATAGGATGTGATCGACCGTGGGCGTCGCTTCTTACTGCCGTGGTGGACTGGATGTCGTGTCGGCCTGGTACAGGGTGGCATCTCCGTAATTGCCGTGGAGTTTTCCATCGAGGATGTAGTCGCGCATCATGCGGAAGTATCCCTTGGAATTGCGCGTGTCATCGCGCGTGCCATCCGGTTCCGTTTCGAACTCGTAGATGCCGTGTTCGGCATGCGGAAAAACCGCCAGCGTGATCGGACGCCCTGCTTTTTGCAGGCCGCGCAGGCGCTCAATCGTTTCTGCACTGGGGGCGTCGGCATCTTCGCCGCCGAGGATCCAGAGCTGCGGTGTATCCAGATTGCGCAATACCGGCATTGGATCGTACTGAAGCGGCACACCAGCGAAGAGTACCGGCCCCTTCTGCTTCAGTTCCTCGGTCGGCGACGCCAACAGCGCCCACGTGACATCGCCACGCACATGCTTTAACCACGGTTCCTTGCCGTATTGGTGCTTGAGCGCGTCCAGCCGGTCGTAGCCCGTGCGGAAATCGCTGAGCAGGATGGCCGCCGACGCATCGGCGATCTGCATCGCCTTGGCCATTGCGCCCGGCCCGTACCCCTGGCTCTGCATGTCGTACGCGATCGCTTCGCGATCTTCGTCCAGCGGTGAAACCGCAAGCCCGAAGCCGACAATCACAAAGTCCACCGGTGCGATCTTCGCCGCCAGCGGCGCCACCCAGCCGCCTTCACTGCCAGCCTGGTAACCGATGCGTCCTGCACGCGTTCCAGCCAAGCGCTTGGCCTCCTGCACGGCGGCGATTGCATCGTCGGCCAGTACCAGGAAGTTCTGCGTGTAGCGCCCGCCCGAGGCACCGGTGCCGCGCTTGTCGTACACGAATACGCCGATGCCCATGGCCGGAAACATTCGCTGCAGGTCGTAGAAATCCAGTGCCGATTCGTGTTCCGATCCATGCACGAGCACCACGATCGGTACAGGTTTGTTTCCTTTCGGCAGCACGAGTCGGCCGGCGAGGGTGACGCCGGCACCCTGGAATCGCGCGTTCGTGATGTCGAAGGGGATTCGTTTGCCCTCCACGCCGTCGAACGTGATCCGACCGTCGCGGCAGCCGGAAAAGCGCACAGTGGTCCCGTCCGGACGGCCCGTCCAACCGAGGGTGCTCGTCCATGTACCGCCGGGATGGAGTGTCAAGTGACCCGTCGTTCCGTCTTCGCGACGCCAACGCAAGTCAGCCGCTTCATCGGTGGCACCAACGTCGACGAGGCTGCCATCGGTGAGGCGGTAGGCGCCGATGTGGCAATTCGCGACCGGGTTGCCGGCAGCGCGGGCGGTACCGTCCGATGCAATGAAGCCGATGACCGCGAAAAGAATCAGCGCGCCGCGGATCGAAGCCAGATGCTTCAATAGTTTTGCTTTCATCAATAGTTTTGCTTTCATCGTGAATCCTCGATGGAAAACGGCATGGCTCCGCGCCATAGGACGTCGCGGCCCAGTTCGAAAAGGCGCTCGAGTCGATCTTCGATCACAAGCACGGGATTGCCCTCAAGCGGTCCCGCTTTGCTGGCAAAGCGGCTCGTACCGTACGGGGATCAACAACTCTGGTTCGCTTCGTCCACCGGCGTAGAGCAATGCTTCGCCAGGGCGGGGAAGCGTGCCTGAACTTTCCAAAGGAATGGCCAGGCCAGATGTCCAGACTTCGGCCAAGGGCGACCACAGGGCCTCCCCGCTCCAACGCGCATGGATTACCTCCCCGGAATAGGGAAGCAGTGCCATCAGGACCTCGCAGGAGCGCGACGCCTGATCGCGCAGCAGTCGTGCCGGGAACCGTTCTGCGCCGATCCTGACGGTAACCGAGTGCACCCCTGAGGACATATCCCACCATTGCGTTGGTTGAGTGTGCCGCTATGCTGCCGCGTCACCCCGAGCACCGTATTGGACGGTTTCAAGGTGGGGCTGCTCCGAGGCCGCACCGTGGTGCCGGCATGGCTTGGTGATGTGTTCCTTCCCGACTGCGCCGCGCCCAACCCCATGCAAGAGAAGATGTTGCACAGGTTCAGCGGTGCTCTTGTGAGAAGGACGATCGATCGAAGCGACGCCCTTGTGCCGGAACATGCCCATGACTGGCCGCTCCTGTCGCTTTTTGTAATCGGCGCGTACTCGAATCGAACCGAGATCGGAGAGCAATTCATCGCCGGCCCCTCCGCCGTCTTTTATGCGGCCGGCGCGGCACATCGCAATACCGCAGGTCCGGATGGATTTGAACAGATCGAAATCGAGTTCGATCCGGCTTGGCTGCGATCAGCCAATCTGCCGAACTATCCGGTCATGCGCTGGGCGGGTGGGCGTGTGGGGGCCGAAGCCCATGCGTTGGCCATGCTCTGCAGTCGCGAGGCATCCGAAAAATCTCTGCTTGCGGCGCTACGACTGTTCTTGAGTTCAGCGTCCGTCGACGCGCCAACCAAGCGTCCAGATTGGCTCGGTCGCGTGATCTGCCTGCTCAGAGAAGATCCGGCAAGGAAAATCTCTGAGCTTGCGCGCACAGTTGGTTTGCACCCCTCCTGGCTGGGGGCAGCGTACAGGGGTGCTGCGGGAGAAGGTCTCATGGAGACCGCGGCACGATTCCGCGTTGAGCACGCAGCCAAATCACTGCGTGAAACCAATTCGTCACTTGCGGAGATCGCGATCGAAGCGGGCTTTTGCGACCAAAGCCACATGATCCGAACGTTCCACCGGATCCTCGCGCGCCTGCCATCGGCAGTACGGAAAGACCAAGCACTATTCAGGCAAGAGCCTGAGGTGAACTCTGGAACCTGATGCTGCTCAGGGTTCTACCTGGATTCTGCGGACACCCGTCAGGTCACGCCGATGGCAGCAGGACGCGAGCGGCGGATTTCAGGAACTTTGAACGCGGCGACGATGATCTGCTGCTGACCGCTGAACGACTCAAGTCGACCCATGGGTCGCAACGCGACCCTTTGGACCATTGCCGTCTGCATGGCCGAAGAAACGGGTCGGCCATGCAGAACCGTCAAACGCGGGTGCGCGAATTTCGCTGGATCAACGCGGATCCCTGAACCCGAATGGTGGAGTCAGTCCCGTGAAGTCGCCGATGACCTTCGCATCGTAGGGTCCGTTCAACAGGTTGAAGGTGTTGCCGGGCACGTTGATCGTGCCTTGCTGGAACACGATGCGCCCGGACGGCGTGATCTCGAAAACGCGATCGTTGAACTGGTCGCTGATCAGGGTGTCGCCCTCCCGTAACCGGACGGCTCGGGTCGGCAGTGGTGTCGGATTGCTGCCGGGCGCGGTGTTGGTGAAAAATTGCCAGACCACGTTGTCGCCGCCATCGACCTCGACGATGCGGTTGTTGTTGGAATCAGTAATCAACGTATCGCCATTGGGCAGCCGGCTCGCGAAAGCCACACCACTCACGGTGCCATGCGCGGTGAATATCTGCACCGTTTGTCCAGCCGTGGTGATCTCGATGGCGCGGTTGTTGTTTTCGTCGGCAATCAGCACGTCACCGTTGTCCAGCACCTCGGCGCTGTTGGGGTTGTTGAGCTGGTTCGGCCCCGACCCGCTGACCCCGGAGGTGCCGTATTGCCATTCGATCCGCTTTTTCATGTTGACCAGGATCACGCGCTGGTTGGCCTGATCGGTGATCAGCACGTGCGGACCCGAATATCCCGGGAAGCTGCTCAGGTACAGCGATTGCACGGGCGTATTCAACTGATCCGGCCCCGAACCCGCGACGCCGGCTTGACCGTACTGCCAGACGATCTTGCCCTTGTGATTGACGATGAATACCCGGTTGTCGGGGCAGCCGTTCGTTGTGTTGCTGCAGCCCGGCACTCCGGGCGGCGTGCCGGTGCCGGAGATCAGCGTGAGTTGCCCGAAGCGTTCGGCATCGTTGGTGCCCACCACACTGTGCGGGCCGGGTATGTCCGAGCCATCGCCGAATTGCCAGACCACCTTGTGCGTCATCGGATCGACTTCGATGACGCGGTTGTTGAACTGGTCGGCGATCAGGATGTTGCCGGCGTGATGCTCGGCTTGCGCGAGGAACGGGCAGCCGACGCCGGCGACTGCCGCCGTTATCAGCAGGACCGGCAGAACACGGTGGGATGGTGGGACAAGCACAGGGAAACGTGTCATGACACGCCCTCCATTGAGAACTGTGCTGAAAATGCACGGAGAAGACGATCCCCGATGCAATCCACGATTTAGTAGGCCGATTGCCGGCCGTCGCGGTGTCTGGACTGATGCGGGGTCCCGAAAGCAGGTTTGAACGAGGCCCCCGTGGCGTTGGGGTGGGAGGTGAACTTGTACGCCGATCGCTGTTATCGCTCCGTGCGGGTTGCGTCAATCATCCGTGTAGTGGATCGCCTTCAGGGGCCTAGGTGCCGCACAGAAATGGCTTGCCGCGTGAGAAGCGCGCCATTCTGGTCTCTGGCGAACAGGAAATAGCGCCCCGGCCGCAGGTACAACTCACCCATCAGGGTGCTGGTCTCGCCGGAGGTGACTTGGATGCCGTCGATCGTCGTTTCCGAAACAGGATCGAGCACCATCCGGTCAGCGGGAATCGCGTCGTCGCGCTCGCCGTCGTAGCGAGCGCCGACCATGCAAGGGTAGTGTCCCTGACAGATCCTTCCGTACACGGGATATGGCACACGCAGTCCCCACAGGCGCAGCCACGTTGGCCGACCCATTCGGAAATGTTCCTCGGGAAAGATCACGCTGACATCGTAACCGGCCCTGAGTGACCACGGCTTGCCGTGCTTGTCGAGGAACACGATGGGTTGGGCGGGGTGCACGGCGTTGATGATCGCGTCGTAATCGGGGTGGTCCATCGAGCGGTCCCGATGCGGGATCAGGATGGTCTGCTCGACCGACAGCGGCACGATGCCGCTGTCCTTGATGAAGTGTTCGGCCATCGATTGCACGCCGAGGAACTTGCCGAGCTTCTGGATGTGCTCGTAACCGGCGTTGACCACCAGTCGCGCCGCGGGGTCATCCTTGAGGATCTTCCACAGATTCTCGGCCTGTTGCGCCTCGCGCGCATCGACGGATCGATCGCCGTCAGCCTCGTAGGCGACGACCTTGTAGCCGAGCGTCAGTGCGGTGCGCACCATCTCCGCGTAGATGGGCTCGCGGAAGTAGTAACCGCTGGCGGCGGTCGCATAACCGCGCCTGGCCAGCGCAGTCACATCTCGGCGGTCAAGAGTTTCCACCGCAAAAGTGTTGAAGCCTTCCTCGCGTAATCCCTGCAACAGCCGCACGGTGAGCGTACGCGTCAGCGCGATGTTGTGGGCTTCGTTGAGGAACACTACGCGATAGTTCTTGGCGAGTTGCGGAATGTACGTGATGGCCTGCACCGGATGCTCGCCGGGAATCGCCAGCGGCGAAGGCGCATCGTCGCCTTTAGCGCGTTGGGGAATCGAGAAGCTGGTCTCGGCGTCCTTGTAGTCGCCAATGAATGTCTGGTACCAGGAAAGATACTGGCCGAAAATCATGCGAAACGCCGGCTCGCTGTCTGTGGCATAGGCACGACGCATCACCTGATATTGCGTCAGCAGGCCTTTGTACTGGCCCGCGCGCTTCATGATCGCGTCTGACTTGCTCATCGCGTCGAGCTGCTGTTCGTACCAGGCGGACCGGCTCTGTGCGGCCGCCGCCTGAACCATGGCCAGCAGGAGCGTTGCAAGACCAATCATCGGTGCGATGTGCATGATGTTCCCGCGGCCTCGCCCATGCGACGGAACGATACACCTGCTGCTTCTTGGTGCGTATGTATGCCGAATCACCCGCTCGCTGCACTCTACGGTCGGGACGAGATCCCTGGCCCGAAAGTGCTGCTTGACGGAATTCCGCTTGCGCTCGCCGTACACCCGCGTCAGGTGGATCGCGCTCCCGTGATGAAGCCAGGCGATGCCACTGCAAGATTTGTGGGGGCGGTCACGGACGACCCTTGGGAAGTCGACGAGCATCGACGCCCGAGGAGAACCCGATGTCCCACACCAACTGGATCCCGTCCCGCGTCTACGGCGGAACGTACTGGGCCAACGGCCGCTTCGGCATCATCGTCGACCGCCTGCGCGGCGCTCGCGGACAGTGCACGCTCGTCGTACAACCGCTCGCGCGCGGCGACCGGCTGCGCTGCATCAGTTGCGCCAACGTCGATGAAGCCAAGCGCACCGCCAGACTTGCCCCACGCGAACTGGCTCAGCTCGGCATGGCCGCGTGAAGCAACCGCGAGGCTCGCACGGCCTTTTGAGGCGTGCCTCGCGGCTGCGCGCGAACGGCTAGCTGCTGTGTAAACCCCGGAGATTGTTCATTGCCGAAGGAACGCGGCTGATCGGAGACAGTGCTCGAGGCTGGCATGCGGGCGATGCCAGTTGCAGGTGTTGCCATGACGCCTTCATTGTTTGCAGTGGCTGGGGAATGGCGCAACACACCAGAAGGAAGCACGCATGGCCGATCAGGTCCGCCGTCGTTTACTGAAGGCGGCTGTGCTCTCGCCAATCGCAGTCGCTCTCCGTGGCCGTCAAGCTGCGCCATCTGCAGAGGCACCGGCATTCGACACCACGGCTGCGCGGACGGCTTTGGTGCGTCTGCTGCCGCGATGGCACACGCAGTTCACGCTGGCAGCCGTGCAGCGGAGCGGTGCGGATCAGTACTACATCGGCGGTACCGTCGGGCACATCGTGGTGGCAGGCACATCGCCGGCAACACTGCTCGTCGGCGTTGGGGCGTATCTCGAGCAGGTGGCGCATGTCGGTATCGGTTGGCCGGGCGACAGCATTTCCCGGCTGCCCGCGACGCTGCCGGCGCCGACGTCCTCATTCAGCCGTCGCGCCGTCGTACCGGATCGTTATGCGCTCAACGATACCGATGACGGGTATTCCAACGCCTATCTCGAATGGTCGGCATGGCAACACAAGATCGACCTGCTGGCCCTGCGCGGCATCAACGAAGTATTCATTCCCATAGGTACGGAGGAAGTCTATCGGCGCACGTTCCGTGCCTTCGGCTACAGCGATGCCGGGATTCGCGCCTGGATTCCGGCTCCCGCACATCAGCCGTGGTGGCTGCTGCAGAACCTGTCGGGGTTCGATGCACCGGTCTCGCCCCGGCTGTTCGCGCGTCGTGTCGAGCTGGCGCGAAAGATCGTCGCACGCCTGCGCGAACTCGGCATGACACCCGTCCTGCCAGGGTACTTCGGCACCGTGCCGCCCCGATTTGCCGCGAAAATCCCTGGAGCACACGTGATCCCGCAGGGCACGTGGGTGGGGTACGACCGACCCGACTGGCTGGACCCGCGCGATCCGCTCTATGCGCGTGTGGCGGCCACGTTCTACCGGATGCAGCGGGAACTGTTCGGCGACACCACGATGTACAAGATGGATCTGTTGCACGAAGGTGGCCGCGCCGCCGATGTGCCGGTGGCCGAAGCGGCCCGGCAGGTAATGGCTGCCTTGCAAGCCGCGCATCCTGGTGCGCGCTGGGTGATGCTGGGCTGGCAGCGTAATCCGCTCCCAGCCGTCATTGATGCGGTCGACCACCGACATGTTTTCATCGTCGATGGCCTCTCCGATCGATACGATGGACTCGATCGCGAACGGGATTGGCACGGTGCACCTTATGCCTTCGGGACGATTCCCAATTTCGGCGGCCACACCACGCTGGGGGCCAACGCGGGCGTCTGGCTCGAACGCTTCGCGCAATGGCGCACCAAACCCGGCAGCCGCCTGCGCGGCATAGCCTGGATGCCCGAAGGCAGCGGCAACGACGCCGCGGCATTTGCGCTGTTCACCGCTCTCGCCTGGGAGGCCGCGCCGTCGACCGCGGAGGCGTGGTTCGACGCCTACGCGACCAGTCGCTATGGCGGTGCCGATGCCCATGCGATCGCGGCCTGGCGCATCCTCGGCAAGACCGCCTACGCGATGCCGGCGGGCGAATGGTCGGAGCCACAGGACAGCCTGTTCAACGCGCGCCCGAGCCTGGATGTGGATACTGCCGCAACGTGGTCTCCGCCGAGCATGCGCTACTACGCAGGCGAGTTCGAGCAAGCCGTTTGCGAACTGCTTCAGGTGACACCCGCATTGCGCGGTACCACCGCGTATCGCCACGATCTGGTGGACGTTTCGCGGCAAGCCTTGAGCAACCGGTCACGCGTGTTGTTGCCGCGGATCAAAGCTGCGTACGCAGCGAAGGATGCCGCGCGTTTCCACCTGCTGATCGGGCAGTGGCTTGACGACATGGAGTTGCTCGACCGCCTGGTCGCAAGCGATCCACATTTCCTCCTGGCCAACTGGCTTGCGCCGGCGCGTGATGTGTCGAGCAATGCAGCCGAGTCGACGCAACTCGAATATGACCAGTGTTCGATCATCAGCGTCTGGGGCGACCAGGAAGCTTCCAACAGCGGGTTGCACGACTACGCGAACCGCCAGTTGGCTGGCCTGGTGCGCGGTCTGTATCTGCCGCGCTGGAAACGCTATTTCGAATCGCTGCAGCACTCACTTGCGACCGGAATTCCTCCGGAACGGATCGACTGGTTCGCAATGGAACATGCCTGGGCGGTTTCGCAAAAAGGGGTGGCAGCCCGTCCTGAAGGCGAACCATGGCTGCTTGCCGCAGAAGCAGCACGACGCCTGGGAATTTGTCCGCGGCCGCGGGATGCCGCTGCGGGACACCCGCGACGGGATCCTCGGCAAACGGGGTGGCCGTGAATTGTCGTGGCGGGCATTCGTACATTGATTGCGGGGAGAAACACCAAATCGGGTGTGCGAGCATGATCGATCAGGCAGAGGCCAAGGCGGTTTATTCATGACGGATGACAAACACGAGCAGGCTTCACCTCAGGTAGCGAAAGATCAGGTAGCGAAAGAGAAAGACACTGTTTCGCGCCGCGATTTCCTTCGCTGGTCCGGAATCGCCGGCTTGTCGGCGACAGCGGCGGCGTGGCTACCGGACGTCGCGGCCGCCGTGGCGTCGTCCGTGGGTCATGCCACGGGCGCAGCGACGGGACTGTCGGCGTTTGGCGGGAAGGCTGAGCCCGTGCCTCTGAATGTATTGGCGACGCCCATTCGGCCACCCGCGGTGCCGCTCGCAGTGCGTCAACCCTATCTCAGCAGCTGGCTGCCAAGCACCTTGCTGCCCGGCACCTCGCCGGAGTTCTGGCAGGGCAGCAAGACCGGGATGGCCGGAATCATCCGCATCGATGGCACGTCCTACCTGTTCATGGGCGATCCGAAGCTGGCGCTGACCGTGCCGGATGGAAATCATGGCAAGACACACACCTTGCAAGATTTCCCCCACGCGCTCGATCAGACGGCGTTGCGCATGACACCGACCCGTTCGCGATTCGAGCTGCAGGGCGGCGGTGTAGGGCTGGTGGTGGAGTTCCTGTCGCCAGTGGAGCCCGGCGACCTGAGGCGTCAGTCGATCCCCATGAGCTACGTCACCGTGACGGCAAGCAGCATCGATGGACGATCACACCATGTCCAGCTGTACCTCGACATCACGGGCGGTTGGGCAAGCGGGGAGGACGAACAGCAGATTACCTGGGCGCCGGTTCACTCCAAGGGCATCCAGGCATGGGCCGTCGAGTTGAAAACCCCGACGCCGTTGAGTGAACAAAAGCAGTTCGCCGCATGGGGAACCGTCGTATGGGCCACCGGGGAGCGCGATGGCCTGACGTTCGAGTCGGGTGAAGACACCAAGGTGCGCGGACGGTTCGTGGAGCACGGAAAACTCAGCAACCGCAATGACACGGATTATCGTTCCATCGATGATCGCTGGCCGGCATTTGGCTTGAGTGTCGATCTCGGGCAGCTCGAAGGTTCGGCGGTGGCGACTGAATTCATCATCGGCCAGGTCAGGACGCCTTCCGTCAGCTACATGGGCAAACCTTTGCGTCCCCTTTGGACTCGATACTTCGATGCGTGGCAGGACATGCTGGCGTTTTTCCATGCCGACGCAACCGCAGCGGCACAGCGCGCCGGCTCGCTCGACGCGCGGATCACCCGAGACGCCCGCGTGACAGGCGGAACCACGTATGAAGGACTGTGCACGCTGGCGCTGCGCCAAGCCTACGGCGGCACGGAACTGGTCGAGGGCCCCGACGGTGAACCGTGGGCCTTTCTCAAGGAAATATCCAGCGACGGCAATGTGTCGACGGTCGATGTGGTGTATCCGGCGTCACCAGTCTGGATATACCTCGATCCCGCCTATCTGCGGCTGTTGCTGGCACCACTGCTGGCCTATGCTGAAAAGGGGGGATGGCCCGAGAAGTTCGCCGAGCACGACCTGGGCTCCGCGTATCCCAATGCTGCGGGCCACAACGACGGCAAGGAAGAGGACATGCCGGTCGAGGAATCCGGCAACATGTTGATCATGGTGGCTGCGTATCTGCGCCGTACCTCGGCACCCGAAGCCGCGGCCTTTGCCAGGATGCACTATCGGATTCTGCGACAGTGGGCAGAGTACCTGTCAGCGAATTTGCCCGATCCAGGATTCCAGAACCAGACCGATGACTTCGCGGGTTCGATCGCGCACAGCGTCAATCTCGCACTCAAGGGCATCATCGCAGTGGCGGCCATGTGGCAAATCGCCACCGCCGCGAACCAGGGCGAGGATGCCGCACGCTACGAGAGCTTGGCCCGCCAATACGTGGCGTACTGGACAAAACACGCTCAGGATCCCTCGGATCAGCACCTCGACCTGACGTATGACGGTTCCGGCGGCGGCGACAACACCTGGGGAACCCTCTACAACGCGTTTGCCGATCGCTTGCTCGGTACCGACCTGGTGCCGGAACGCGTACGCAAGGAGCAGGCTGCATGGTACGCGCGGATGAGCAACGCGTTCGGCCTTCCACTGCAAGTCCCGCACAGCTACGCCAAGTCGGATTGGGAGCTCTTTACTGCCGCATGGTTGTCCGACTTTCCGATCGCGCAGCAGCTTGTCGATCGCGTGTATGCGTATGCGAACACCACGCCCGACCGGGTAGCTTTCAGCGACCTGTACAGCACCGTGACAAGCCATCGAGTCGCTTTCGAGGCCCGCCCGGTACAGGGTGGGATTTTTGCGCCACTTGCGTTGCGGGCCAAAATGTAGCCACTGCTTCCGTCCGTTTGATGAGCCCGATCACTGCTCGGTCGTGAATGGGCTCCAGCGCATGACTGCATCGCATTTTGCGCTGCTGGTGGATGCGAATGTGGACGTGCAATATCGGTGCCCTGTTTACAAGCGCTTTACGGCAGCGGGCGCACCATCGTCGCTGGAACGGATGGCGGAGCTGTATGGAATGGATTCATTGCACGTCGTCGTCAATGGCGCGAGATACGATCTCGAAGGCGTCGACTCGCGCACCACGCTGCTGGACCTGATCCGTGAACGGTTGCACCTGACCGGTAGCAAGAAGGGCTGCGACCACGGGCAGTGTGGCGCTTGCACGGTGCTGGTGAACGGGCGACGGATCAACGCCTGCCTCAGCTTGGCGCTGACGCACGATGGCGACGCGATTACCACCATCGAAGGACTCGCCGGGGGCGATACGCTGCACCCGGTAGAGGCCGCTTTTCTCGAGCACGACGGTTTCCAGTGCGGTTACTGCACGCCCGGGCAAATCTGTTCGGCCGCGGGCATGCTGGATGAAGCGCGACAGGGCCAGCCGAGCTACGTCACTGATGACGCCGATCACGTCGAACTGACCGACGCCGAAATCCGCGAACGCATGAGCGGCAATCTTTGTCGCTGCGGCGCCTACGTGAACATCGTGGCCGCGATCCGCGACGCGGCGCGGCCGGCGCATGGATCATGAAGCCGTTCGTGTACGAGCGCGCCCGCGACGCCGCGCAGGCCGTAGCCGCACTGGTGGCAGACCCCGACGCGGTGTTCCTCGGTGGCGGCACCAATCTCGTCGATCACATGCGGCTCGGCGTGGCCAGCCCTGATCGGGTGGTCGACGTCACGCGGTTGCCATTCGATCGGATCGAGCAGCTAGCCGATGGCCGCGTGTGCATCGGTGCGAACGTCCGCAACAGCGAGCTTGCCGCGCACCGGTTGATCCGCACGCGTTATCCCATGCTGTCGCAGGCGCTGCTGGCGGGTGCCTCGGGCCAGTTGCGCAACATGGCCACCACCGCCGGGAACCTGATGCAGCGCACGCGTTGCGTGTATTTCCAGAACGTCACCACGCCCTGCAACAAACGCCAGCCCGGCAGCGGCTGTTCGGCGATCGGCGGCTACACGCGCTACCACGCGATCCTGGGCGCGTCCGAACATTGCATCGCCGTGCATCCTTCCGACATGGCGGTGGCGATGAGCGCACTGGACGCGAGGGTGGTGGTGCTCGGCCCGTCGGGTGAACGGCGCATCCCGCTGGTCGATTTCCACCGCCTGCCCGGCGACGAACCCGAACGCGACACGGTGTTGAGGCACGGCGAGCTGATCACGGCGGTGGAATTGCCCGCGCTGCCGGTCGCCGCGCATTCGCTGTACCGCAAGGTGCGCGACCGGCGTTCGTTCGCGTTTGCGCTGGTGTCGGTGGCCGCGGCGCTCGATGTCCGAGGCGGCACGATCGCGGATGTGCGGATTGCCTTCGGCGGAGTCGCGCACAAACCTTGGCGCGCCACGCGCGCCGAGGAAATCCTGCGGGGAACCGATGCCACGCCGGAGCAGTTCGAGCGTGCCGCGGACACCGAACTGGCCGCGGCGCGGTCGCAACCCGGCAACGCGTTCAAGGTGAAGATGCTGCGGAATACGTTGGTCGCGGCGCTGCAGGAATTGGCCGGAGCCGCTTGATGAATGCTGACGCTGCCAACGCGCCGTTGCGCACGCGGGCGATCGGTCAGCCGCTGGCGCGTATCGAAGGCCACGCCAAGGTCACCGGTGCCGCGCGCTACGCCTGGGAGCACGACCTTTCCGATCCACTTTACGCCTATCCGCTGCAGGCGACGATCGCACGCGGACGCGTCGTCTCGATCGACGCCGAAGCCGCACGTGCGCTGGAGGGGGTGCTGGCCATCATCACGCCCGACAATGCACCCAAGCTCCAGTCTGACGAGAACAAGGAGTTGTGGATCCTGCAATCCGATGGGATCGGCTTTCGCGGTCAGTTCATCGGCGCGGTGGTCGCCGCAAGCCTGGAGGTCGCGCGCCACGCCGTGGATCTCCTTCGCGTGCAGTACGAAGAAGAATTCCACGATGCCGACCTGCGCGCGGACCGGAACGATCTTTACGCGCCGGAATGCGTGAACGCGGGCTATCCCACCGACAGTGTGGAGGGCGACGTCGATGCGGCGCTGCAGGCGGCGGAGGTGTCGATCGATCACACGTACACCACGCCGATGGAACACAACAACCCAATGGAGACCCACACCACGGTCGCCATCTGGAACGATGGGCATTTCACCTTGTACGGCTCCACCCAGGGCGCACATTCGCTGCGCAAGACGTTGGCGCCGCTGTTCGGCATCGACGCCGATGCGATCCGCGTCATCGCGCCGCACGTCGGCGGGGGGTTCGGGTCCAAGGGTACGGCGCACGCGCATGATGTGCTGGCGTGCCTCGCCGCGCAGGCGGTTCCCGGCCGGCCGGTCAAGGTCACGCTGACGCGCCAGCAGATGTTCCAGCTCGCAGGTTACCGCACGCCCACCATCCAGCGAATTCGCCTCGGTGCCGATCGCGAAGGGCGGCTCACCGCGATCGCGCACGACGTGATCGAGCAGACTTCGCGGATCAAGGAATTCGCCGAACAGACGGCGGTGCCCACGCGGATCATGTATGCGGCGCCGAGCCGCCGCACCACGCACCGGCTCGCGGCGCTCGACGTGCCGGTGCCATCGTGGATGCGGGCGCCGGGCGAGACGCCCGGCATGTTCGCGCTGGAAACGGCGATGGATGAACTGGCCATCGCGTGCGGCCTCGATCCCGTCGAACTGCGCGTCCGCAACGATCCCGCCACCGATCCGGAATCGGGGAAGCCTTGGTCGCACCGCGACCTGGTGGGTTGCCTGCGCGAAGGCGCGCGCCGCTTCGGCTGGGACCGCCGCGATCGGGCGCCGCGGACACGTGAGCGCCACGGCTGGCTGATCGGCACCGGCGTGGCCGCGGCCACTTATCCGCGCTACCGGATGCCGGGTTCGGTGGCGGCGATCCGTTACGGGCGGGACGGTCGTTACGCGGTACGGATCGGCGCGGTCGACATCGGCACCGGCACATGGACGGCCCTGACCCAGATCGCCGCCGACGCGCTCGAATGCCCGGTCGAATCGATCGTGCTCGCCATCGGCGACACCGATTTGCCGAACGCGACGGTCGAAGGCGGTTCGAGCGGCGTCAGTTCGTGGGGCACCGCAATCGTCGCGGCCGCACGCGCGTTCCGGGACCACCACGGCCGTGATCCGAAGGTGGGAGCTGAAGCTTCGGCGGCCTCGCCCGACAATCCCGACGAAGAACGCCTGGCCATGCACTCGTTCGGTGCGCAGTTCGCGGAAGTGATGGTCAACGCCGCCACGGGCGAGGTGCGCGTGCCGCGCATGCTGGGTGTGTTTTCGGTCGGGCGAATCCTCAACCCGCGCACGGCACGCTCGCAGTTCATCGGCGGCATGACCATGGGCCTGTCGATGGCGCTGCTCGAGCACAGCGTGATGGACGCGCGCTTCGGCGAAGTGGTCACGCATGATTTTGCCGAATACCACGTCGCGGCGCATGCGGACATCGAGGACGTCGACGCGATCTGGCTCGATGAATCCGACCCGCACTCGAACGCGATGGGTTCGCGCGGCATCGGTGAAATCGGCATCGTGGGCGCCGCCGCCGCGATCGGCAATGCGGTGTGGCACGCAACCGGCATTCGCGTGCGCGACCTGCCGATCACGCCCGACAAACTCCTTGGCTGAGGGCACACATCCTCGGCCACTCGCCTCGGTGCCGTGCCGCGGCCATGAATTCGACGGATCGGGCGGCCCTAATCCTGTGCAGCCGCGATGCAGCTGCCGCTGCACCACAAATGGCGCGTCAAAGGTCGACGCGTCAGATGCAAACGTCATTGCTGGCCGCCTGCCGTCGATGCGCGGATGCAGCGCTCCCCACGCACATGTCGCTTCGATGGAAAGCGTATGATCCCGGGTGGTTCGCGGAGACATCACCACGACGGGAGCGTTCACATGGCAAAAACCATGGCGTTGAAGGTGAACAGCGAGACGCACAGCGTGTCGGTCGATCCCGGCACGATGTTGCTCTACGTGCTTCGCGACGATTTGAAGCTGCACGGCCCGAAGTTCGGTTGCGGCCTGTCCGAATGCGGCGCGTGCACCATCCACCTGGACGGCAAGGCGGTCCACTCGTGTGTGTTGCCCGTGGAGGCGGCGGTCGGGCATCACATCACGACGCTGGAAGGGCTGGGCACGGTGGAGAAGCCGAGCCCGATGCAGCAGGCTTTCATCGACGAGCAGGCCGTCCAGTGCGGCTACTGCATCAACGGGATGATCATGACAGCCAGCGCATTTCTCGCGCAGCACCCGAACCCGAGCCGTGACGAAATCAAGCAGGCCCTGAACGGCAATCTGTGCCGGTGCGGCACGCACATGCGCATCGTCCGCGCGGTGCAACGCGCGGCGAAGACAGGGAGGCAGGCATGAGCACCCGACGGGATCGTGTCGCGGATACCTCCGGGCTGTCCGACTTCGGCGCGGAACGGCGCAGGTTTCTCAAGAATTCCGGCGGCTTGGTGCTTGCATTCAGCCTGTTTGGCCCCGCGGTGGCGCTTGCGGATGAACGGTCTGCCAGGGCGGCTGGCGGTGCGCCGGGTAGCACAGCGCCGTTCCCGTCGGTCGATCCGGCGAACCTCGATGCGTGGCTCGCGATCCATCCGGACAATACCGCCACCCTGTTCACCGGCAAGGTGGAACAGGGCAACGGCTCGCCGAATGCACTCCTGCAGATCGCGGCAGAGGAACTCGATTTTCCGTTCGAGCGGTTCCACCTGGTGATGGGCACGACGACCGAGACCGTCGATCAGGGGCCTTCGTATGGCAGCATGGCAGTCCGGTATGCCGGGCCGCAGGTTCGCCACGCCGCCGCGGCCGGACGCCAGGTTCTGCTGGACATGGCCAGCAAGCATTTCGGCGTGCCGGTGGACCGGCTCATGGCGCAAAACGGCCGGATCGCGATGAACGGCTCGCCCAAGCGCGCGATCACCTACGGCGAGCTGGTGGACGGGAAACGCCTGGACGTCACCATCGGCGCAAGCGGCAAGCGCTTCGACATGAAGGTTGCGCCCGATGTGAAGCTGAAGGACCCGTCGAAGTACACGGTGGTCGGCAAGTCGGTCCTGCGCAAGGACATTCCGGGCAAGGTGACCGGCGAGTTCACGTACCTGCAGGACGTGAAGGTGCCCGGCATGTTGCACGGTCGCGTGGTGCGTCCGTACGGCATCGAATCAAAACTGCTGAACGTCGACGAAAGCGGACTCAAGGATATTCCCGGATTCGTCCAGGTCGTGCGCGAGCGCAATTTTCTGGGCGTGGTCGCGGAGACCGAATGGGGCGCGATCCAGGCCGCGCAGAAGCTGGGTTCGAAACTGATGCGCCGCGGCCCGACCGACGGCCTCGCCAAATGGTCGGACTGGCAGGGACTGGCAGCCACCGACGAAGTATGGAATGTGGTGCGCAAGGCTCCGGGCAAGGACATGGTCGTCGCGAGCCACGGCGATGTGGACAAGGGGCTCAAGGGCGCTCAACGAACCTTCAAGGCGACGTACCTGACGCCGTTCCAGACGCACGGATCGATCGGCCCCGAATGCGCGATCGCCGACGTCGGCAAGAAACAAGCGGTGTTCTGGGCCGGTACCCAGATGCCGCACCAGGCGCGACGTGACATGGCGCAACTGCTCCACCTGCCGGTCGAGAATGTCGAAGTGAAATGGATCGAGGCCTCCGGCCAGTACGGCCGCAACGGTCTCGAACACGTGATGGCGGACGCGGCGATCATGTCGCGCGCCGCGGGGCGGCCGGTGCGCGTGCAGTGGATGCGCTGGGACTCGCACGGCTGGGACCCGAAGGAGCCGCCCATTGCCCAGGATCTCGAAGCCGCGCTGGATGCCCATGGCAACGTGACCGCGTGGCGCCACCACATGTGGATCCCGACCTTGAGCGACACCCGCCTGCTCGCGTCAGAGTTGATCGGCAAACCGGTCGGCAAGGAGAACCTCGGCCACGGCGCGATCGGTTACGAATACACGTTCGCCAACGCCGACGTGGCCTGCCACGGCGAAAGCCGCGTGGGCGTGATCACCGCGTGGATGCGTGCGCCGGGCCAGTTCGAGACCACCTTCGCGATGGAGTCGTTCATCGACGAACTGGCCGCCGCGGCGAAGCAGGATCCGCTGGAGTTCCGGCTCAAGTACCTGAAGGATCAGCGCGCGATCGGCGTGCTGAAAGCGGCGGCGAAGCAGTACGGATGGCAAAGCCGGCCGGCGTTCCAACACCGACAAAAGAGTGGCGCCAAGGCGACCGGCCGCGGGATTGCGTGGGTCAATCGCGACGACACGCGCGTCGCCACCATCGCGGACGTGGAAGTCGACCGCCGGACCGGTGCGATCCGGGTGATACGCGTGGTGGTCGCGCATGACTGCGGCATGGTCATCAGTCCGGACGGCATGCGCAACCAGATCGAAGGCAACGTCATCCAGTCGATGAGCCGCACGCTGCACGAAGAAGTGACGTTCGATCACGCACACGTCACCAGCCGCGACTGGGCGAGCTATCCGATCCTGACCTTCAACGAGATTCCCGACACCATCGAAACGGTGCTGGTGAACGACAGTCCCGACTACCCGTCCACCGGCGGCGGCGAACCTTCGACGTGCCCGACGGCCGCGGTCATCAGCAACGCGGTGTACGACGCAACGGGCGTGCGCCTTCGTCAGACGCCATTCCGGCCCGAGCGGGTCAAGGCTGCGCTGAGCCGCGCGTAGAACAGTTTCGATTTACGCGTTCACATCGACGACTGTAATCTTCAGTCTCGTCATTCCGGCGAAGGCCGACTGCGTTTGCAGAGCCTGTCCCGGACTTGATCCGGGAATTGCAAACGCGAACGCCGCAGGCGGCGCGTAGCGCGAGCGCCATGGATGGCGCGAGTTTATCCAGTGTCTGCCTTCCATGGCACTGGATCCCGGCCAATCCATGGCCGGGATGACGCGCTGATTTGCATCGAACCCGATACGCGCTGCTTATGGATGGGACCGTTTTTCGATGGCATCGGCCGCAGCCAAAACCTGTGGTCAGAGATTCGGCCATGCCAACTCGACGCCAAATTCGTCACGCAGCCGGTCAAGATCGGCGGGCGTGTCCACGTCGGTCGTGAACCGCGCGTGTGACGCCTGCAGGAACCATATCCGCTCCGGGTGCGCGTGACGCCATTCGCGCACCCCGAAGCCGTCGCGCGCGTGGGCGACCTCGCGGTACAGCTCCGAACCGAAAACTACAGGATGGCCCAGTCGGTTGGCATGCTGCGGCAGGACCAGTTGGATGCCGGGCGGACGTGCTTGCCATGCCGCCAGCACCGCTTGCACATCTTCCGCTTCGAGCAGCGGCTGGTCGCCCAGCATCACGAGATACGCGGACAGATCATCCGGCAACGCCGTGAGCCCGCATCGCAACGACGATCCGGTGCCGTCGTCCGGCGCCGGATTGACCACCCGGTTCACGCGTGTTTCGGCATACCGGTCCTGTGCGGATGCAAGCGATCGATCAAGCACTGTGGACAGCTGATCCGCGTAGTAGCCCAGCACAACGACGACGGCTGCGGCGCCAGCAGTCGCCGCGACGCGCACCTGGCGCAGCAGCAATGGTTCGCCGTCGCGCCGCAGCAGCGGCTTGGGCGCGCCGCCCATCCGCCTGCCGGCGCCGGCCGCGAGTATGACCGCGCCAACGGCTGTCGCTTCAATCTTCCCGGATCGAACCATGATTGCCTACGGCACGACCGCTGCGGACGGCAACAAGCCGCCGCCATCGGCGACCAGCCACGCCGGTGCCGCGGGTTGCAGCGACACGATCTCGGCAAGGATCGCGAGCGCGATTTCCTGCGGTCCGCGCGCACCAATCGCGAGGCCTGCGGGTGCCTTCAATCGCGCGCGTGCACGTTCGTCCACCCCGGCTTCCCTGAGGCGATCGAGCCGTTCAGGGATGTTGCCACGGCTTCCCAGTACTCCTACGCAGAACGCGGGCGATGGCAACGCGTGCACCAAAACCATCAAGTCGTCTTCAGCCTGGTGCGTCAACGTGTATACCGCGGTCCATGCGTCCAGCCGAGTGTCCGCCAACGCCTGTTCGAGCCCGCGCCGGTCATAACGCACGAGTGAAGTTTCCGGTGGCGGATCTGCCGGTCCGTATGGGCGCAGCAACGTGACTTCGTATCCGAGCGGTGATGCCATGCGCGCGAGCGCCAGCGCGACCGGGTTGCCGCCTACCAGTACCAACCGGATGGGTGGCACGTAGGTCTTGGCGAATACCGAGGTGCGGCCGTCCACGACCCGCGTCGCGTCGGCAGCGACGCCGGTGAAGTAACTGTGGTCGCCGGTTCCAAGGTTGGTGGACATACAGACCGCTTCACGCCGTTCGCGCGCCGCACGCAAGCGCGCAGCATGCTCGGCGGCGTCCGCCAACTCGCGCACGAAAATGCCAATGCGTCCGCCGCAGGCAAGCTGGATGTCGATGACTGCGCTGCCGGCGCCGTAATCGAGCAGGCGTGGCTTGCCGGTTGCGATGACGACAAGCGCCTCTGCAATCACCGCACTTTCTACGCAGCCCCCCGAGACATAGCCCACCGCCTCGCCGGTGTCGCAAATGGCCATTTCGCTTCCAAGAGGGCGCGGCGACGAGCCGATGATGTTGACCAGCGTCGCTACCGCCACGCGGTGCCTGGTTTGCGCCCACTGCTCGATGGTCGGCAACAGGTCATCCGTGAGGCCGTAAACAGGCCAACTCGGCCAGTGACGGATCAAATTGTCCGCGGCCGCGACCGTGCGCTGCACCTGTGACATCACCGTACTCCATCGATCCTTGTGGTTCCGGCCGCGTTGCACCGGAGTGTCTTGCACGGAGCTTGCGGACCCAACCCCACACATGTGGAAGTCTATCCCTGACCGTCACCAGCGCGAGTGCGGAGGGGTGTCATGCGATAGTTCGGAGGCGGCAAGAATGATCGCCGAGGTCGGGCCCGTTCCGGATACCGCCGTACCGCGCACGCCACCGCACCGCTAGCGTTGTGCCGCCGATGCCGCCGGCCGCCTGTGGTCGGCAATCCCGCCATTGCGCAGGCGCGCGAGTTGCGCAGGAGTCTTCAATCTGGCGCCGCGGAAATACCACACGCGCAAATCGAGGCCGCGCGGACTGACGCCGATGTAGGAAAAACCAACGCCGGGCCAGTGTGCCCAGCGCAAGGTGTCGGCAAAACCTTCGTTTTCCAGCTCCAGCAGTATTCCGATGCACGGGTAATCGTGTTCGCGCGCGAATGCCTCCAGCACCTTCTGCGTGTGGCGGAGCAATGGCCGGACCCGTTTGCTGGAGCGCCACGCCTTGCCGACGAAGCAACGGTAGTAATACATGGGTTGGCCGAGGCGCGGCAGGATTTTCGGCGCCACGGTGGCCACTGCGACAATCTGGTCGTTTTCGTCAACGACGTGTGCGACGACCTGGCTCAAGCGGCGCGTCGCCTCGGCGCCCTGCACGTTCGCCTGTTCGCGCAACCAGAACGCCCGGATCGCTTCACCGGTTTGCGCATCCAGGTGCTGCCAGTCGGTGATGGTCCGGTACGCGTGCTCGTCGGCCATGCTGTGTCTCCCCAACGGCTGCCTACTATATAACCGTGCCCGGCAAGCGCCAGGTTTGGATGAGACGGCAGCGATACGTTCGACCCGTTCGGCACGCGCCGGTCAAGGATCGCCGGAATGCCGCCGCTTGCGCTGGCGGCATTTCACGGCTGTGACGCGAGCGCCTGCTCCGCGTGCGCCTTGATGGTCCTGACCATCGACGCGAGGCCGTTCGAACGGGTGGGGGAGAGGTGCTTCCCGAGCCCGATGGCGTTGATGAACGAAGGATCGGTGTCGAGGATCTCGCGGGCACTGCGCCCGGAGTAGACGCGCAGCAGCAGCGCCACGAGGCCCGACACGATCGCGGAATCGCTGGTCGCGCGCAGATCGAGCCGTTCGGCGTCGCCGGACACCACGATCCATACCTGCGACTGGCATCCGTCGACCTTGTTGATGTCGTTCATCTCTTCGGGCGGCAACGGCGGCAGCTTGCGACCGAGGTCGATGAGATATTGATAGCGCGCGGTCCAGTCATCGAAGAAACCGAATTCCTCGATGATTTCCTGCTGCGCGTTCTGGATGTTCGGTGCGTTCATCAATTCGCGATTTTCCAGCGGGTCCCTTGCGGACCGTCTTCGATGGCAACGCCCATGGCCGCGAGTTCGTCCCGGATTGCATCGGCGCGGGCGAAGTCGCGTGCGGCGCGGGCTGCACGGCGAGCTTCGATGAGAGTTTCGACCTGTGCGGCGTCCACGCGTTCCGATCCGCGCTTGAACCAGCTTTCGGGTGCCTGCTGGAGCAAGCCGAGCTTGGCGCCGCCGGCCAGCAGCGCAGCCTTGGCGATGCGCTTGTCATCGCGTGAGCCTTGACGTGCCTGGAAAGCGAGCTTGGCCAACGCAACCAGCGCTTCGGGCGTATTGAGGTCGTTCAGCAGCGCGGCTTCGAGTTCCTTGACCGCCTCATGGCTTTCGATGTCAGGCCGTTCATCCGCCGGCAGCACGTCCACGTCTTCGAGGTCGCGAAGCGCGCCGTACAGCCGGTCCAGCGTCGCGACGCTTTGCTCGATCAGCGCCTCCGACCAGTCCAGCGGCTGCCGGTAATGCGCGCTCAGCAGCGCGTAACGCAGCGCCTCGGGTGGGTGCCGTTGCAGCAGCGCATGCAGTTGCTTCACGTTGCCCACCGACTTGCTCATCTTGGCGCCATCGAAGGTGAGCATGCCGTTGTGCAGCCAGAACCGTGCGAAGGTCTTGCCCGCGTGCGCGCAGGTCGATTGAGCGATCTCGTTTTCGTGGTGCGGGAACACGAGGTCCACGCCGCCCGCATGGATGTCGATGGTTTCGCCCAAGTGCGCCGCCGCCATCGCCGAGCATTCGATGTGCCAGCCCGGGCGGCCGCGTCCCCATGGACTGTCCCATCCCGGCAGTTCAGGAGTGGAAGGCTTCCACAACACGAAATCCGCGGGATTCTTCTTGTATGGCGCGACATCGATGCGCGCGCCGGCGATCAGTTCGTCCACCGAACGGCCCGAAAGCTTGCCGTAATCGCCGAACCTTGCCACATCGAACAGGACATGGCCATCGGCAGCATAGGCATGGCCGGAAGCGATGAGGTTCTCGCACATCTCGATGATGGGCGTGATGTGTCCCGTCGCCAGCGGTTCGATGTCCGGCGGGGCGACCCCGAGCCTGGCCATGTCTTCGCGATAGATCGCCGCGTATTTCGCGGCGATGTCCGCGATCGGCACGCCGGCTTCCGCCGCGGCGGCGTTGATCTTGTCGTCCACGTCGGTGATGTTGCGTGCGTAGACAAGCCGGTATTTGCGGCGCAGCAGCCGCACCAGCACGTCGAATACGACCGGGCCGCGCGCGTTGCCGATGTGCACGAAGCTGTACACGGTGGGGCCGCACAGGTACATCGTCGCGCGTTCAGGATCGGCAGGCGTGAAGGGCTCGACCCGACGGGTCAGCGAGTTGTAAAGGCGTAGCGCCATGCGGTTCGGAAGCGATCGCGGCGTAGAAATAATCAAGGGATTTTATCAGGTTGCGTTCATTGCTTGAGCGCGTATTCAGGGTTGCAATGGTTCAATACGCCCGAAGTTGAAGGCCAGCGCACTCTCGGACGCCGGCCGCGAGAGCACGATATGTCAAGGTTCATCATTGGGTCCCTCCTGTTGGCATTCGCGGTAGCCGCGAACGCACAAGGCTATCCGCCCCCGCCACCACCCGGACCCGTTCCCAACGTCCATTACGGTTGGGCCGAGGTGCTGCGGGTCGATCCCGTGTACGGGGTGGCGGCGCAGCCGCCGCAACAACAGTGCTATCCGCAGACCGTGACCCGCCAGGACGATGACCACACCGGCGGAACCGTGTTGGGCGCGATCGTGGGCGGGGTACTGGGCAGCACCGTCGGCCACGGACGAGGCCGCACCGCTGCAACGGTGGCTGGCGCGGTGGCGGGAGGGGCGGTCGGCAACCAGATCTCGGCGGCGCACGACCAGAGCTACACGACACAGCAAACGGTTTGCCAGCCCGTCGCCTATGCGCCCCAGCAGCAGATCGTGGGATATGACGTCGAATACCGCTACCGCGGCGACGTGTACATGTCGCGCCTTCCTTACGATCCAGGCGAACGACTGCGGGTCAGGGTGACGGTTGCACCTGCCGAGTGATGCCGCCAATTGCGCACGGCTGCATGTTGTGCGAGCATTCGCGACTTGATCCTGGTGTCCACATGGCCACATCCACTTACATCGACGCCGTCGTCCTGACTGCTGCCCGCGCGGCAGCCGGCATGACTTCGCGCGCGCGCCGACCGGAGCACCGACACTTGGCCGGGTAGGCAGTCGCGCGTTGTGTTGCAGACAACGACGAAAAACCCGGCCCTTGTGCCGGGTTTTTGTTTATGTCAGCGCGCATCCATGCGCGCAACAGCAAAACCGGCCGTCCATGGCCGACATTTCACAAGAGCATTTGGACCCGTGACCATCCGCCACTTCATCACCACACAGGACTGGAGCCGCGCCGAAATCGACGCGCTGCTGGACCAGGCTGCGGCTTTCAAGCATTCGCCGGCCGGGCACCAGATGGCCGGCAAGTCCATTGCGCTGTTGTTTTTCAACCCCTCGATGCGTACCCGCACCAGTTTCGAGCTGGGGGCGTTCCAGTTGGGCGGTCACGCGGTGGTGCTGTCGCCCGGCAAGGACGCGTGGCCGATCGAGTTCGACGTCGGCACCGTGATGGACGGCGAAGCCGAGGAACACGTGGCGGAGGTCGCGCGGGTGCTGTCGCGTTACGTGGACCTGATCGCCGTGCGCGCATTCCCGAAATTCAGGGACTGGTCGGTGGACCGCGAGGACCGCGCGATCCGCGCCTTTGCACGATACGCGACGGTTCCTGTCATCAACATGGAAACCATCACGCACCCCTGTCAGGAACTTGCGCACGCGCTGGCCTTGCGTGAATGCATCGGGGATTTGCGTGGCAAGAAGTATGTGCTGACCTGGACGTACCATCCGAAACCGCTCAACACCGCGGTCGCCAATTCCGCGCTGCTGATTGCGACGAGGATGGGCATGGACGTGACGCTGCTGTGCCCGACGCCGGAGTACGTGCTGGATGAACGCTACATGGCGTTCGGCCGGCAGAACGCGCAGGAGAACGGCGGATCGCTGCGCGTGATGCATGACATCGAGGGCGCGTATCGCGGCGCCGACGTGGTCTACGCCAAAAGCTGGGGCGCGCTGCCGTACTTCGGGCGTTGGGAAGACGAGAAGCCCATCCGCGACGCGCACAAGCACTTCATGGTCGATGAGGCCAAGATGGCATTGACGAATCGCGCGGTGTTCAGCCACTGCCTGCCGTTGCGCCGCAACGTCAAGGCGACGGACGCGGTGATCGATGCGCCCTACTGCATCGCGATCGACGAAGCCGAAAACCGCCTGCATGTACAGAAGGCGGTAATGGCAACGCTCGTGTCACAACCGGAGGCACAGACATGACAGGTCACCCGCACAGGTATCGCGTCGAAGTCGAGTGGACCGGCAACCGCGGCACCGGCACCGACGGCTACCGCAATTACGGACGCGAGCACGTGATCCGCATCGAAGGCAAATCGGACATTGCAGGTTCGTCCGATCCGGCCTTCCGCGGCGACGCAGCGAAGCACAACCCCGAGGACATGCTGGTGGCAGCGCTTTCCACCTGCCACATGCTGGCCTACCTGCACGTCGCGACGCTGGCGGGCGTGGTGGTGACCGCCTATACCGACACCGCCGAAGGCACCCTGGTGACCGAGGGCAACGGCGGGCACTTCACCCGAGTGGTACTGCACCCGGTGGTGACCATCACGCCTTCGAGCGATCCCGCGAAAGCCGAATCGGCCCATGCCGACGCGCACCACGCCTGCTTCATCGCCGCGTCCGTCAATTTTCCGGTGCGCTGCGAGCCGCGGATTGTTGTGAACCGGGATTCGGGAGAAGGGAATCGGGATTCGTAAAGCCAAAGCCTGCACGCACGCCCATAACGTTCACAGGAATCTCCCATGCCGCCCCAGCCCGCTTTCCCCAATCCCCAATCCCCAATCCCCAATCCCGAAGGCAAGCACATCGTGCTTGCCTTCAGCGGCGGCCTCGACACCAGTTTCTGCGTGCCCTATCTCAAGGAACGCGGCTGGGCGGTGCACACGGTTTTCGCCGATACCGGCGGCGTCACCGACGGCGAACGCAGCTACATCGAAGCACGCGCGGAGGAACTCGGTGCAGCCTCGCACGTCACCATCGACGGCGGTCCTGCGCTATGGAACCACTTCGTCAAGCCCTTCGTCTGGGCTGGCGAGGGATATCAAGGACAGTATCCGCTGCTGGTTTCCGACCGTTACCTGATTGTCGAAGCCGCGATCAAGCGCGCGGCGGAACTGGGCACCCGTGCGATCGCCCACGGCTGCACCGGCATGGGCAACGACCAGGTGCGGTTCGACCTCACGGTGAAAGCGCTGGGCGATTTCGAGATCGTCGCGCCGATTCGCGAAATCCAGAAAGAGCACACGGCGGTTCGCGCGTACGAGCAGGAATACCTGGAGCAGCGCGGCTTCGCGGTGCGCGCGAAGCAACAGGCCTACACCATCAACGAAAACCTGCTGGGCGTGACTCTGTCGGGCGGCGAGATCGACCGCTGGCAGGCGCCGGGTGAGGGCGCGCGCGGGTGGTGCAAGGCACGCGAGGAATGGCCCCGGGAACCGCTGCGGGTCACGCTGGGTTTCGTGGGCGGGGAGGCGAAAACGCTGGATGGCGAACGCCTCGCCGGACACATGCTGCTGGCGAAGCTGAATCACGCGTTTGCCCAGTACGGCGTTGGCCGCGGGCTCTATACCGGCGACACGACCATCGGCTTGAAGGGGCGGATCGTCTACGAAGCACCGGGCCTCGTGGCATTGCTCGCCGCGCATCGCGCGTTGGAGGAAGCGGTATTGAGCAAACAGCAAAACCGGTTCAAAGCCGACGTGGCCCGAAAGTGGGTGGAACTGGTGTACGAAGGGTTCTTCCACGATCCGTTGAAGACCGATCTCGAGGCGTTCCTCGCGTCCAGCCAACGTTGCGTCGAGGGTGAAGTCACGCTGGAAACCGCCGGTGGCAAAGTGGATGCCGTCGCGATCGACTCCAAACACATCCTCAACGCCAAGGGCGCGACGTATGCACAGGCTGCCGATTGGGGTGTCGCCGAGGCGGAAGGCTTCATCAAGCTCTACGGGATGAGTTCGACGCTCTGGGCCGAGGTCAACCGCAAATGACGCGGAACTCGGGAAAGAGCGTCCCTCCTCACCCTTTGCCCTCTTCCCCAAGAGGAGAGGGGAACCCAACGAGTCGCGCTTCGTGCGACACGGCATTGGCTGTAGCGGGGACTCGGAACTCGGCGTTGCTCGAAACAACGCTGGTGCATCTGCGTGAACTCGTTGCTTTCGACACACGCAATCCGCCGCGTGCGATCGGCGTCGACGGCATTTTCGATTACCTGCGCGCGCAATTGCCGGGCTTCGAGGTCGAGGTAAGCGATCATGGCGCCGGCGCGGTCAGCCTTTTCGCGGCGCGCGGCAGGCCGAAGCTGCTGTTCAACGTGCACCTCGACACGGTGCCGGACTCGATGCAATGGAGCGCCAGCCCGTTCGATCTGCGTATGGGCGAAGATCGCGCGATCGGCCTCGGCGCCTGCGACATCAAGGGCGCGGCTGCCGCACTGCTGGCGGTCGCGAATGCGAGTGACGGCGACATGGCATTGCTGTTCACGAGCGACGAGGAAGGGGCCGACCCGCGTTGCGTGTCGACCTTCTTGCGTGAAAACCCTCCCCCCGCTCGCGGGGGAAGGTGCCCGGAGGGCGGAAGGGGGCGAACGTTTCTGGGAGTCATCGTTGCCGAACCAACACAGTGTGAAGCCGTGCTTGCGCATCGTGGCATCCAGTCGGTGCGCGTGAGGTTCGAAGGGCGCGCCGGGCACGCTTCGGGCGAGCAGAAGCCCAGCGACAACGCGCTGCATCAGGCCGTCCGCTGGGGTGCTGCCGCCATTGATTTTGCGGAGGTCCACGCCGCTCAGGAATTCGATGGCTTGCGTGGCTTGCGCTTCAACCTTGGCCGCATGGAAGGCGGCATCAAGGCCAACATGATCGCGCCGGATGCGGAGGTGCGCTTCGGGATGCGGCCGTTGCCCTCGATGGACATGGATGCGCTGATCGAACGGTTGCGCAGGTTGGCTGTTCCGGCGCCCTCCGAGTTCACCGAGACCTTCCGTGGCCCGCCGCTGCCGGCAGACACCGCGCGCGCGCAAGGCGGTCTGCGCGACGCGCGCCTTCTCGCAGAAAAACTGGGGATTCCGGTCGGCGCCGCGGTCGATTTCTGGACCGAAGCCGCGCTGTTCTCGAGGGCAGGCTACGTCACCTTCGTGTACGGTCCGGGTGACATTGCCCAGGCCCACAGCGCCGACGAGTGGGTAGGGCTCGAAGCATTGCGGCGATACGCCGACTCAGTGTTCCGGATCGTGGAAGGTGGCCAGGCATGAACGCCGAGATCGACACCCGCAAGACGATCGTGCGGCTGCTGTCGGCGATGGGCAGCGCCCGCGAGATCCAGCAGTACCTGAAGCGCTTCTCGCAACTCGATGCCAAACGTTTTGCGGTCGTCAAAGTCGGTGGTGCGGTGTTGCGCGACGAATTGACCGAGTTGGCGTCTTCGCTGACGTTCCTGCAGCGGGTCGGCCTGACGCCCATCGTGCTGCACGGTGCGGGACCCCAACTCGATGACGAACTGGTCAAGGCGGGAATCGAGAAGCGGACCGTCCATGGTCTGCGCGTCACTCCACCGCAGGCGCTCGGTATCGTGCGGCGCGTGTTCCAGCAGCAGAACCTGAAGCTCGTCGACGCCCTGCACGCCATGGACACGCGCGCGACTTCGGTGGTGTCGGGGGTCTTCGCCGCAAGCTACTTCGATCGTGAAAACTGTGGCCTGGTTGGCAAGGTCGATCGGGTCGAACTTGCGCCGATCGATGCCAGCCTGCGGATGGGTTCGATTCCGGTCATCGCCAGCCTCGGAGAAACCGACGAAGGCCAGATCCTCAACATCAATGCGGATTTCGCCGCCAACGAACTGGTGCGCGTGCTGCAACCCTACAAGATCGTGTTCCTGACCGGCACGGGAGGCCTGCTGGATGGCGACGGCAGGGTGATCGACTCGATCAACCTTTCCACCGAGTACGAGGACCTCATGGCACAGCCGTGGGTCAGCGGCGGAATGCGACTCAAGCTCGAGCAGATTGCCGACTTGTTGCGCGACCTGCCACCGACTTCGTCCGTGTCGATCACGCGACCTGCGGAGCTGGCTCGCGAACTATTCACGCACAAAGGTTCCGGCACGCTGGTGCGGCGTGGTGAAAAGGTATTGCGTTTCGAATCGTGGGAGGGCGTCGATCGCGGACGCCTGCGCATGTTGATCGAATCGGGCTTCGCACCGCGCCGGCTGGTGCCGGGCTATTTCGAGCGCACGCAACCGTACCGTGTTTACGTGAGCGAAAACTATCGGGTGGCGATGATCCTGACGCTGGAGGACGGCTTGCCGTACCTCGACAAGTTCGCTGTGCTGGACGATGCGCAGGGCGAGGGCCTTGGGCGCGCAGTCTGGCAGGTGATGCAGGCAGAGAACCCGCGACTGTTCTGGCGCTCCCGGCACGGCAATCGGGTCAATGCGTTCTACCACGAACAATCGGACGGTTGCTTCAGGCAATCGCGTTTCAGGATTTTCTGGTACGGATTGGACGGCGATTTCGCCACCATCGCGCGTTGCGTCGAACACTGCACGCAACGCGAACCGACACTGGTCGACTGACATGGCGACGTCGACGAAAACGATCGGAATCGTCGGGGCGAGAGGCCACACCGGCACCGAACTGATCCGCCTTATCGCGGTGCATCCGTCGCTGGAACTCGCCTTCGTTTCCTCGCGCGAGTTGGACGGACAACGCGTCAATGCACACAACGACGCATTCACAAGTGAACTGCGTTACGAGAACCTCAATCCGCAAGCGGTCGCCGCGAAGCGGGCGGACGTCGTGATCCTGGCGTTGCCGAACGGCAAAGCGGCGCCTTATGTCGCAGCGATCGACGCGGGCCGGCCGGAGACGTTGATCGTGGATCTTTCCGCGGATTACCGGTTCGACGACACGTGGTATTACGGGTTGCCGGAGCTGACCCGGGGCAAGTGGCGCGATGGGCGGCGCATCAGCAATCCCGGTTGCTACGCCACGGCGATCGAACTGGCGGTCGCGCCGTTGAAGGACGTGCTTGCGGCGCCGCCCGTGTGTTTCGGCGTTTCGGGCTTTTCCGGCGCCGGCACCACGCCATCCGACAGGAATGACCCGGAAAAACTGCGTGACAACCTGATGCCTTACGCGCTGACGGGGCACGTGCACGAAAAGGAGGCATCCTTCCACCTTGGCGTGCCCGTGGAGTTCATGCCGCATGTCGCGCCGCATTTTCGCGGACTCACGGTCACCATCAACCTGTACCTGTCGCGCCCAATGAAACGGGACGAGGCGCTCACGCGTTATCGCGGCGCTTATGCTGACGAGAAGCTCGTACGCATCGTGGACGATCCACCGTGGGTCAGCCGGATCGCAGGCAAACACCACGCCGAGTTGGGCGGCTTCGCCGTTTCTGCAGACGGTCGGCGGGTCGTGATCGTGGCGACGCTGGACAACCTGCTGAAGGGCGCCGCGACGCAGGCGATGCAGAATATCAATATCGCGTTGGGCATCGAAGAGTTCACCGCGATTCCGCTTGAGAGGTCAGGGGCGAGTAGCGAGGGCGCGACGGCCGTGGATACCGTGCAAGATCAGACCTCTCGCCCTAGCCCCTCGCCCCTGGGCCCACTCAAATGACCGACCCCCTCTGGATCAAACCGGACACCCGCACCGACGAGCGAATCATGCAGTTCCTCGCCGGCGACGACGCGTTGCTGGACCGCGAATTCTTTTTGCACGACATCGCGGCCAGCAAGGCCCACGTCGAGGGCTTGGCAAATATCGGCGTGCTCAGCGCCGATGAAGCGATGTCCCTGAAGTACGAGCTCGACGCGTTGGCGGAGGATTTTCGCAGCGGCGCGTTCATCCTCGATGCGCGATACGAGGACGGACACTCGGCCATCGAAGCCCGATTGACCGAACGCTTGGGGAATACCGGTCGCAAGGTGCACACCGGGCGCAGCCGGAACGACCAGATCCTGGTTGCGACACGGCTGTGGCTGAAGGAGAAGCTTGCCGAACTTGAGACGCACTGCAAGGCCGCTGCACGCGTCTGCCTCGAACGAGCGACGAAAGAATCGCTGCCGATGCCGGGCTACACCCATCTGCAACGCGCGGTGGTGTCGTCTACGGCAATGTGGTTTGCGGGTTTCGCGGAGGCGTTCATCGACGACGCCTGGCGGGCACGGCAGACGTTCGAGTGGATCGATGCCAATCCGCTCGGCAGTGCGGCGGGATACGGTGTCAATCTGAAGCTTGATCGCGACTACACGACCCGCGCGCTCGGTTTCGCGCGCTTGCAGGTCAGCGCGACCTATGCGCAATTGTCGCGCGGCAAGTTCGAGCTGGCGGTCCTCGAAGCCATCGGCAGCACCCTGCTCGACGTGCGCCGACTGGCATGGGACCTGTCGCTGTTCACCACGTCCGAATTCGGATTTGTCGAGTTGCCGGCGGAATACACGACCGGGTCATCGATCATGCCCAACAAGCGTAATCCGGACGTGATCGAGCTGCTGCGCGCAACTTACGCCAGCGTCGCTGCCGCGCGCACGGAAGTCGAGCAGTTGCTTTCGCTCCCGTCCGGCTACCAGCGCGATCTGCAATTCAGCAAGGGGGGCATTTTCCACGGCGTCCATCGTGGTCTGATGGCGCTGGAGTTGCTGCCGGACCTGCTGGCGCGGATGCAATGGAACGAAGCCGCGATGCGCGCTGCGATCGATCCCGCAATGCACGCGACCGATGTCGCCACCGAACAAGCCGCGTCCGGCGTGCCGTTCCGAGACGCCTACCGCAACGCAGCCGCTGCAGCGAAGGAGGCGGGGCAGGGCCGCACCCCGGAGCAGAGCCTTGCTGCACGCGTTTCACCGGGCGCGCATGCCTGCCTTCGTCTCGACGAACTGCGTGAGCGATTGGAAAGCCTCTGATTCGTAGGCTGGGGTGAGCCGATTCATGCGAACCCCAGCGGGGACTGGGTGAATGCTGGGCTTCTTCCGATGGAGCCGGAATCAGCCCAGCTACGTGCTGGGCTTTCTGCGGTAAAGCAGCAGCCAGTCCAGCCTACGCATGCTCCGAAATCGCGGCCCCGAATCCCCGGATCAAAAAGACATGAAGTAGCCGCCATTCACCGGAATATTGGCGCCAGTGATGAAGCCGGCATCGTCGGCGGTGAGGAACGCGACCGTGCGCGCGATCTCGAAGGGCTCGCCGAGGCGGCCGACCGGGATCTGGGCGACGATCTGGGCGCGGATGTCCTCCGGCACTTTCATCTCCATTTCGGTCTTGCAGTAACCGGGCGACACGCTGTTGACGGTCACGCCCTTCTTCGCCACTTCGCGCGCCAGCGCCATTGTGAAGCCGTGCATGCCGGCCTTCGCGGCGGAATAGTTGGTCTGGCCGAACTGGCCGGTCTGGCCGTTGACCGAGGAGATGTTCACGATACGCCCGAACCCGCGTTCGGTCATGCTGTCCACCGTGTTGCGGCACATGTTGAACACGCCGTCGAGATTGACGTGCATCAGCTCGCTCCATTGTGCCTGGCTCATCTTCTTGAGCGAGGTATCGCGGGTGATGCCGGCGGCGTTGACCACGATGTCGACGCTCCCGTACTTCTCGGTGACGTGCTGCACGAGGTTGACGCAGTCGTCGAAGTGCGCCACGTCGGCAGGTGCAAAGACGATGCTGCCGTTGTATTCACGCGTTTCTTCGCGGAATGCGGCGAGCCGTTCCTGCCTGTTGCCGAGATCGGCTGCGACGACCTGCCGGCCATCCTCTGCGAGTCGCTTGCAAATGGCGGTGCCCAGCCCGCCGATGCCGCCGGTAACGACGGCTACGCGCCTTGTCATCGAATATCTCCGAGAAATGCCGCACAGCGTCACGTGCTGCGCCGCAGCAATCACACGATGGTACGAACCCGCCAACGGAGTGTCAACGGCGCTTTCTGGCCGGCTTGTCCGGGTCGGCGTCGGCGGCGGGCTGCGGCTTCTTCGACTGGGCTTCACTGCCCGCCTGCAGCGATCGCCACAGTTCGATGTTGCGGTCGGTGATCTCGTTCAGCAACGTCCAGGGGGTTTGGCCCAGCAGGTTGTTCAACTGGTCGCGGAACTTGTGCTGTTGTTCCAGGAAAACCTTGAGGCTGTTTTCGAGATACCCGCCGACGAAGCCTTGCATTGCGTCACCGTAGAACCGGATGATCTGCGAGAGCAGGGTGGTCGAGAAGATCGGCTGGCCGTGCTGTTCGTGCTCGGCAATGATCTGCAGCAGCACCGCCCGCGTCAGGTCTTCGTTCGTCTTGGCGTCGCGAACTTCGAAGGTCTCGCCGGACAGCACCAGTTGCCGCACTTCTTCCAGCGTGATGTAGCTGGAGACGCGGGTGTCGTACAGGCGGCGATTCGGGTATTTCTTGATGACGCGCGGTGGTGCCATGCCGCAAAAGTAGCACGGGTTGCGGCGGCGCACCAGCAAGGCTGCATTTGTGCGATCGTCCCTGATCGCCGCGTTGCCCAACGGATGCTTGCCGTCACGATTCCAGAATCCCGAGCATCACAACGGCCATCCTTGGCCTGACTTTCACAACAGCCGCTTCGAATGAAGTTTCCCGTTCCTCAGCGAGTTGAAGTCTCGGGCCGCCTGCAGCGTTCAAATCGGCAGTCCCTGCCGATTTAGTCGCGACGGTCATTCAATGGTTCGCGCTCAGAACCCGCCCGATTTCTCGTCCGGCGGGGTTTCGCCCAACGGTAAGACTGAATGTCCGTGTATCTCGTTGATGATTTCCGCAGCGGCGAGGTAGATGCCCACGACGGCGGTGACCAGGCCAAGATAGCCACCCAATTCGGCCAATGCACCGATGCGCGTCCAGCCATTCAACGCGAACGCGAGCAGTGACACGGTCAGGCCCAACGTGAACAGCATGCGGGCGACGCCGTCCTTGCACGCCGCCAGCCAGATGCAGAAGGCCAGGAATGCCCAGACGATGTAGTACCAGCCCAGAAAGCCCGGCGAGGGGCGGAACGGGGTCTCGTTCAAGAGGTGCTGTGACGCGAGCACGGCGACCCACCAGTAGGCGGAGAACGCAAGGAACACGACGGCATCGAGAGTACGCCCGCGCAGGCATTGCACGACGCCGGCGATCGCCATCACGCATCCACCCAGGACGACCGCCAGCGCCAGGGCAATTCCGCCGCCTTCGTCGGGGTTGAACCAACCGGCGGGAATCATGTTGTTCATCCACAAGGTAAGCGCGAATGCCGCGTAACCGAGTGCCGAAACGTTCGCCGTTCTATTCATGCCGGGCTCCAACTGCGACGAGTCACGACGTTTCCGCTTGTTCACGCAACGGACGTGTGTTCGCCTGATTATCGACACGCTGTGTGTAGAAACGGTCACGACTTGCGGCGACTTGCAACGTGATGCAGTTCTGCAACTCCGTTCATGTGAACGCGCGATCGGAGTCGACCCGCCGTGCAAGTGGGCTCGCTCGGCCACATGGTTCACTTCGGGCCGCATTGAGACGTGTTTCACATCCCGAACAGGCAGGACTTGGGGCGCAAAACATCTGCGCTTCACCGCGGAACAAGCTGGGGAACCACTCGCCACGTAGCCGCGACATGCGGTCGGCCACGCTGAACGCATCGCGAAAGGCATGCTCGCCGGCTCGGCCTCTGGCGGACATTCGTCGAAGCGGCCGCTCGCATCTCTCATCGCCATCGCGCGCGAAGAAATGGTCGCGCTGACGGTCGCGAATTGCGTCGACGGCTCTCACGCGGCTTTCATCCAGCGATAACGTGGACCGAACCGGCCTGGCAGCTTACTCGCTGGCGCCGGCGACCTGCACGATCGATTTGCCCTCGGCCGATACGGCGTGCAACTTGCGCGCGGGGACTGCGAACTCGATGCCGAGTTGGTCGAATGCATCCAGCATCGCGAGATTGATGCGTTGCTGGATTTCGACGAACGTGTTGTAGGCCGGATCGAGGACGTAATACACGAACTCGAAATCCAGCCCGAATTCGCCGAAGCCTGAGAGGTAGCCGCGGTCGAAGCGCGTCAGCTTTTCGCGCTCGATGAATCCGCGCACCCGCGCGACCGCGTCCGGAATCCTGTCGCGCGGCGTGTCGAACGGCAGCCGGAAATTGAACACGATGCGCCGTTCCCGCCTGCGCGAGTAGTTGTGGATCAGGTTCTTCAGCAGGACGGAATTGGAAACTGCCAGCTCTTCGCCCGAAAGCGACTGGATGCGCGTGGACTTGATGCCGACCTTGGTCACGGTGCCGAGTTCGTCACCGAACATGATGAACTCGCCGACTTCGAATGGCTTGTCCAGCCCGATCGCGACCGAAGAGAACAAATCGGTCAATACGTTCTGAAGCGCCAACGCCACCGCAACGCCGCCGACGCCGAGGCTGGCGATGAATGCGGTGATGTTGACGCCGCCCTGGTTGAGCAGCACCAGCAACAGCGTCACCCAGACCACGAATTGCACGAGCCAGGTGAGCACGCCCAGCATCACGGGATTGACGGAGCGTGCGCCTTCATGGGTCGCGGAACGATTCAGCCACGACACGAGCAGCCGGCTGATCCAGAACGCGAGCTGCATGCCCACGAGGATCCAGGTCAGCAGGCGCGGAGCGCGTTGCACGTGCGCGGCTTGCGCCGCCGTGCGGCCGAAGTGCAGGAAGTCCAGCGCCGTGACGATCGCGATCAACAGCAGCAGTCAGCCGCGCGTGGCCGCCGCCACTTCGGCGGCGACGTGCAGGCCGGGCCGGTGCACGCGGTCGGCGAGCGTGTTCAGCCGCGACTTGAGGAACAATGCAACGCTGTGCGCGATGATGTATCCGACCAATGCGCCCGCGCCTGCGACGACCCAGGCGAACGCGGAGTTGCCGAACCATTGACCGTGGAGCAGCCAGTCGCGTATCAAGGCGGGGTCACCCTTTGCAGACCAGGAAGCGGCGTGGCTTCACGCAGACGGCTTCGGCCCGGGGACCGCGTCTGCATCGCCCGGTTGCTGGAAGACCCGCTCCATCACGAAATCGGCCGTCACCTGCTCGCCGGTCAGCAGCATTGCCGCGAGTTCGCCACCCAGGATTTGCGGCGCGATCACCACATCCGGCTGCACGAGCCGCACACGCCCCAGATGGTGCGCATCGTTGACGGCCGCGACGGTGCGCGCGGTGCCCGCCAGCTCGCGCACGGCCAGCACCACGAACGCGTTTTCCGAATCGTCGTCCAGCATCGCCAGCACGGCTTGGGCCTTGTCGGCCCCGGCCTTGCGCAGCACGTCGCTGTCGCTGGGTTCTCCGATCACCCGGTCCACGCTCTGCGGGAGGGCGGTTTCCGGTTCCTGGCGCAGCAGCCGCGTAACGGGATGGCCGCGGCGCGCGAGTTCGCGCCACGTGTTCAGTGCGAGCGGCGTATTGCCGATCACCACGAAATGATTTTCGCGTTGCATGCGGATGTCCTTGTGACTGACGATGCGTTGCAGGCTGCGGGTGACCAGCGGCGCGATCACGGCGGTCAGCGAAGTCGCGAAGACCGCGACGCCGAGGACGATGATCGACACCACGAACAGCTTGGCTTCGGTCGTTTGCGGCGTGATGTCGCCGTAGCCCACCGTACTCATCGTGACCATCGCGAAATAAAGCGCGGTCACGAGGTCGGTGATTTTCGGATGAAACTCGGTCCCCAGGTAGAACGCGCCGAACACGGCGTAGAGCACCACCATTACCAGCGAGGTGAGCGCGAACAGGGTGCCGGCGGTGAGGCTGCTGCGGTCGAACTGGCGCCAGGCGAAAGCGAGCAGCACCAGCACCAGGATGAAATACGCCAGCAGCAGGTGACCGTGCCCGAGGCGTCCGAAGTACATGGTCACGGCCGCGGCCGCGGCCAGCAGCAGCGCCATGAACCATGCGAGCCGCGAGCGGAACAGCAGGCCCAGCGCCATGATCAGCATGCCGAGGCCGATGAGGATCGGCGGCAGCAGCGCAGGGTGGAGGTCTTGGCCGCCGCTCAGCAACTGGTCGACGATATGCCTCCAGTGCCGGCCGAGATCGGTTTGCAACAACCAGAAGCCGCCAAGGCCCAGCAGGATCGCCAAGGGCACGTGCGGGAACCAGTGGCGCCCGCCGATGCGCTTGTGAAGTTGCTGGATCCTGTTGCGCAGGAATTGGGTCTGGCTGGGCAGCATGGCGCGTGGTCTGGAGCGGCTCGGTGCGGATTCTCTCCGAACTGGCCGCACACCTTAACAAGGGTTGCGGTAGCGGCCAAGCGATGCGCTTGGCGTCATGGATCGGTCATGCAGGTGCAATCCGCAGCAACGGACTGGGCGGGCGATCGATGAACTCGCGGCGTACGTGCGCGAGCAGGTCCCGCTGGCTGCCGAACGGAAGCAGGTCGGCGGCTTCGTCGAACGAAACCCAACGGAACGCCGAATGCTCGTGGTTGAGGTGAACGATAGCATCGCCGGCCACACGCGCCACGAACGCGGGAACGACCTCGATGCAATCGGTCTGCGCGGAGTAGAACTGCTCGCAGAAACTGGTCACGTAGAGTTCTTCCGGCGCGAGGCCGGTCTCTTCGTACAGTTCACGGCGCGCCGCTTGCAATCCCGCTTCCGCGTCCAGGACATGGCCGGCGATGTAGCTCCACGCGTCGCGCAGATAGGCGCCGGCACGGCGCACGACCAGCATCTGCATGTCGCCTCCGCTGCGGCGTATCGCGAGGATCGAAACCATGCTGCAGCGGATCGCGAGCCCGGGCATCTGGAATTCCAGCGTGCGAAGTACAGCAGTCTGGATCGTGCGCAGAAGAAATGCCATGACCAGCTGTACGCCGGTCGGTCGGCACCGAAACGCGGAGTGGCCGGAGCCATGACGATTGCCCTATGCAAACCTTCCCGCGTCGGCGTAAAAAGGGGAGTTTCGCCTGCCTGCACGCGCAGTGCCGGGCGAGCTTGGTTCCTGGGGTCTGATCGGAGGGGTTGGCGATGAAGCGAGTGCAGTTGCACAAATTCGGGCTGGCGTTGGCGTGCCTGTCGTTGACGTGGGCGGCGGGCGCCGCGGCTCCGCCTGCGCCGCCAGCATCGTCCGGCGGTGGAATGCTGGGTTTCACGGCCGCGAGCGCAGCGCAACAGCGCCAGCTCGAACAGCGCTTCGACTCGATGTTGAGCGCGAGCGAAATGCGCGACTGGCTGAAGCGGCTGTCCTCGGAACCGAACCAGGTCGGCTCGCCGCATGACAAGGTCAACGCCGAATGGATGCTGGCGCAGTTCAAGCAGTGGGGCTGGGACGCGCACATCGAGACCTTCGACGTGCTCTACCCGACGCCCGAGCAGGAACTCGTCGAAATGGTGGCTCCGACGACCTTCAAGGCGACGCTGCACGAGCCGCCGATCAAGGGCGATCCCACGTCGTACCTGTCCGGCGCGCTGCCGCCCTACAACGTCTACGGCGCCGACGGCGACGTCACCGGCGAACTGGTGTACGTCAACTACGGCATGCCGGATGATTACAAGGAACTCGCGCGCCTCGGCGTCAGCGTCAAGGGCAAGATCGTGATCGTGCGCTACGGCGGCGGTTGGCGCGGCCTGAAGCCGGAGCTCGCCTACCAGCACGGCGCGATCGGCTGCCTGATCTATTCGGACCCGCGCGACGATGGCTATTTCACTGGTGATCCGTTCCCGAAGGGTCCCACACGCCCGCCCGAAGGCGTGCAGCGCGGGTCGGTCGCGAAGATGCAGATCTATCCGGGCGATCCGACCACACCGGGCTACGGTTCCGTACCCGGTGCCAAGCACCTGCCGCTGAAGGACGTCAAGACGATCCTGAAGATTCCGGTGCTGCCGATTTCGTACGCAGACGCGACACCGCTGCTGAAGGCGATGGGCGGCCCGCTGGCGCCCGAAAACTGGCGCGGCGCGCTGCCGTTCACGTATCACGTCGGAGCGGGTCCGGCCAAGGTGCACATGGTCGTGAAGTCGAACTGGGACCTGAAACCGATCTACGACGTGATCGCGAAATTGCCCGGAACGGGCGACGCGGACCAGTGGGTGATCCGAGGAAACCACCATGACGGCTGGGTGTTCGGCGCGTTCGACCCATTGGCCGGCACGATCGCGTTACTCGGCGAGGCGAAGGCGATGGGCACGCTTTACAAGCAGGGCTGGCGGCCCAAGCGCACCATCGTGTACGCGAGTTGGGACGGTGAGGAGCCGGGACTGCTCGGGTCCACCGAATGGGCGGAAACCCACGCAAAGGAGCTGCAGGCGAAGGCAGTCGCATACATCAACTCCGACACCAACGGCCGCGGCTTCCTGTTCGCCGGCGGCAGCCATTCATTGCAGCATCTGGTCAACCAGGTTGCCGCGGGCGTGACCGACCCCGAAAAAAAGGTGAGCGTGCAGCAGCGCCAACGCGCCCATCTCGACGTCGAGGCCGCGCAGAAGGGCGCCAGCCCGATGCTCAAGGAGACCGCGAAACTGGCGGGCGCGAACGGTGACATTCCGATCTCGCCCTTGGGTTCGGGATCGGATTACAGCGCGTTCCTCGAACACCTCGGCATCGCGACGCTGGACCTCGGCTTCGGCGGCGAAGCGAACCAGGGCGGGGTGTATCACTCGCGCTATGACGACTTCGATCATTTCTCCCGCTTCGGCGACCCGACCTTCGACTACGGGGTCGCGCTGGCCGAGGTGGCGGGGCATATCGTGATGCGCACCGCCGACGCCGAAGTGTTGCCGATGCGGTTCGGCGATGTCAGCAGCACCCTCGATCGCTACGTCCAGCAGTTGCACAAGGAAGTCGACAGCGAGCGCAAGGCTGCCGAGGCGCAGCACAAGTTGCTGGACGCAGGCGCGTACAAGCTCGCGTCCGATCCGGATCACCCGGTGGCGCCGCCCGCACGCCTGTCGGACGTGCCGAACATCGACCTGGCGCCGCTGGATGCCGCTGCAAAGCAGTTGAAGGAGAGCGCACAAGCCTATGAAAAGGCTTATAACGCGCGAGCAGCCAAGGGTCTCGATATTCCGAGCTCCCAACTGCAGCAGGTCAACCAGATGATGGCCATGCTGGAGCAGCGCCTGCTGGATGCGCAGGGCCTGCCGGGGCGCCCGTGGTACAGGAACATGATCCAGGCGCCCGGCGAATTGACCGGCTATGCGCCGAAGACCATTCCCGCGGTGCACGAGGCTTTGGATGCGCGCGACTGGAGCCGCGCCGACAAATACGCCGCCGTCACGGCGAAGGTGCTCGACAACTATCGCGCGCAGCTCGACAAGCTGACGGCGTTGTTGCAGGAATAAGGTCGTCCCCCTCACCCGCCAGGCGCTTGCGCGCTTGTCTCCCTCTCCCCACAGGGGAGAGGCGGCCGTAGGCCGAGCGCGTAGCGCTGGGTGAGGGGGCGCGCACTGCGCCAGCCGACTTACCGTTGCGGTCACGCCGACGCGGGAGGATGATGATTGCTCGTCCCCCATTCCGGTGGCCGCCATGCGTCGCATCATCTGGATTCCGTTGCTGCTGGTTGCCTGGCTGGCAGCATGCGCGCAACAACCGGCGCGAACATCGTCTTCCCACCACGCGTCCCGAACCATCGACTACGGCAAGTACGTGCAGGGCACGGTGCCGTGGTTCAATTTCACGTCCTTGTACAGTTGGGACTCGAATCAACTCGGTTACGTCGTGGTCTGGACCAGCCCGGTTCGGGCCTATCGCCTGCAACTGGTGGGGCCGTGCCTGGGGCTCCAGACCGGAGGGGGCATGATCGGCCTCACCTCGCACGACGGCATGGTGAGTTCCAATCGTGATGCAGTGCTTGCCGGCGGCGATCGCTGCAGGATCATGCGGATCGAGCGGCTGGATGCGCGCGCGATCCGCGCAGCCCGTTCCGGACGCAAACCATCTCCCGAAAAGCAGGACGGGCCGTAACGGCTTCGGCAACAAGGGGATCGCGCGGGGCGCGTCCGCACGCCAATGCGTCGCAGATGCGCGCCCGGCTCGCTCGGGGCGTCCACGCGGTTACCCGTTGTGACCGGATCCCGAATCGTCTGGTCAGTCAACGGGATGGACTCCCGAGCTCGCGTTGCAGGAAATCCACCGTCGCCGTGTCGGCCTTCAGCCATGAGGCGTGGCGCAGGAAGCCGTGGATCTCGTTCGGGATCACCATTTCCTCGAAGGGAACGCCGTGCTTCTTCAGGCGCGGCACGACGTCTTCCATCTGCAGGAAATGCACGTTGTGGTCGTCGTCGCCCTGGATCAGCAGCACCGGCGATTTCCATTTCGCCATGTCGGCGTCGGGCGAGGACTCCCACGCCACTTTCATGGCCTGCTTGTAGTCGCCTTGTTCGTAACGCGAGCCGGGCTTGCCGAACCACTCGCCGATGTCGCGCGACCAGTCGTGGATCCCGTGCATGTCCACACCGGCCTTGAAGATGTCGGAATTGCGGGCCAACGCCAGCGCGGTCAGATAACCGCCGTACGAACCGCCCCAGATACCGATGCGCGCGGGATCGACGCCCGAAACGTGCTGAAGGAATTTCGCGCCCGCCACGACGTCCTGGTACTCGGATGCGCCGGTCGGGCCCCAGTGCGGCGGATTCTGGAATGCGAAGCCGTGGCCGATTCCGAGCCGGTAATCCACCGACAGCACGGTGAAGCCGTGCGTCGCGAGGTACTGGTTCACGGCGTAGCTGTTCGAGTAGTAATCCATGTAGTGCCAGCCGAGCAGCATCTGCCGTGGCGGCCCGCCGTGCACGAAAATCACGCCGGGCTGCACCGCGCCAGCGTCGGCGCTGCGGAAGAGTTGCCCGTGTATCACGGTGCCGTCGGCAGCCGTGAACGTCACCAGTTTCGGAACCACGAGTTGCGCCGTCGGAAAATACTTCGGGATCAGGCCGGGCTGCAGCAAGCGGGAATCGCGACCCTGATCGCCCATCACCGAGACCAGCGGCGGCCGTTGGGAGCCCGCGTCGACATACGCGACCGTGTTGGCGACGGGCGCGGGCGACGTCTGGATGTCGTTCCCTGACGTCAGCGCGACCGGCTGCGCGCGATCTACCGGCACCTTGAACAGGTGCCGGCGATCGATGTCGCCTTTGGTCTTTCCGGTGTTGGCGCTGTACACGATCGAGCGGCCATCGCGCGGGAACGCCACGTCCTCGACCATGAAATCGCCGGGGGTCAGCAGCAGCGGCGTCCCACCACTTGCCGAAATCGAGTACAAATGCGGCCAACCATCCAGATCGGCGAGAAACACCAGGCGCGACCCACCATCGGCCCAGTGCAGGTTAGAACCACCCGCGGTCTGCGGATACGATCCGACCAGCGTGTCGGGGCTTTGCCACACCACGTGCGCCTCGCCGGTGCGCGCATCGGCGACCCGGATCGACCACGGCTGTGGCGTCTGCGTCAGGATCGGCCGCGGCGGACCGCCATGGCCCGGCTGGCGGGTGAAGGCGATTTGCGTGCCGTTGGGCGACCAGCGCGGATCGCCGTCGATGCCCGTCGAAGGCGCGAGGTATTCGATCGGCGTGTGGTCGTCGGTGAACACGCCGATGAAAGCATGATCGCCTCGGTCGGACACGAAGGCGAGCCGCTTGCCGTCCGGCGACCAGTGCAGGTCGCCGTCCTTGCCGTGGTCGAAGAACAGCTGTTTTGGCTTGCTCTTGCTGTCGGCAACGAGCGGGGCGGTCCAGACCTGGTCGTCCTTGATGTAGGCGAGTTCGCCTCCCGATGAAATGGCCGGCCCGTCACCGTCGGTGAGCTTGCGTGACGTGCCGGCCCGCAAGTCCACGCTCCAGATCATCACCTTCGGTTCGACCGGGCTGGATGCGGGATCGGGCGCGATCTTCACCGGCCAGTTCGCGTCGTGGTCGCCGCCGCGCACGAACACCAGTTGTGTGCCGTCGGGCGAAAACGTGAGTTGGGTAATTTCCTGTCCGTCATCCGCGCTGAAGTGCGTGACCTGGCGCGGTGCAAAACCCGGCGCCTCGGCGATCCACACGTTGCGAACGCCATCCTGGTTGATCACCCATGCGATGTAGTTCCCGTCGTGCGCCGCCGTCAGGTCTTGCGGAAACGGATAACTCAGCACCTGTTCGAGCGTGAAGCCGACTTGTGGTGCCGGCGCGGCGGAGGACGCCATCGGCGAGAGTGCGGATCCCGCGGTGAGCAGCACCGCGAGCACGAAGGCAAGCGATCGGTACATGGCAATATCCCCAAAGCCAACGAAGCTGCGATGGTAGCGCATCGCGCAGGCCTCCCGTTGCGGCGCCGGCAGTCGCTCCGGGTTTGAGCCGTCATACTTGCTCGATGAATCGGGACGTGTCACGACCACATGTGGTGATCCTCGGCGGCGGTTTCGGCGGCCTGTGGGCCACCGGCGCCCTGGCCCACGCGCCGGTGCGCGTGACCTTGATCGACCGCGCCAACCACCACGTATTCCAGCCGCTGCTGTACCAGGTGGCCGGCGCCACGTTGTCCGGCCCGGATATCGCCGCGCCGCTGCGGCACATCGTGCGGCATCAGGTCAACGTCACGGTGTGGATGGAGGACGTGACCGCGATCGACATCGGGGCGCAGCGCGTCAGCGCCGGCGCTCAGACCATCGCATACGACTACCTGATTGTTGCGACGGGCTCGACCCACGCCTACTTCGGGCACGACGCCTGGGCGGAGCACGCGCCTGGACTCAAGACCATGGACGATGCGCTGACGATCCGCCGGCGGATCCTCTCGGCGTTCGAAGCGGCCGAACGCGAGCCCGATGCAGACAAACGCGCCGAATGGCTGACGTTCGTGATCGCCGGCGCGGGTCCGACCGGAGTTGAGCTTGCCGGCACGCTGGCCGAAATCGCGCACCACACGCTGCCGCACGAGTTCCGGATTGCGCATCCGCGGCGTGCACACATTCACCTGGTGGAAGCCGGCCCGCGCGTGCTGTCCGCGATGCCGGAAAAGCTCTCCGCGATCGCGCAGCACAAATTGCAACGTATGGGCGTCGAGGTCCATACCCGCGCAGCGGTCACCGGCATCGACGCGGGCGGCGTGAACATGGGAGATCGACGCATCCCGGCGCGTACCGTGTTGTGGGCGGCGGGGGTCGCCGCATCACCGCTGGGTGCGCAGCTCGGCGGCGAGCGCGATCGCGCAGGGCGCGTGAAGGTTGCGCCCGACTTGTCGCTGCCGGACCACCCCGAAATTTTCGTGATCGGCGATCTGGCGTGGGTGGAGCAGGACGGCCAGCGCGTCCCTGGCATGGCGCCTGCCGCCAAGCAGATGGGCACGCATGCGGCACGCGTGATTCGCGACCGCATCGTCGGACGGTCGACGCGCGCATTCCGCTATCGGGATTTCGGAAGCCTCGCCAGCATCAGCCGCTCATCCGCGGTGGTCGATCTGCACGGCCTCGAGTTTTCCGGATTCGCCGGATGGCTGTTCTGGCTGTTCGCGCACATCTTTTTCCTGATCGGGTTCCGCAATCGCCTCGCGGTGATGTGGAACTGGGCATGGTCGTATCTGACCTGGCAGCGCGGCGCGCGGATTATCGTCGGTGGTCGCAAACACAAGGATTGAGCGCGATTTCGAACGGTTGCATTGGCGGCTCAGACCTTCGATCTCGTGATTCCGGCGAAGGCCGGAATCCAGTGTCATTGCCTTCCATGGCACTGGATCCCGGCCAATCCATGGCCGGGATGACGATCAAATCACGCGGACCACACGGGCCGCTGCCAGCATGGCCTTGCTCCCCACGCATCGAAAAGCGCCTTGCCGCGATCGCTGATCCACCAATTCGCAACGGCGATCAGTTCTTCGCCTTGGTAGATCAACGGACAACGCATCCGCCACCACGGTGGCATGCGCGCATGCTGGAACAGATCGCGCAGTTCACGCGTATGTTGATCGCTAACGGGCTTGAGCCGCTCACCGCCGCGGCGGAAGCGCACCGTCAAGGGCGGATCGAAACGGACGGCCGGTGAGCCGGTCTCTGCCATTTGCAGCCGCAGTACACCACAGCCCTTCGGCAACGTCAGCGGCTGGCCGTCCCACGACGCTTGCCAATTCTCGGGAAGCGGTACAAGGGGCGTTGAAGCGTACAGCCGGTCATTCCAGACCCGAACTTCCGCGCCAGGCCATGCGACCAGCGGCACACGATCATCCGCCGCGTGTGCGGTCTGCCATTCGAGTTCGCGCCGCGTCGCGTCGGGAGGGACGGTGAGACCGCGCGCATGCAGCCAGCCATCCAGCACCCGCGCACGCAGGGCATCCGGCAGCGCCAGCCAGCTGTCCGCGTCGAGCGTTCCATCGTCGCGGCGCAGCTCGACCAGCCTCGCTTCGACATCATGGGCCAGATAGTCCGCGGCATCCCGGCATAACCGTGCGGCGTGCAGGAACGACGCTTCCGCATGCGGCCAGTGCCGTTTGAGCATCGGCAACACTTCCATCCGCAGCACGTTGCGCGCAAACCGGGGGTATTCGTTTGCCGGATCGTTGATCGCGACGACCGCTTCCTGGTCCAGATAGTTACGCAGCGTTTCGCGCGGTGTTTCCAACAGCGGGCGCCACAGGAATCCGCGCCCGAAAGGCCGCAGCACGCGCATGCCGCCCAAGCCTTCGGGACCCGCGCCGCGCAGCAATTTCAGCAGCACGGTTTCGGCCTGATCGTCGCGATGGTGCGCGAGCACCAGCCATTCGCCTTCACGGATATTGCCGGCAAAGGCAGCATGACGCGCCCGCCGCGCCGCGGCCTCGACACCTTCGCCGCGGGTGTCCTCCACCTTCACGCGGACGGCGGTCAGCGCTACGCCCAGCCTCTTGCAAAATTCGGCGCAGTGCCGCGCCCACGCCTCGCTGTCGGCGTGCATCCCGTGATCGACGTGCAGCGCGCGCAGATGCCTTGCGCGCGCCTCGGGCAACCGTGCGAGTACGTGCAACAGCGCCGTGGAATCCGGTCCCCCGCTGAAGGCGACGCACAGCGCGGGCGGCGCGAATTCGCGGAGCGCATTCTCAAGTGTTTCTGGCAGGTCTGCCGGCTGCATGCGGAAATGGTAGCCGCGATGCAGTGGAACGTCGGTGCGATGGATTCGCGGTGAAGCTACATCGACGCAGGCGTCAGATGGCTTCGGTCAATGCACGCGGCGCAACGTGCCTGATGCCACGGATTGCCACCCGCTTCAATCCTGGTATGCGCCGTAACTGCGAAGACGCTGGTAGCGCTGTTCGAGCAATTGCTCTACCGGCAGCGCCCGAAGTTCGTCGAGCTGGTTGATCAGCACGGCTTTCAGACGTATCGCCATGGAACGCGGGTTGCGGTGCGCGCCGCCGGTGGGTTCGCGGATGATCTTGTCGATCAAGCCGAGTTCCTTCAAACGTGGTGCGGTCAGGCCGAGCGCTTCGGCGGCATCCTTCGCACGTCCGGCGTTCTTCCAGAGGATCGACGCGCAGCCTTCCGGCGAAATCACGGAATACGTCGAATACTGCAGCATGTTGACGCGATCGCCCACGCCGATCGCCAGCGCGCCGCCCGAGCCGCCTTCCCCGATCACGGTGCACACGATCGGCACCTTCAGTTCGGCCATTTCCTCGAGATTGCGCGCGATCGCCTCGCTCTGCCCACGTTCTTCGGCACCGACCCCGGGATACGCGCCGGGCGTATCGATGAACGTGAGGATCGGCAGCCCGAAACGCTCGGCCAGCTTCATCAGGCGCAGCGCCTTGCGATAGCCTTCCGGGCGCGGCATCCCGAAATTGCGGCGCACCTTGGATTTGATGTCCCGGCCTTTCTGGTGCCCGATCAGCACCACCGGTCGCCCGACGATGCGCGCCAGTCCACCCACGATCGCGGCATCATCGGCGTACATGCGATCGCCCGCGAGTTCATGGAACTCATCGCAGATCACCGCGACGTAGTCATTGGTGTACGGACGACCCGGATGCCGCGACAGTTGCGTCACCTGCCACGGCGTGAGGTCCTTGAAGATTTCCGCGGTCTTGATGCGCAGCTTTGATCGCAGCTTGCCGACTTCGTCGTCCACGTCGATCGCGTTGTCGTGACCTGCGGCGGTCAGCTCGCGCAACTTGTCTTCCAGCTCGGCGATCGGCTGCTCGAAATCGAGGAAATTGGGGTTCATTCCCTGGCCGGCGTGACTGGCAAAGCCGCGATTATAACTTCGCCGTGGGTCAGGGCGCGGCAGGGCGGGACAATGAAGGCTGCACGGATTTGACGCCCGGTACCTCGGCCAGCCTGCGCAGCAAATCGGTGTCGACCCGCACACGCCAGTCGTCGCCGAGGCGGATATCTGCGCCGCCCACCCCGTTGTGATAGCCGGTGAGCAGCAGCGGCGTACGGCCGCCGCAGTGGCCGGCCAGCGCACGCTTGAATGTGGACACGAATCCGGCATCGATGCCGTTCACACCGACGCGCAGGATACGGGCACCCGATTCGCAGGCTTCGTCGAGCGTCCACGCCCGGCGCGCGCGCAACGCCAGTTCGCCGCTGAAATCGTCGATCGCCAGCCCGCCCTCGACCACCAGGATCGCGTCGGCCTGCAACAGCGGCGCGTATTGCTGCATCGCTTCGCGAAAGAAATTGACTTCGATCGCGCCACTCCAGTCCTCGATGCGCACCGCGGCGCCGGTATCGCCACGCCGCCGCATCTTCACGATCATGCCGGCCACGGCCCACGGCGTTTCCGGCGCGCGGCGCCAGCGACTGTCTTCATCATCGCCGCCGCGCGGCGCTGGCGGTTCGTAGCATTCGGCGATTTCTCCGATGGGGCAGGTAGCGAGTTGCGCCAGCACCTCGCGCCAAGGATCGGTGGGGTGGCCGGACAGGTAATGGCCGAGCGTGGCACGTTCGCCCGCCAGCTTTCGTTCCAGCGACCACGGCGGTTGTGGCGGCGTCGCGATCGACACTGTCGCGACCGGTGCCAGCGCAGCACCGAACATGTCGTTCTGGCCGGCCTCGCGATCGCGCAGGCTCTGCTCGGCAGCCTTGACAGCTTCGGGAAGCTGCGCGGTGAGGGTGGCCCGATTGGCGCCGAGCGAATCCATTGCACCGGACTGGATCAGCGCCTCGAACACGCGCTTGTTCAACTTGCCGGGATCGACGCGCGCGCAGAAGTCCGCGAGATCGCGGAACGCTCCGCCGGACGCGCGCGCCGCGACGATGGCTTCGCACACCGCGCGACCCACGCCCTTGATCGCGCCGAGGCCGTAACGGATCGCGTCGTGCTGCATCGCGCCGTCCTGCGGAATCGCGACGAAGTGGTAATCCGAAGCGTTCACGTCGGGCGGCAATACCGCGAGCCCCATGCCGCGCGCATCCTCGATGAACTGCACCAGCTTGTCGGTTGCGTCCATGTCGGAAGACATCGTCGCGGCCATGAACTCGGCGGGGTAATGCGTCTTCAGCCACGCGGTCTGGTAGGCCACCAGCGAATAGGCGGCGGCGTGCGACTTGTTGAAACCGTAGCCGGCGAACTTCTCCATCTGGTCGAAGATCGCATCGGCCTTCTTTTCGGGCACGCCGTTCTGCATCGCGCCGTCGCGGAAGATGCTCCGATGCTTGGCCATCTCGGCAGGCACCTTCTTGCCCATCGCGCGGCGCAGCAGGTCGGCGCCGCCCAGGGAATAGCCGCCGACGATCTGCGCCATCTGCATCACCTGTTCCTGGTACACCATGATGCCGAAGGTTTCGCGCAAGACCGGTTCGACGCGCGGATCGGGGTAGGTGACGGGCTCGCGTCCGTGCTTGCGCGCCACATAACTCGGGATCAGGTCCATCGGGCCGGGACGGAACAGCGAGTTCAGCGCGATCAGGTCCTCGAAGCGGTCGGGCTTGGCATCCTTCAACAGCCGTTGCATGCCGCCGCCTTCGAACTGGAACACCGCGACGGTGCGCGCCTCGCGGAACAGCTTGAAGACCTCCGGATCGTTCAGCGGCAGCGCGGCGATGTCCAAAGGATCGGTTGCAGCCGCAGGCTGCACGTTTTTTCCCTCTCCCGCTTGCGGGTACAGCTGTCGCCCATGGCCAGAAACTCCGTGGTGGCCGGAGGCCGGGTGAGGGGAACACTCGCGTGCCGCTGCACGCCGCGCATTGATGGCCTTCACCGCCCAATCGATGATCGTCAGCGTGCGCAAGCCGAGGAAGTCGAACTTGACGAGCCCGACTTCTTCGACGTCGTTCTTGTCGTACTGCGTGACGACGCCGGCGCCGCCCGGTTCCGAGTACAGCGGCGCGAAGTCGGTCAGCGGAGTGGGCGCGATCACCACGCCGCCCGCATGTTTGCCGGCGTTGCGGGTCAGCCCTTCCAGTTTCAGCGCGAGGTCGATCAGCGTGCGCGCCTCGTCGTCCTGCTGATAAACGTCGCAGAACTCGCGCACCACGCGATCGGGCTCTTTCTTAGATTTTTCGCTGAGACCCAACGCGTCGGAGAGCGTCAAGTCCAGCGGCATGCGCGGGACCAGTTTCGCGATCTTGTCGACCTGTCCATAGGGCATGCCCAGCACGCGCCCGCAGTCGCGCAGCACGGCTTTGGCTGCCATCGAGCCGTAGGTGATGATCTGGCTGACCTGGTCGCGGCCGTATTTTTCTGCGACGTACCCGATCACCTCGTCGCGGCGTTCCATGCAGAAGTCGACGTCGAAGTCGGGCATCGAGACGCGCTCGGGATTGAGGAAGCGCTCGAACAGCAAGCCGAAACGCA
>JAJPJT010000009.1 GCA_021324095.1 Gammaproteobacteria bacterium
CTTGGCGCTGATGGGCGCCGACATCGAAACGACCGATGCGGGGGCTCCGCCGTTGCAGGTGCACGGCGGCCGTCCATTGCGTGGCATCCACTACGCGTCGCCCGTCGCCAGCGCACAGGTGAAATCCGCGTTGCTGCTGGCGGGCTTGTACGCGGAGGGAGAAACCGCGGTCATCGAACCGCGCCCCACCCGCGACTACACCGAACGGATGCTGGCCGCCTGCGGCTGGCCGATCACGTTCACGTCGGGCAGAACGCGGCTGTCGGGCGGCCACGCCCTGAATGCCATCGATATCGCCGTTCCGGCGGACTTTTCCTCGGCGGCTTTCTTCATCGTTGCGGCGACCTTGGTTCCGGGGTCCGAAGTGATCCTGCGCAACGTCGGCATGAATCCGCGGCGGACCGGATTGCTGCACGTGCTGCGCGCGATGGGAGCCGATATCGCCGAGGAACACCCTCGCGATGCAGGGGAAGAATCGGTGGCAGATCTCGTCGTCCGCCATGCGCCCTTGCGCGGCATCCGGGTACCGGTGGAGCACGTTGCGGACATGATCGACGAGTTCCCGATCCTGTTCGTCGCCGCGGCGTGCGCGGAAGGCGTCACCACGATCCGCGGTGCGCAGGAATTGCGGGTGAAGGAATCGGACCGCATCGCGGTGATGGCGGCGGGACTGCGCGCGTTGGGCGTCGAAGTCGAGGAGCTCCCAGACGGCGCCGTGATCGAAGGCAGCACGCTGCATGCCGGCACGGTCGAATCCCGCGGGGACCACCGCTGCGCGATGGCATTCGCTGTCGCAGGCGCTGTTGCCGATGGGCCGGTGACGATCCGCGATTGCGCCAATGTCGCGACGTCGTTCCCCGGCTTCATCGAGCTTGCGCAAGGCTGCGGACTGCCGGTGCGCGCCGCGTAACCACCGGCAGGCGCCGTTAAAATCCGTTGGATGACGACGCAGGCTTCCGTTCCGGTGCTCACCATCGACGGTCCATCCGGTTCCGGCAAGGGCACGATCGCGCGTGCGGTCGCCGATCGGCTGGGCTGGTCCATGCTGGATTCCGGGGCGATCTATCGCGCGGTCGGTTACGCGGCAGGCGAAAGAAAACTCGATTTGACCGATGCCCACGCGGTCGCGCGCTGTGCGGCAGACACGCGGATCGAATTCCGCGATCCGGGCGGCGGAGGTGACACCCGTGTCGTCATCGACGGGGTGGATGCCACCGAGGCCATTCGCACCGAAACCGCGGGAGCCGCGGCCTCCGCCGTCGCGGCCTTGCCGGAGGTGCGCGAGGCGCTGGTGGACAAGCAGTTGGCGTTCCGCCGGCCGCCCGGGCTGGTGGCGGACGGGCGTGACATGGGTACGGTGATCTTTCCGGACGCGCCGTTCAAGGTGTTTCTGACCGCGAGCGCCGCCGAGCGCGCGGAGAGGCGCTATAAGCAGTTGAAGGCAAAGGGACTTGCGGTTACACTAGCGAACCTTTTGCACGAGATCGAGATGCGGGACGCGCGGGACGCGTCGCGCACGGTTGCGCCGTTGCGGCCGGCTGCCGACGCCGTGGTGATCGACACCACCGGCCAGCCGATCCCAGCAGTCGTCGCAGCCGTCCTCGCTGTCGTGCGAAGGACCTGAATCGTTGCATCCGGCACATGGATGTGCCGGCGCGTGGCAAACGTGGCGCGGCTATGCCGCGGCCGTTTGCTTGCACTGCACCCGCAGGAAGCGGGTGCGAACAGCGCAAGCTGGCCCGAAGGGCAAGCGCCATGGATGGCGCGCGTAAACCGCGGCAGGATGCCCCGTTTTGCAAATCAAATTTCCCTTCCACGGATGCATCAACAGTGCATCCCCCAACCGGCGGATCGCCGCCTGTGGAGCACAAACCGATGGACCTTGCAGGCCTCGCGATCCATTCCCAACCTGGAATTCTTATGACCGAAAGTTTTGCCGAGCTGTTTGAACAGAGCCAGTCGCTGGCCAAATTGAAACCCGGAGCCATCGTCTCCGGCACCGTCGTCGAAATCCGCCCCGACGTGGTGGTGGTGAACGCCGGACTGAAATCGGAAGGCATTGTGCCGATCGAACAGTTCCGCAACGAGGACGGCGACCTGGAAGTCAACGTCGGCGACGAGGTCAAGGTTGCGCTGGACGCGATCGAAGACGGTTTCGGCGAAACCAAACTGTCCCGCGAGAAGGCCAAGCGCTCGATGGTGTGGGACGAACTGGAAAGCGCCTTCGAACAGCAGGAAGCCATCACCGGTCGCATCAACGGCAAGGTCAAGGGCGGCTTCACGGTCGACATCCGCGACGTGCGCGCGTTCCTGCCGGGTTCGCTGGTGGACGTGCGCCCGGTGCGCGATCCGGCCTACCTCGAAGGCAAGGACCTGGAATTCAAGATCATCAAGCTCGACCGCAAGCGCAACAACGTGGTCGTCAGCCGCCGCGCCGTGGTCGAGAGCGAGCACTCCGAGGAACGCGAGCAGCTTCTGGAGAAGCTGCAGGAAGGCGCGATCCTGCACGGCGTGGTCAAGAACCTCACCGATTACGGTGCGTTCGTGGACCTGGGCGGCATCGACGGCTTGCTGCACATCACCGACATGGCGTGGAAGCGTGTGCGCCATCCGTCGGAAGTCGTCAACGTCGGCGACGAACTCGACGTGCGCGTGCTGAAGTTCGACCGCGAACGCAACCGCGTGTCGCTGGGCCTGAAGCAGCTTGGCGATGATCCGTGGGTCAGCATCTCGCGCCGCTATCCGTCGGGCACCCGCCTGTTCGGCAAGGTTTCCAACGTCACCGACTACGGCTGCTTCGTCGAACTGGAGCCGGGCGTGGAAGGCCTGGTGCATGTGTCCGAGATGGACTGGACCAACAAGAACGTCAATCCGGCCAAGGTGGTGCAGGTCGGCGACGAAGTCGAAGTGATGGTGCTGGACGTCGACGAAGAGCGCCGCCGCATCTCGTTGGGCATGAAGCAGACCCAGGCGAATCCGTGGGAAGCCTTCGCGGCCACCTACAAGAAGGGCGACAAGGTGCACGGCGCGATCAAGTCGATCACCGACTTCGGCATCTTCGTGGGCCTCGATGGAGGCATCGACGGCCTGGTGCACCTGTCCGATATTTCCTGGCAGGGCAATGGCGAGGAACTGGTCCGCGAATTCAAGAAGGGCGAGGAAGTCGACGCCGTGGTGCTGGCGGTCGATCCCGAGCGCGAGCGCATCAGCCTCGGCATCAAGCAGCTCGAGCAGGATCCGTTCGGACAGTTCATGGCCGCGCATCCGCGCGGTTCGATCCTCACCGGCACCGTCAAGGAAGTGGATGCCAAGGGCGCGGTGATCGATCTCGCCGAGGGCATCGAAGGCTATCTCTCGGCGCGCGACTTCTCGAAGGAGCGCATCGACGATCTCGGCCAGCACCTGAAGGTGGGCGAACAGGTTGAAGCCAAGTTCGTCGGCATGGATCGCAAGGGCCGCATGCTGCAGCTTTCGATCAGGGCCAAGGACGAGGACGAGATGGCGGAGACCTTGTCCGAATACCAGAACCAGCATGCCGAACGCGGCACCACCAAGCTGGGGACCCTGCTCAAAGAGCAGTTGAACAAGTCAGAGTAAGCCACTATAAAGACTGCGTTTCAGTGACTTGATACGCCGCCCGGGGCAGCGGGCGGCTCCTAGGCAAGGGATCGCACGCGTGGTCCGCAACTGTCATTTCGCAAGGTAGCCGCACGTTGCAATCGATGACCAAATCCGAATTGATCACCGCCCTCGCGGAACGCCAGAGGCATCTGGCGTTCGCGGATGTCGAACTGGCCGTGCGCAATGTGATCGAGCAGATGAGCGCCGCGCTGGCCAGTGGCGATCGCATCGAGATCCGCGGTTTCGGGAGCTTTTCGCTGCACTATCGCCCACCCCGCACCGGCCGCAACCCCAAGACCGGTACGGCCGTGGCATTGCCGGCAAAGTACGTCCCCCACTTCAAGCCCGGCAAGGAATTGCGGCAGCGGGTCAACGGGGCCGTAGCCGGTTGATGGGCGCCGGGCGCGGCTCGTAGTGGAGCAGGGCGTGGGAAGTCGGCCGGCGCGGCACCCGAGGTATCGGTGACCAGTCCTTTCGATCCCCTCTGGCTGTTGTTCCTCGTGCCGGTGCTGGTGCTGGCGGGCTGGCTGGGCTGGATCATCGGTCAACACGCCATCGCCCGCCGCTCCGGCGCGCGCGTCAACGAGTTGTCCTCGCACTACTTTCGCGGCCTCAACTACCTGCTCAACGAGCAGCCTGACAAGGCCATCGAAGTGTTCATGAAGCTGGCCGAGTTCAACCGCGACACGGTGGAAACCCATCTCGCGTTGGGCAACCTGTTTCGCCGGCGCGGCGAGGTCGACCGCGCGATTCGCGTCCACCAGCACCTGGTCAGCCGCTCCAACCTTTCCGAGGCCGAGCGGACGGTGGCGCTGCTGGAACTGGGCGAGGACTACATGCGCGCCGGTCTGCTCGATCGCGCGGAGGCCTTGTTCGACGATCTGGTCGCGATGGATGCGCATGCGCCGTCCGCGCTCCGGCACCTGGTCGCGATCTATCAGCACGAACGCGACTGGCACAAGGCCATCGGCCACGCGCGCCGGCTGGAGAAGATGACCGGCGAGTCTCAGGCCGCGACCATCGCGCAATTCCAGTGCGAACTGGCGGAGCAGTCGCGCCAGCACGGCGCGCGCACCGAGGCGCGCGCCTATCTCGACGAGGCGTTCGCCAGCCAGCCCGGTTGCGTGCGTGGTTACATGATCAGCGGACACCTGTCCGCGGAGGAGGGCCGCTGGAATGACGCGGTGCTCGCTTTCGAACAGGCCGTGGATGCCGACGTCGACTTCGTGCCGGAAATCCTGCCGCCGTTGCTCGATGCCTACGCGCACGCCGGAGAAATGGCGCGTGCCGAAGCATTCCTGAGACATGTCGTGGGTCGCTACCACGGCATCACGCCGGTGCTGGCGCTGACCGATCTCTACCAGAAACGCGAGGGTGAACGTGCCGCGATCGAATTCCTCACGGGCCAGTTGCGGCAACGGCCATCGGTGCGCGGAATGATGGCGCTGATCGATGCCACGCTCGACCGTACCGCGGGCGAGGCACGCGAGAATTTCCTGATCCTGCGCGACCTGACCCACAAGTTGCTGGAGGGCCGCGCGATGTACCGCTGCAACCACTGCGGGTTCGGGGCGAAGGCGCACCACTGGCAATGTCCCAGTTGCAAGAACTGGGGAACGGTGAGGCCGATCCACAGCGTAGTTTCGGAATAACCATGGGTGTCGCGTCCGGCACCGCGATCATCCTTGCGTTGGCGATCATTGCAGCGTGTGCGCTGTTGCTCTCGCTCGCGTTCACGGGCGCGGCACTGGCGTACGCGCGCCGACGCGGACTGCTGGATCAGCCCGGCAAGCGGCGCTCGCACACGCAGCCGACGCCGCGCGGCGGCGGCATCGGTATCGTCGCGGCGATCGTGCTGGCGGGGGTGTCGGCGTGGTGCGTGCTCGATGGTGCCTTGCCGTGGGTGCAGCCCGGCGCGCTCGCCGCGGCCGTGCTGGCGGTCGCCCTGATCGGTTGGCGTGACGACCATACGCCGCTGCCCGTCTTGCCGCGGCTGCTGGTCCATGTCGGCGCGGCGTTGCTGGTCGCCGCATCCGCGCTCGCACCATTGGCCGAGCGCGACCCGAAACTCTGGTGGATTCTCGTCCCGCTGGTGCCGGTGTTGATCGGATTCATCAACGCGCACAATTTCATGGATGGCATCGACGGCATCCTCGCGCAGCAGGGACTGTTCGTGACGCTCGGTTACGGGGTGCTGTCTGCATGGCTGGGCGATGTCGGTCTCGGGAGCCTCGCGTTCGCGACCGCCGCCGGCTGCCTGGGGTTTCTTTGCTTCAACTGGCCGCCCGCAAAAATCTTCATGGGCGACGTCGGCTCCGGCGCGCTGGGGCTGGTGATCGGCGCGGTGGCTGCATTCTTGGTCCAGCGCCACCCGGCGATGTTCTGGGCCTGTGCGATCCTTCCGTCCGCATTTCTGGTGGACAGCGGTTTGACGCTGGTGCGGCGCATGCTCGCGGGGCAGCGCTGGTACGCGCCGCATCGCCAGCATCTTTATCAATGGCTGGTGCGGGTAAACTGGAGCCATGCGCGTACCGACGTCGCTTACATGATCTGGAACCTGGCCATCGCGGCGCCGCTGGCGTGGGCGGCGGCACGCTGGCCTGCACGCGGACTCTGGTGCCTAGTCGTGGCCTATGCGGCGGGAATCTTGGTGTGGTACGTGGGCAAGCACGCCTGCCTTGCGGCCGCGGGCCGGAGTCTTCCCCATGAATCCGCGTAACCTCGTCGACGGGATTCACCCGCGCGCTGCGGTCGTTGTCCACGACCTGGGCATGACGATCCTTGCATGGTGGCTGGCCAACACGCTGCGCTACGCGATGCTGCCATACGGCCAGCAACTCGACCTCGCGAGTTGGCAGACCTTGATCGTGCTGGGCGTACAGGCCGTGATGTTCTACTGGACCGGCCTGTACAAGGGCCTCTGGCGTTTTGCGAGCGTGCCGGACCTCTGGAACATCCTGCGCGCGGTCGTCGCCGGTGCCGTGGTCATCTACATCGCGTTGTTCCTGTACAACCGCATGTTCGGGATCTCGCGCTCCGTGCTGTTGATCTACCCCGTGCTGCTGGCGATCCTGCTGGGCGTCCCGCGCCTGGCCTATCGCTACTGGAAAGACAGCCAGCTCGATCTGTTCCACGCCAGGCGCAGTCGTCGCGTGCTGGTGATCGGCGCCGGCCGCGCCGGCGAAGCGCTGGTGCGCGACCTTCGCCGCGACTCCCGCTATGTCCCGGCGGGGTTCCTCGACGACGATCCCTCTCTGCGCGGCTCGCGGTTGCACGGCGTCACCGTGCTGGGCGGCACCGACCGGATGGCCGAACTCGCACGCCGCGCGGGCGCCGAAATGCTGCTGATCGCGTTGCCGTCGGCGGACAAGGAGCAGATGCGCCGCGTGGTCGCGCTGTGCGAGGCAACGGGCCTGCCGTTCCGCACGGTGCCGCGGCTGGACGACATCGTGTCGGGACGCGCGCAATTCAACGAATTGAAGGAGGTCGCGATCGAGGACCTGCTGGGCCGCGATCCGGTGAAGCTCGAATGGAATGCGATCCGGCTCAGCATCAGCGGACAGCGGGTGCTGGTGACCGGCGGCGGCGGGTCGATCGGCTCCGAACTGTGCCGTCAGATCGCGCGGCTCGGCGCTTCCGAACTCACGATCCTGGAACTTTCCGAATACAACCTCTACCGCATCGAACAGGAACTGCGCGCGCAATATCCCGAACTTCTGCTGCGCTGCCTGATCGGTGATTGCGGCGATGCCGCAGCCTGTGCCAATGCCTTCACGCTGGCGCGGCCGCAGCGGGTATTTCATGCGGCCGCCTACAAACACGTGCCGCTGCTGCAGAACCAGTTGCGCGAGACATTCCGCAACAATGCGCTGACCACGCGCACCGTGGCAGAACAATCGGTCCGCCATGGCGTCGAGAGCTTCGTGCTGATCTCGACCGACAAGGCGGTGAACCCGACCAGCGTGATGGGCGCCTGCAAGCGCGTCGCCGAGATCATCTGCCAACTCATCGCCGACAGCCATGCGACGAAGTTCGTCACCGTGCGGTTCGGCAACGTGCTGGACTCTGCGGGTTCGGTGGTGCCGCTGTTCCGGCGGCAGATCGAGGCGGGCGGTCCGGTGACGGTGACGCACCCGGAAATCTCGCGCTATTTCATGACCATCCCGGAAGCCTGCCAGTTGATCCTGCAGGCGATGGCGATGGGAAAGGGTGGCGAGACCTACGCGCTCGACATGGGCGAACCGATCCGCATCCGCGACCTCGCCGAGCAGATGATCCGCCTCGCCGGAAAACAACCCGGGCGCGACATTTCGATCCTCTACACCGGCCTGCGGCCCGGCGAGAAGCTGTTCGAGGAGCTGTTCCACCCGCTCGAGAACTATCACAGCACGACGCATCCCAAGATTTTCGAAGCCGCGCCACGCCAGCAATCGCCCGCGCTGGTTGCGGCGCAACTCGCGCGCGCCACCGAAGCGGTCGAGAAGTTCGACGAGGAGACCCTGAGGCACTGCGTGGGCGCGCTGTTGCCGACCTTCCGCTGGGAAACAGGAGATGCCGCAGCGACCGCCGACGTAGTGCCGATCCAGCGCGGCGGGGATACTGCGGCTTGACGAAAGCCTGAATAAAACCTTGTCCGCCAAGGACGCGAAGACAGCAGGAAGCTCGCAAGTCAAAAAAACACGTGTATTCGGCTTCGCTTTTCTCTTCGCGCATTTTGCGTTCTTCGCGGATCAGACCCTAAAAAAAGGACAAGACGTGACTCGATTGCGCAAGGTGGTGTTTCCGGTTGCAGGCCTGGGGACCCGCTTCCTGCCCGCGACCAAGGTGGTCGCCAAGGAGATGCTGCCGGTACTGGATCGCCCGCTGATCCAGTACGCGGTGGACGAAGCCGTGGACGCCGGCGCCGACACGTTGGTGTTCGTCACCAACCGCTACAAGCATTCGATCGCGGACTATTTCGACTCGGCGTACGAACTGGAGGAAACGCTCGAGCGCGCCGGCAAACACGAATTGCTGGCAATGGTGCTGGGCCTGCTGCCACCGCACGTCCGTTGCGTGTACGTGACGCAGGAACAGGCGCTGGGACTGGGACATGCCGTGTTGTGCGCCAAACCGGTGATCGGCGACGAACCGTTCGGCATCATTCTTCCTGACGATCTGATCGTGAACGACGGCCCTGGCGCGCTGCGCCAGATGGCGCAACGCGCGGCCGATGGCAAGACCGGCGTGCTTGCGGTCGAGGAAGTACCGCGCTCGGATACCGGCAAGTACGGCATCGTCGACCTCGAAGCGGGCGGCGACCGGATCCGGCACATGGTCGAGAAGCCGAAGCCGGAAGACGCGCCTTCGAATCTCGGCGTGGTCGGCCGCTACGTGCTGCCCGCGCGCATTTTCGATCTGCTGGAGAGCACCACGCCCGGCGCCGGCGGCGAAATCCAGTTGACCGATGCGATTGCCGCGCTTCTCAGGGAAACATCGGTGCTCGCGCACCGCTTTGCAGGGCGGCGTTTCGATTGCGGCAACAAGGCCGGGATGGTGCGCGCGACGCTTTACTTTGCTGCCGCTGACCCCGAACTTCGCCATCTCGTGGAAGGCGCCTCCGGGTCGACATGACTGGATAGGCGAGGGCTTGCAATGCCTCGTCTGCAGCGACGCGGCTTGGTCGCGTTATGCTGGCCGGATGATCCCGCAGACCTGGTACGAAGCCAGCGCCCGCCCGTTCGAGCCTTCGCCGCCGCTCAGCGGCCCGCACGAGGCGCGCATCGCAATCGTCGGCGGCGGTTACGCCGGCATGTGCCTCGCGCTCAGCTTGGCCGAACGCGGCGTGCGCGATGTCGTCCTGCTGGAACGCAATGGCATCGGCCACGGTGCGTCGGGGCGGAATGGCGGCTTCGTGTTCGGCGGCTATTCGCTGGGCGAGGACGAGTTGTTGCGGCAACTCGGCGATGAACAGGCGCGCCGCCTTTACCGCGCGACAACCGACGCGGTCGAGTTGATCCGCCAGCGGATCGCCAGATACGCGATCGAATGCGATGCCACCGAGGCGGGCGTGATCTGGGCCAACTGGTTCCGCGATCCCGAGGTGTTGCGGAAGCGGCAGCATCTTCTGAAGGAACATTACGGAATAGACTGGGAGTGGTTGCCGGAAGCGCGAATGCGCGAGGTGATCCACAGCAAGCGCTATCACGACGGCCTCTTCGAAAGGAACGCTCTGCATCTGCACCCGCTCGACTACCTGCACGGCATGGCGCGCGCAGCGCAACGGCAGGGGGTGAGCTTGCATGAAAATTCCCGCGTGCGACGGGTCGAACGGAGCGGCGGCGACTGGCGCCTGCGCACTGATTCAGGTGAGGTGAAGGCGCAGATCGTGGTGTTGGCCTGCGGCGGTTATCTCGCGCATCTCGAACGCGAGATCGACCGCGCAGTGCTGCCGATCGCGACCTACGTGATGGTCACCGAACCGCTCGGCGAGCGTCTGCGCGAGTGCCTGGAAACGCAGGCCGCGATCTACGACACGCGTTTCGCGTTCGACTATTACCGGCCGCTGAAGGATTCGCGGCTGCTGTGGGGTGGCCGGATTTCCATCCGCAACCGTTCGCCGGATGCAATCCGGAAACTGCTGATGCGCGATCTGCTGCGGGTCTTTCCGCAACTCGAAGGGGTGAAGATCGAGTACGCCTGGTCGGGCCTGATGAGCTATGGGCGCCACCAGATGCCGCAGCTCGGTACCCGCGGCGACGGCTTGTGGTGGGTGCAGGCGTTCGGTGGCCACGGCACCGCCCCGACCTGTGCGGCCGGCGAATTGCTGGCCAGCGCAATCGCGCAGGGCGATGAAAGCTGGCGCGAATTTACGCGCTATGGCCTGGTCGATACGTTCCGGCCTTTGGGTTACTTGGGCGCGCAGGCGCGGTATTGGTGGTCCGAGGCCAGGGACCGCTGGAAATCGATGCTGGAGGGATGACCCAAGACAGCTTTTTGCTTCGCTCTACCGCGCTTCTACGGATTGCCGCCGCCACGCCGCCGGCGGCAGCCCGAAGCAACGCTTGAACGCGCGCTGGAACGCAGCGCTGGAGTCGTAACCGACCTCGTCGGCGACACGCGCAATGCTGTGCCGACTTTCCTCGAGGCGGTGCGCCGCAAGCTGCATGCGCAACCGCGTCAGGTAATGCATCGGTGGCTCGCCGATGATCTGGCGGAAGCGCTCGGCCAGCACCGAACGCGATGTTGCGGTCATCGTGGCCAGCTCGTCCACCGACCAGCGCCGGCAAGGTTGCGCGTGCAGTGTCCGCAGAGCACGACCCACCAGTGGATCGCGCAGCCCGGCCAGCCAGCCGGTCGCGTCCGATGGCAGGCCTTCCATGTATTTGCGCAACGCCTCCAGAAACAGCAACTCGGCAAAGCGAACCCGAAGGCAAGCGGAGCCGGGGCGATCGTCGAGCGTATCGGCCACCGCGTAGCGCACCATGTTGTCGAGGTGGCCGCCCATCCGGAACTTGAACATGGGCGGCAGCGAGTGGAACAGCGGTTCGAATGCGCGCCGGTCGCATCCCAGGAACCCGCAAATCAGGCTCACGGTGTCGCCGGTACCGGTATCGAAGCGCTCATGCCGCAGTTCCAGCACGGAGCGTCCGCCCAGCATCGAGGCGAAAGGCGCGGTCGTACGACCGGGGCGGTCGGCCAGATCGTGTTGGTCACCGTGCGGCATCACCACCGCTTCGCCGGGATCGACGTGGAACCATTCCGTCGAGCCGTGCCGCATCCAGCACCGGCCTTCGAGCATGACGTGGAACGCGACGATGTGGTTGGTGCCCGCCGGCAGCAGCGGTGCGTACTTGTCCAGGGTTGGATTTGACGCAATGCCCCACGGCCCGTGCAGGTCCACGCGAAAGATCAGCGCACCGGTCAGTCGCACCAGGGTGAGCACTTGCGAAAGCAGGTCGATGCCCATGCTGCACTCCGCATGCCCGGCGTTTCGGGCATGTCCGGCGGAGTATAGGTCATTGCCGTTCGCCACACCCGCGCCAAGAATCTGGCAGCCGGTGGAACCATTACGCGCGACCGGTTCTGGTTCGGCTTGGGTGCCACCCGACCGGGAGACGACGATGAAACGAGACCTACTGGCCAGCGCCGCGCTGGCATTGGCTGCTTTGCTGGCAGGCAGCCCCGCCGCGACCGGCGCCGCACCGCAAACGGCCGCAGGGATGCCGGAGAGCACGCGTCTGGCGCCCGCGGACCTCAAGTGGATGCCGGCGCCGCCGGTGATTCCGCCGGGCGTGCAACTGGCCGTGTTGCGCGGCGACCCGTTTGCGGAAGGCATTTTCACGATCCGGCTGAAGATTCCGCCGCACTACACGTTCCCGCCGCACTGGCATCCGACTGCGGAAAGTTTTTCGGTGCTGTCGGGGACGCTCTTCATCGGGATGGGCGACAACGTTGATCGGTCGAAGGCCAAGGCATTGCCCGCGATGAGCTTCGCCGCGCTGCCGGCCGTGCACCATCACTACGCGTATACCGGGGATCAGGGCACGGTGATCGATCTCACGGGCTATGGACCTTTCCAGATTTATTACGTCAATCCAGCCGACGCTCCGACAAAAATCGCCGGAAAACCGTGAGGAAGACGACGGCATAACCAAACTCGAGGATCTTCGCAACAGGCGGATTCTCGTCCCGGACCAACGGAGGACACTCACATGACGAAATGGGAAATCAAGGGACGCGAATTCGTGAACTGCAACTGTGCCTACGGTTGCCCGTGCCAATTCAATTCGCTGCCAACGCACGGGGACTGCAAGGCCGTCATGGTGTTCCAGGTGGACGAAGGTCACCACCGCGATATTCGGCTCGACGGCCTCGCGTTCGCCATGATCGTGGCATGGCCAGGACCCATCCATGAGGGCCGCGGACAGTTGGTGCCGGTCGTCGACGAACGCGCTTCACCGGAGCAGCGCGAGGCGATGCTGCGGATCATCAATGGTCAGGACACGGAGCCCGGCGCAACGGTGTTCCAGGTGTTTGCCACCACGATGGAGAAGGTGCACGATCCGGTCTTCGGGAAGTTCAACTTCGACGTGGATGCAGGTGCCCGCAAGGCCCAGGTCAGCATCCCGGGCGTCGCGGACGCGCGTGGCGAACCCATCGTCAATCCGGTCACGGGAAATACCCACCGGGCGCGCATCAACCTTCCCAACGGTTTCGAATACGACCTCTGCGAGGTGGGCAGGGGCTGGGCCGAAACGCAGGGTCCGGTGGCACTGTCGCTGGCCGATTCGCATGCCTATTTCGCTTCCTTTCACATCACCGAAAGCGGCGTCGCGAACCACGCATGAGGCGGTGACGGCCGGGGGGAGGCTGGAAGCTGTCCTGCGGCGCGACCGCGGTGTCGTGCTTGTCTCGCTCGCCGGATTGACCGCGCTGGCGTGGAGTTATTTGTTCTGGCTGGCGCAAGGCATGCACATGTCCGCACGCGCCATGGCCAGCATGGCGCCATCATGGACAGCCGGCGAGTTCGCGCTGATATTCGTGATGTGGACGGTGATGATGACCGGCATGATGACGCCGTCTGCCGCCCCGATCATCCTGATTTACGCGCGCGTCGGCAGACAGGCCGCGCTGCAGGGCAGGCCGCTGGCGGCGACCGGTTTCTTCGCCGGCGGTTATCTGATGGCCTGGACCATTTTTTCGCTGGTGGCAGCGATCTGCCAATGGGCGCTGCACCGTGGCTTGTTGCTGACGCCGATGATGGCGAGCGCCAGCGCCGCTTTCAGCGGCGGCGTCATGATCGCCGCAGGCGTGTACCAATGGACGCCGGCCAAGGATGCCTGTCTTCGCCACTGCCGCGCGCCGCTTTCCTTCATCCAGCAATATGGCGGGTTTCGTCGAGCCTGGCGCGGTTCGCTCGCGGTCGGATTCCGTCACGGCCTGTACTGCATCGGCTGCTGCTGGGCACTGATGGCGCTGCTGTTCGCGGTTGGCGTGATGAGCATCGTGTGGATTGCCGTCCTCACCCTGTTTGCGCTCGCGGAGAAGCTCATCCCGATCGGACGCTGGTTCCCGCGTCTCGCCGGCACCGTGCTAACCGCGTGGGGGGTCTGGCTGCTCGCCGGTCCGGCAGCCTGATCGCTCTGGCGGAGCCAACATGCGGCACTCTTCGATCGGGAAGGACGCGCAGTCTACGCGGTTCCGGCACAATGCCCGGTTTTGGGGCTATTGCCCGTCAAAGGCGGTCGCATGCTGGGCAATCGCGGGAGCGCACGTTTGCACGGAATCTGGGCGCGCTGTTTCGCAAATGCGAAATGGCGCCCAGCCGGTCGGATTCCGTGTTTCGCAACAATTGCCCTCTTGGTCGGGCTTTGCTGTAGCGCGGTGAGCGCAGCCACGGCGCCCGACGCGGGAGTCACGCATTTCGGAAACGGTCCCATCTCGGCGGGTTGGAAAGTCGACGATGGGGTTCTGTCCGATCTGGTGGTCACCGACGAATGGCACCACGCGGCGATCCAGGTCACTGATCCATTTTCGCTGACGCTCAAGGATGGCAGCACGCTCGCTTCTAAGGACTTCCGCCTGCAAGGCGGGTTGCATGAAATCGTGCTGCCGGTCGATGCGAAGGCCGCGCGCCTTGCGGCGCGGTTGCCGGGCAAGGCCGTGGAAGGGCGGTTCATCGGTCCACAAAGTCACGTGCAGATCGACTGGAAGCTGGTCCAGCGCGAAGGCTCCGACTATCTGCGCGAAATCGTCACCATCACGGCGCTCGACGAGGACGTGCCGATCACGAAGGTCTCGTTGTTCGGCGCGAATGCGCCGGACGCCTTCGTCGACGGCACCGTCGATGGCTCGCCGGTGGTGTCCCACGACGACTGGCTGGGTTTCGAGCACCCGATGTCGAAGGCGGACGCGTGGCGTGGCAAGGTGAAACTGTGGATCGACCGCACGCTGCCGCTGGCGAAAGGCCAGTCGGTAACCTATTCCGCGGTCATCGGTGTCGCGCACGCGGGGCAGGTGCGGCGCGACTTCGGCAACTACATCGAGCGCGAACGGGCGCATCCGTATCGTCCGTTCCTGCACTACAACTCGTGGTACGACATCGGCTTCTTCACGCCATACACCGAAGCCGAGGCGCTCGACCGCATCAATACGTTCGGCGAACAGCTCGTCGTGAGGCGCCACGTGAAAATGGATTCGTTCCTGTTCGACGATGGCTGGGACGACTACAGCGGCAGCTGGAACTTCTCGAAGGCGTTTCCGCACGGTTTCGTGCCGCTGTGCAAGGCGGCGGAGAAGTACGGCGCCGCGCCGGGCGTGTGGCTGTCGCCGTGGGGCGGCTACGGCAAACCGCACGACGAGCGCATCGCCAACGGCCGCAAGCTGGGCTACGAAATCGTCGACAACGGCTTCGCGTTGTCCGGCCCGAAATACTGGAAGCGCTTCCACCACGTCGTGATGACGCTGCTCGACAAGGACTGCATCAACCAGTTCAAGTTCGATGGCACCGGCAACGTCAACAGCGTTTATCCCGGCAGCCGGTTCGACAGCGATTTCGCCGCGGCGATCCAGTTGATCAAGGACATCCGCGCGGACAAGCCTGACACCTTCATCAATCTCACTACCGGCACCTGGGCGTCGCCGTTCTGGCTGAAGTACGCGGATTCCATCTGGCGCGACGGCTACGACCACAACTTTGCGGGCGTCGGTCCGAAGCGCGAGCAGTGGATCACCTATCGCGACGAGCAGACCTACCAGAACATCGTGATCAAGGGTCCGCTGTTCCCGATCAATTCGCTGATGCTGCACGGGATCATCTACGCGCAGCACGCGGTGGGCCTGAACACCGATCCGGGCCACGACTTCGCCAACGAAGTGCATTCCTACTTCGCGACCGGCACCGACCTGCAGGAGATGTACATCACGCCGTCGCTGTTGACGACGCAAGACTGGAACACGCTGGCCGAGGCCGCGAAGTGGTCGCGCGCGAACGCCGGTGTGCTGCGCGACACCCACTGGATCGGTGGCGATCCCGGACGGCTGGATGTCTACGGCTGGGCCGCGTGGTCGCCCATGAAATCGTTCATCACCTTGCGCAATCCCGACGACAAGCCGCGCCTGGCAATTCTCGACGTGGGCCGTCAGTTGCAATTGCCGAAGGACGCCGCGCGTTCCTACAAGGTCAGCGATGTGTGGCACACAGGCGGCAACGACGTGCCGAAGACGCTGGACGCCGACAAGCAGACCACGATCATGCTGCAGCCGTTCGAGGTGCTGACGCTGCAGTTGACGCCAAGCAAGTAGGTCGGAGTTGCTGCTGATTGATTTTCCCTTCTCCCTCCGGGAGAAGGTGGCCCGAAGGGCCGGATGAGGGTACGCGTTTTCGAGTGCTGCACCATGTGGCGCAGCTTGGGACACCAATTGCGGACCCTCACCCCCAGCCCCTCTCCCGGAGGGAGAGGGGAAAAGAGCGGCTATTCTCCGCCCATGGACTGGAACATCCTCTGGTACGCCATTGCCGGCATCATCATCGCCGCGGGATTCGTGGGTTCGATCCTGCCGAACCTGCCCGGCATTCCGGTGATGTTCGGCGGCATGCTGTTGGCCGCGTGGGTCGGTGATTTCCAAAGGATCCCCGTTTGGGTGGTCGTATTCCTCGGCATCATCGCCGCGTTCTCGATCGTGTTCGATTTCCTCGCCGGCACTTACGGCGCCAAACGCTACGGCGCGAGCAAGGCCGCGGTGTGGGGCGCGTTGATCGGAACGATCGTGGGATTTTTCTTCGGCATCCCCGGGATCCTGCTCGGGCCGTTCGTCGGGGCGGTCATCGGACAGCTTGTTTCAGGAAGCCGCATCGATCAAGCCGCCAGAGTCGGGGTCGGCACCTGGATCGGATTGCTGATCGGTACCGCGATCAAACTCGCGGTGGCGTTCATGATGCTTGGGGCGTTTGCGCTTGCGCTGCTGCTCTAGCGAACCGGGGAGGGCGGGTGTGAACGCGTCTCGGGTAGCAAACGGCGGGATGCACCTCGTCCTCCCGCCCTGCGAATCATGTTCAAGCCAAGCGAGTTCTCACGCTTCGATAACGATGTTGCGGGTAAAAACGCGCTTTGGTGACGTCTCGCGGGGGTGAAAAATGCGAATCGTTCTGACCTGCTCCGTTTTCGCGGCCGTCGCATTGATGGCGGGGTGTTCGCAACATCAAGGCAGTGTGCCTGCCACCGGGGAAGTTGCCGCTTCCGCAACGCCGACGGCTGCCGCTGCTGTCCCCATCGCCGATCCTTGCAGCTTGCTCACCCAAGCCGAAGCCTCTGCTGCCATGGGGGAGGCGGTCGGGCCGGGTCAACGCAAGCAATTCGGCAAGCTCACGACACGCTGCAGTTTTTCCACGGCATCCAACGACGAGCTCTTTCTCGACGTGTCCAACCCGGGTCTTTTCGACGCTGCTGCGCACATGGGGGCCGCCCCGGTTGCAGGCATCGGTGATCACGCGTTGTGGCAGCACGACCAGTATTCCAGCCTTCTTCTGATCGAGAAGGGCGGAAACGTGATCAACATGGGGCTTCCGCGCACCATCGCCTCGCCGACTCCCGCGGTGCTCAAGACCGGCAAGCTGATTGCCGGCCGCATGTAACACCGCGGGTGCCGTTCGGATATCTGGTCGATGGGGTGATCGGGGAATCGGGTCCGGGGAGTCCGATCGAACACGCTGCCAAGGTCGGTGTTGGCACCTGGATCGGAATGTTGATCGGCACCGCGGCCGGTCTCGCGGTGGCGTTCATGATGCTGGAGACGTTTGCGCTGGCTTTGCTGCTGTGAAACGGCTTCAAACGCCTCTCCCGCTTTATTCCGGTTCCTGAAAGAGTTCTTGTTCCAGGGCGACTATCGTTTCGCGACGAGCCGAGGGGATTTCTTGTCGACATGGTCGCTCATAAAACTTTTGATCACGTCGAGAAGGAATTTGGCCCCTTGGTCAGGCGCATCGCGATCAGCTACGAAGCGGACAGGTGGTTGGCCGAGGATCTCGCTCAAGACATATATTGCGCATTGTGGAGGGCACTACCCACTTTTCGTGGGCAATGTTCGCTGCGAACGTTCGTGGCACGTGTGGCCACCAATCGAGCGATCTCTCATGTAAGGCGAACCGCTCGTCTCCCGCGCTCCGTCGAACTTGCAGAGGATTTCGCCAATGACGGACCTACTCCGGAAGGCAACGCAATGGCTCAAGACCAGCAACTCAGATTGCTCGCAGCCGTACGATCGCTGCCGCTTTCTCTTCGGCAGGTCGCTCTTCTTGCACTTGAAGGTCTTGCAATTATGGAAATCGCCGACGTGATGGGAATCAGCGCCAATGCTGTAGCCATTCGGATGTCGCGGGCGAAAGGCCTGCTGCGCGATCACCTGGGAGACGACAAATGACAGAACGAAGCGACGCGTACTGGGACAATCTCGGCATAGCCTGGGCTGCCATAAACCCGGACCCGCGAGTCCTGACGACTCGTATCAAACGTCGGTTGAGACGGCAGACGCTTTCAGTGGCAGCCGCAATCCTTGGTGGTATTCCGCTTGGCATCGCCGGCGTCGTGCTCGGCATCTGGACAATTTGGGCGGGTCTGTCCACAGAGACGTGGAATTTCGCTACGCGAGGCGCCGCAATTGTGCTGATCTCCCTGCTGGTGATCAGTGTGATCTGGTCGCTCAAAAATGTTCTCAAGGACAACACGGAATCGCTCAGCGCCATGATGGAGCTGACGCTGCTGCGTGCAGAGAAATGGCAATTCGCGACACGGCTGGGTTATGTCGCCTGTGTTGTAGCGGCTGTGCTTGGGATGATCGGCTATGGAATTCGCGTCCATTCCGGCAAACCGCCCGTGATGTCGCCCATCGAACCGCTGGTCCTGTTGGCGGCGCTGGCAGTCGGGCTCTTCCTGTTCCATCGAGTCTTACATGACCACATTGCGAAATTTCGCTATTTGAAGCGCTTGCTTCTGGAGGAAGAAGCATCCGGGGAGTGAACTTTGCCAACACGCCACCTCTTTAAACAATCTCGAAAATCCCCGCCGCACCCATGCCGGTGCCGATGCACATGGTGACCATGCCGTACTTCTGTTTGCGGCGGCGCATGCCATGAACGAGCGTGGCGATGCGGATGGAACCGGTGGCACCGAGCGGGTGGCCGAGCGCGATCGCGCCGCCTTCGGGGTTCACCTTGTCGGGATCGAGACCGAGGTCCTTGATGACCGCCAATGATTGCGCGGCGAAGGCTTCGTTCAACTCGATCCATTCGAGTTGATCCTGCTTGATGCCGGTGGCCCTGAGCGCCTTCGGAATTGCTTCCTTGGGGCCGATGCCCATGATCTCGGGCGGTACGCCGGCAACCGAGAAACCGACGAAGCGCGCCATGGGCGTCAGCCCGTAATCCTTGATCGCCTGTTCACTGGCGAGCATCACGGCGCCGGCGCCATCGGACATCTGCGACGAGTTGCCCGCGGTGACGCTGCCGTCGCGCTTGAACACGGGCCGCAGTTTCGCGAGCGCCTCGGCACTGGTGTCGCGGCGCGGGCCTTCGTCGTTCTCGACGACCCGGCGATCCTCTTTCACGCCGCGCTTCGCCAAGTCGGGATAACGGTCGTCGAGCGGGAAGGGCGCGATTTCCTCCTTGAAATTGCCCGTGTCCTGCGCAGCGATCGCGCGCTGGTGGCTGCGCAGCGCAAACGCATCCTGTTCCTCGCGCGTGATCTTCCAGCGCGTGGCAACGTTTTCGGCGGTGATGCCCATGCCGTAGGCAATGCCGATGTTGTCGTCCTTGAAAATCTCGGGATTCATCACCGGTTTGTAGCCCATCATCGGCACCATGCTCATGGACTCGGTGCCGCCCGCCAGCACGAGGTCGGC